>CAYZVQ010000035.1:0-24037 GCA_964481925.1 uncultured Acidimicrobiaceae bacterium
GGACCTTCGTGCTTGCCACGACCAACCCCAACAAGGCACGCGAGATCCGGGAGATTTTCGCCTCCTGCGACCTCGGGATCGAGCTGGTCGACCGGCCGGCGAGCGTCGGGGAGGTCGAGGAAACAGAGGAGACTTTGCTCGGCAACGCCCGCCTCAAGGCGCGGGCGTTGGTCGAGGCCACGGGTCTTCCGGCCATTGCCGAGGACACCGGGATGGAGGTGGAAGCCCTGGCCGGCGCACCCGGGGTGCGTTCGGCGCGTTACGCCGGGGAGCCCTCCGACGACGAGGCCAATGTCGACAAAGTGCTGTCCGAGCTCAAGCCCTGGGTGGGACCTGACCAGCGTCGGGCGAGGTTTGTCACGGTGGCGGTCGCCATGTGGCCCGACGGGCGGGAGACCACCGCGGAGGGGAGCGTGGAGGGCTGGATAGCCGGGGAGCGCCGGGGGCGGGGCGGCTTTGGTTACGACCCGGTCTTCGTCCCCTTCGAGTCCGACGGCCGCACATTCGGGGAACTGGCGGAGGTCTCCCCCGACGCCAAGAACGCGCTCTCCCACCGGGGCCGCGCCTTTCGGTCCCTTGCCCACCGGCTGGCCTCGGGCACGCCGCCGGAGCCGGAGCCGAAAGCCGAGCCGGCGGGCCGGCACCGGCGGTGGTTGCCGCGCACCGTGCGCCACCTGGCCGAGCTCCAGGTCGTCGGCTTCATCGTCGAGTACTTCGTCGTGCCCCAGATCGGTGGCACCCACGAGGCTTTGCACGTGCTGGCTAACGCGAACCCCTTCCTGCCGTTAGCCGCGTTGGTGCTCGAGATCCTGTCCCTGGTCTCCTACTTCCAGTTCACCCGTACCCTTATACCCAAGGAATCCGACCCGGGCCTGGTCACGCTGTCGAGGATCCAGCTCTCCACGCTCGCCCTCAGCCATTGCGTACCGGGGGGGAGCGCCGTAGGTTACTCGCTCGGCTACCGCCTCCTGTTGCGCTCAGGTGTCAGCACGACCGATGCCGGCTTCGCCCTGGCGACTCAGGGCCTCGGCTCGGCGGTGGTGCTCAACGCCATATTCCTGCTTGGGCTCATTGTCTCGATCCCGCTGTACGGTTTCCAGCCTGCCTATCTGACCGTGGCCATCATCGGTGTCCTGCTCTTGGCCTTCCTGGCCGGCCTGGTTGTGCTGTTCACCAAGGGGAACGAGCGAGCGGCAAGGCTGGTGCGGACGATCGGCGCCAAGGTGCCGTTCCTCGAGCCCGAAACGCTACCGAGACTGTTCGCCCGATTGGTGGAACGGGTGAAGGAGCTCTCCACGGACCGGCGCCGGCTCGGCGAGTCCGTGACCTTCGCCAGCACCAACTGGCTGTTCGACATGGGATCGCTGTTCGTGTTCGTGGGCGCCTTCGGCCGTTGGGTCAACCCGGTGGCATTGGTGATCGCCTATGGGGTCGCCAACATCGCTGCCGCCATCCCCCTCACGCCCGGCGGTCTCGGCGTGGTGGAGGCCACGGTGAGCGGCATCCTCGTCGGGTTCGGCACCCCGCGGACGATCGCCATCTGGGGCGTCATCGGTTGGCGGCTGGTCAATTTCTGGCTGCCCATCCCCGTCGGGGGCGCCGCCTACCTGTCGCTGAAGGTGCACCCTCCGGCTGACGACCAGGCCGGCCTGGCGGCTCGCCGGGCTATTTGGCGGGCGCGTTGGGGCTGGGTCGTCGAGCTGTTCGGCCGGGACGCGCCCACCCCGGTCGCCAGTGGCCGGTTCCCGTCCGTGAGCAGCCTCGAAGACGCCGACACACCGGTCCCCAGAGCCCCCTTATGAGCCCTCCCTGCTAGGCTCCGGCCAAGCCGGCCCCCCGCGTGCGGGGCCACATCGTGGTTCCGGTGGGCCGGTCCTGTCTCCCGGCCACCAAGCCGCAGAAGGTCCAAAGAAGAAATTAGGAGATGCAGTGGAGTTTGACCTTGACGTCGTAGTCGTGGGAGGTTGCGGCCACGTCGGGCTTCCCCTCGCTCTGGCTTTCGCCGACCGGGGCCTTCATGTCGGCGTCTACGACCTCGACGCCATCGCGGTCGACATGGTCAGTTCCGGGGTTATGCCCTTCGACGAGCCGGGGGCGCCGGAGGCGCTCAAACGGGTGATCGCGGCCTCGCGATTGCAGCCTTCAACGGACCCGAAGATCGTCGCCCGGGCCGAACACGTAGTGGTGGTCATCGGCACACCGGTGGACGAACACCTGAACCCTGACCCTCATGTCGTGCCGGAAGCCGTCGAAGCGCTGGCTCCACACCTGCGCCGGGGCCAGCTCCTGGTCCTGCGCAGCACCGTCTACCCCGGGGTGACGGCGCTGGTGGAGCGCCGCCTGGCCGCGCTCGGCGTCGGCATCGACGTGGCCTTCTGCCCTGAGCGGATCGCCGAGGGCAAGGCCCTCACCGAGCTGTTCGAGCTGCCCCAGATCGTCTCCGCCCGGAGCCCGGGGGCGCTGGCGAGGGCGCGCAAGTTGTTCGAGGTCCTGGCCAGCGAGACGGTCGAGCTGCTGCCCGAGGAGGCGGAGCTGGCCAAGCTCTACACGAACGCCTATCGCTACCTGAAGTTCGCCCTGGCCAACCAGCTCTACATGATGGCTAACGACTTCGGGCTTGATTACGAGCGTATCCGCCAGGGCGTGACCCAGCACTACCCCCGGGCGGCCGACTTGCCCGCCGCCGGTTTTGCCGCCGGCCCCTGCCTGCTGAAGGACACGATGCAACTGGCGGCCTTCAACAACAACAATTTCATGCTCGGCCACGCCGCCATGATGGTCAACGAGGGCCTCCCGCTCTATCTTGTCGACCGCCTCTCGCGCCGCTATGACCTGTCCACCATGACGATCGGGATCCTGGGCATGGCCTTCAAGGGTGACAGCGACGATGCCCGGTCGAGCCTGGCGTACAAGCTGAAGCGCATCTTGCGCTTTAAGGCGACCGACGTGCTCTGCGCCGACCCGTACGTGAAGACCGATCCCTCGCTGGTGAGCCAGGACGAGGTCATGGACCGCGCCGACCTGCTGGTTATCGGGGCTCCCCATCGCCGCTACGCCGAGCTGTCCACGGCCAAACCGGTGGTCGACATCTGGGACATCAGAGGCCAGGGGGTGCGGGTGTGAAGCCGCGGGTATCCGTGGTGGTCACCGCCCGCGAGGAGGGCGAGGCCATCACCGGCGCATTGGAGCTCATCGGTGAGGCGGTGAATCTGTCCTGCGAGATCCTCGTGGTTTGCGACTCGCGCGAGGACTCGACCGTGCCCTGGGTCGAGAAGTATGCCAAGGAAGACGATCGCGTACGTCTGGTGCTCAACAACAAGGGCCCGGGCCCGGCCCGGGCCATACGCGCCGGTTTCGAGGCCGCCGTGGCCGATGTGGTGGTCGTCACGATGGCGGACGGCTGTGACGACCCCCAGCAAATCGACCAGCTCAGTCGGCTGGTCGAACGGGGCGTGGTCGTAGCTGCGGCATCACGCTATTCAAAGGGGGGCCAGCAAGTCGGAGGGCCGCTCCTCAAGGGGCTGATGTCCCGCAGTGCCGGAGCCTCGTTGAGGATCCTGGCCCGGGTGGGCACCTGGGACCCGACCAACTCCTTCAAGGCTTACGACCGCGCCTTCGTCGACGAAGTGGGCATTGACAGTGACAAGGGCTTCGAAGTCGGGCTCGAGCTCGTGACCAAGGCCCGCCGGCTGCGCCTACCGGTGGCCGAGGTGCCGACCATATGGCTCGACCGGACTTTCGGGGAGTCACATTTCAAAATGGCCAAGTGGCTGCCGGCGTACCTGCGCTGGTACCGCTTCGCTTTCGGGCCGAAGCTCACGGTGGCGGCCCTCCGCAAAATGATGGACAAGAACGGAGATCAACAATCATGACGACGGTACTCGTGAGCGGCTCGGCCGGGTTCATCGGGGGCTATGTGGTAGAGGAGCTCCTGCGACGGGAGTACGAGGTGATCGGGGTCGACAACCTGTCCAAGTACGGGGCCGTCCGCAAGTCGTACGACTCCCATCCCCGTTACACCTTCGTGGAGGGCGACTGCAAGGACGCGACGCTGCTCGAGGGGCTCCTGTCCGGGTGCGACCATTTCATCGCCGGCGCCGCCATGATCGGCGGGATCTCCTACTTTCACACCTACGCTTACGACCTGCTCGCTACCAACGAGAGGATTATCGCCTCCTCGGTGGACGCCGCCATAGCCGCCCGCCGGGCCGGCCGCCTGAAGAAGGTGACCTACCTGAGCTCGTCGATGGTCTTCGAGTCGACCGACCGCTGGCCATCGGTGGAGGGTGACGAGCACAAGGTGCCGCCCCCGCTGTCGTCTTACGGTTTTCAGAAGTTGGCGGTTGAGTATTTCGCTCGGGCCGCCTGGGACCAGTACGCCCTGCCGTACACCATCCTGCGGCCCTTCAACTGCGTCGGGGTCGGCGAAGGGCGGGCCCTGGGCGACGTAGAAGTACTTTCGGGCAACGTCAAACTGGCCATGAGCCACGTCGTGCCGGACCTGGTGCAAAAGGCCCTTCTCGGTCAAGATCCTTTGCACATTCTGGGCGACGGCTCCCAGGTGAGGCACTATACTTACGGCGGGGACCTTGCGCGGGGCATCGTGACGGCTATGGAGCACGACGCGGCCATGAACCAGGATTTCAATTTGTCCACCGCAACCTCGACCACGGTCCTTGAGCTTGCTGCCATTATCTGGCGCAAGGTCCAGGGCCCGGACGAACCGTTCCGCTATGTGAGCGACGCTCCTTTCGAGCATGACGTCGCCAAGAGGGTCCCTTCGGTAGACAAGGCGAAGCAAGTTTTGGGTTTTGAAGCCACCACGCCGCTCGAGGAGATGCTGGACGAGGTAATCCCCTGGGTGCGCAATGCACTGAGCGAGGGCATCATCTGACAAAGCCGAGGAGGGCAGGGCTTGACCGAGCGGCGATTGCCGCGCTGTGCCTTAGTGGTGGCAACATGCAGGTCCAAAAAAGCGGCTAACGAGACGAGCGCATCGTGGCGCTCGAGGTTGGGCACCGGTTTGGCCCTGGTGGCCATCCTTGCCTTTTTCCCGGGCACAGCGGGCGCACCTCTTGCCGGGGCGACCGGCACCACCACCACGGCGACCACGGCTCCCGCCGGTTCCCCCTCGACAGGGACATCGACGACCACCACTCGCCCCACGACCACCACTCGCCCCACGACCACCCGACCCACGATGACCACGGTGCCGAAAACGACCGCCGTCCCAGCGCCTGCCTATCGGGTAGTGAGGGCGGACGGCACGGTGACCGATTTCGGCGCTCCGGCCCTGGGAGACCTGTCAGGACAGAAGCTGAACCGTGCCATCGTCGGCGCGGCGTCCACGCCGGACGGCGATGGTTATTGGCTCGTCTCCTCTGACGGAGGCGTGTTCGCCTTCGGTGACGCCGAGTTTTGGGGCTCTTCGGGCGCCGTTCGGCTCGAGAGCCCCATCGTCGGGATGGCTGTGACCCCCGACGGCGGGGGTTACTGGCTGGTGGCCAAGGACGGCGGCATCTTTGCCTTCGGTGACGCCCGCTTCTTCGGCTCCATGGGCTCCCAGCCGATAAACCAGCCCATTGTCGGGATGGCTGCTACCCCCGACGGCGGCGGTTACTGGCTGGTGGCCAAGGACGGCGGCACCTTTGCCTTTGGTGATGCCCGGTTCCTGGGGTCCACCGGGTCGGCGCGGCTCAACCAGCCCATTGTCGGGATGGCTGCTACCCCCGACGGCGGCGGTTACTGGCTGGTGGCCAAGGACGGCGGCATATTCGCGTATGGGGACGCCCATTTCTACGGGTCCACCGGGGCACTGAGGCCGCCTCCCACGGTGGCGGTGATGGCGGCGGCCCCTGATGGCAAGGGTTACTGGCTGGCGGCGCAAAATGGCGCCGTTTTCCCCTTCGGGGATGCTCCCCACCGGGGCGGTGCCACGGCCTCGACGTCGACGGCGCCGGTGGTGGCGCTTGTGGTCGTGCCCACCGGCGCTCCCGTGCCACCGACGAGCTCGACGACCACCACGACGTCCCAGCCCACAACCACCACTACGGTCCGACGCACGACCACGACCACGACGAGACCGACCACGACGAGACCGACCACGACGAGGCCGACCACGACGAGGCCGACCACGACGAGGCCGACCACGACGAGGCCGACCACGACCACCCGGCCGACCACGACCACCCCGCGTACCACTACGACCCGCCCTACCACAACGACCCGGCCCACGACCACCACCCGCCCGACCACGACGACCACAGCCCCCGGCACCAGTCCGGCCCACCCTTATGCTCCAGGGGACACGGGCTACGACGTGTCGTGGCCGCAGTGCCTGCCCCTGGGCTCGGCCAAGGTGCAGAAGCTGCCCGGCGACCCGGCCTTCGTCGTAGTCGGGGTCAACAACGGCAAGATCAACGGGTTCAATGCCTGCTTCGCCGTCGAGGCGGCCTGGTCGGGCACGAACCTTTCGGTGTACATCATCCTTCAACCGGCGCCGGGCGGGGACCCCGCCCCGGAGGCAACCGGGCCCAAGGCGGCGTGCTCGGCCACGAGCAGCCTGTGCGAAGGTTACGACTGGGGTTACAACTACGCCGAGGACGACCTCGCCTTTGTGAGAGCCAAAGGCGTGGACCCGAAAATCTGGTGGGTGGACATCGAGACGGCGGAGCGATGGCCCACGCAGAAAAGGTACCGACCGGTCAATGCCGCCATAATCCAGGGCGCGCTGGACGCCATCAAGGCCGCGGGCGACATCGGGGGGATTTACTCCACCTGGTACCAGTGGGGCGAGATAACCGGCTCTTACGTCCCTCCCGGTTCTCCGCCCATCTGGGTGGCGGGCGCGTATGGCGAGACGGGCGGGACCTACAGCGCGCAGTCCTACTGCCAAAGGGCGGTGGTGCCTGGTGACCCCTCGACGTTGAGCTCCATGTCGATCGGATTTGCGGACGGCGTCCCCTGGCTGGTCCAGTTCGGGTATGAAGGAAATGGGGGGCCGACCAACATCGACCCCGACTATTCCTGTGAGTAGAGGCCTGTCCCGTGGGTAGACAGGCCTGGGCGGAGCCGCTTTTTCCGCCCGCCCGCCGTTCCTCGTTACCTTGGCCCCTGTTGGTGGGCGGTTACACCGGCGGTTTCGTCCTGGTCGTAGTCCTGGCCCTCGCCCGTCAGAGCGGCTTGCCGGCCACAGACACGCTCTGGGCCGAAGACGGCGTCATCTTTTACTCCCAGGCGGTGGCCCATTCCGTCCTGCACACCCTGGTTGCCTCCTACAACGGCTACGGGCAACTGGTGCCCCGGCTCGCCGTCCAGTTGACCGGCCTGGGCCCGCTCAGAGATGTCCCCACGACCGTCGCCCTGTCTGGTGCGGTGGGACTGGCGCTTGTTTCCTGCCTCGTTTTCCACATGGCCCGCGGGCTTATCGCCTCGCCCCCTTTGCGGGCCCTCCTCGTGGCTTCCATGGTCCTGCTACCGCTGGCCGTGGTAGAGATGCTCGACAACCTTGTCAACCTGCCCTGGTGGATTTTCTTCGCTGGGTTCTGGGCCTTGCTGTGGCGACCGTCAGGTCCCGGAGGCCGGGCGGTGGCGGCTCTGGTGTGCCTGCTGGCCGCGGCTTCCGAACCCCTGGTCGGCCTGCTCATGCCCTTGGCGGTTGTGAGGGCGGTCGCTTTGCCCCGTTGGCGTGAGAATGCCGCCTCCGTCGGACTGGCATTTGGGCTCGTTTACCAATTGGCGGTGGTGCTGGGCGCCCATGGTGAGCGCTCGTTTTCGAGGACGGGCGTCACCTCCATACCGGCCGCCTTCGGTGCCCGGGTGGGGCTGGGCTGGTTGACCGGCCTGCGGGCCACAGACGCTATAGTCCGCTGGGACCGTCCGGTGGCCGAGGTCGTCGGAGGCGTCATATTTCTCGCCATCTTGGTGGCCGGGCTCAAGCTGGGGGACAGGCACGTGCGTGCCCTGACCGTGACGGTGGCCGTGCTGGCCCCCCTGTGTTTCGCCGTGCCCGTCTGGCTCCGGGGTGCCGGGGCCTACATGCAAACGGCCAAGTCCGTAGGTTATGCCGGCCGGTACGCGGCCACACCCATGCTCATGCTCATCAGCCTGGTCCTGGTCCTGGCCGGCCACCTGTCGGCCGGGCGAGGCCGCACAGGGCCGGCCGGCCAACACGGGCGTGGCGCCCACGTGCGCGGCGGGGGCCGGCGCAGCAACGTGGCGACAATGGGCGCCGTCGCCTTGTGCTGCGTCCTGTTGGTCCCGGGCTGGGCGGCCGATTTACGTGACCGCAACGGCCGTACCAAGGGGCCGGCGTGGACGAGCCGGTTGCCGGCGGCCGTGGCTGAGTGCCGCTCGTTCGCGCGGCCCCGACTGGTGGCGGTGATGATCGACCCGCCGGTTGACCACGTGGTCATGACGTGCCGGGCACTGGTACAAAAGGCGGCAGGAGATAATTGACCGGCAGGAACAAATGCCATCCGCAGATTAATAGTTGATTAACGGGCTCTAAACAGTAGGGCTTGTGTACCGGTTGGTGGAGACGCCCATGGCCCCTGCTCCTGCAAGGACAAGCCATTGTCGACGCCGACGGCCACCAGGCCGAGCTGAGACCCGGTGACTCCTTTGGCGAGATCGCTGCACTACACGGGGTGCCGCGCCAAGCCGATGTCATGGCGGCGACCCCGGCACTTACGTTGAGCCTGCACCGGGACGACTTTATGCGGTTCGTCCCAGACATGCTGCCGCCCGGTTAGAGGCGAACGTGCGCGGCGTGTGTGTTGTGTGTGTGCGGACGAGAGGACTCGAACCTCCACCCCTTTCGGGACCAGGACCTAAACCTGGCGCGTATACCAGTTTCGCCACGTCCGCGTAGGCGGGCGAAAGCTTAGCGCTGCGGGAACGTGCGCTTGGCCGCATTGGCCCGGGTACCGGTCCTACCGCCGCCGCCCCCCGGTTTGGCAGTACCCTCCTTGTATGCCCCAGCTCTATATGCCAGCCGCACCGCTGTCCCAGGCACCGGGCGGCGCCCCCGACCCGAGTGCCGACGTCTACCAGCGGTTACTACGCGAGCGCATCGTGTTCCTCGGCACGGAAGTCGAGGACAGGGCGGCCAACCTCATCTGCGCGCAGCTGCTCCTGTTGGCGGCGGAGGACCCGACCCGGGACGTCAGTCTCTACATCAATTCGCCGGGGGGCTCTGTCACCGCCGGGCTAGCGATCTACGACACCATGCAGTACGTGCCGTGCGACGTCTCCACGGTCTGCATGGGACTGGCCGCTTCCATGGGCCAGTTCCTGCTCTGCTCCGGGGCCCCCGGGAAAAGGTATGCCCTCCCGCACTCGCGCATACTTATGCACCAGCCCTCGGGCCAGATGCAGGGCCAAGCTACGGATATTGCCATCCAGGCCGAGCAGATCGTCTACCTGAAGCGGATGATGGCCGAACGCATCTCTTTTCATACCGGCCAGACCATCGAACGCATCGAAAAGGACTCCGACCGTGACCGCTGGTTCACCGCCGACGAGGCCTTGGAGTACGGCTTCATCGACCAGGTGATCTCACGGGCGCGCTCGGTAGGCGAGCCCGTCCCCGCCTAACCCGCCCGCTCTTCTTTTCCGACTGCCACCTGGCGCGCCAGGCGCTCCGCTTTCGAGGCGGCGCGCCTGACTACCTGGACGAGACCACCCTGACGGTAGTGATGACGAGCCAGTTCGATGAGGCTGAGCCCGCTATTGACGGCCGGGGCAAAGTGGCCCTCCGAAGCCACCGGCTCGGCGGTAGGAGCAGAGCTTGGGACGGGCGCAGGCAGGGGCACAGGGAGCGACGGGGGCTCACGTTTCTCCGCCGGCTCAGCTGGTCCTGTCGGCTCGAGTGGCGTTGGCAGCTCGGGTGGCGGTGGCGGCGCCAGCAGGTCGGGCGCCCGCTGCGGCTGGCGGCAAAACGCGGCCAGCGGCTCCAGGACCACCGACCAACGCAAGCTTGGGCGCACGGCCGCGGCGCGCTCTCGGCAGGTCTCCATCATCGCCGGGTCGGACAGGAGGCGGTACAGAGCGTCAGCCAGGGCGTCGGGGTCCTCGGGCGGGACCGACAGGCCCAGTCCCTCGCGGTCCACCAGTTCGGCGAACCAGTCGCCTTCGGTAGTCACCACAGGTAGACCGACCCATAGGTAATCCAGCGCCCGGGTGCGGAAGGCAAAGCGCGTCTCGGCACTGTCAAAATGCGTGGTGACGCCCAGGGTCGCCTCCATGAGGAAATTCTGCCGCTGTGCATATTCGACCCAGCCGTCGTTGAAAAAGACGTGCTTGCCGGTGAGGCCGAGCTCTTCGGCCAGGGCACGCGTGCTGATAGCCATTTGCATAGGCGGCACGTCCGGGTTCGGGTGGCGCATGCCCATGAAAAAAAGCCGGACGGAAGGCCTTTTCTCCCGTAGTTGCCCGACCGCCCGCACCAGGGTCAGGGGGTCGAACCAGTCATAAACGCCTCCCGCCCAGATGAGCACGTCGTCGTCTGGGCCGATGCCCGGGACCACTCCGCGCAGCGCCGGCGCGTCGTGCTTTGGCGGGTCATCGGGCAGGCCGAAGGGCACCACGTCGATAAGGCTGCGCAAGGTGGGGTCGTGGTCGTAGGTGAGGGCATTAGCCCGGCCCAGCGCGCACAGCTGTCCGATGTACAGGTCGCGCTGGCGTTCGCTGGCGCACATCAGGAAGTCGGCCCGCCGGAGCTGACGGTTGAGGTTGTCGACCGAGAGGCGTACATGGTCGTCCCTGACCGGGCCCTTCGCCCCTTTGGTCAGGGCCAGCGTCTCGAGGTGAAGGGGGTCGTAGACGTCGAAGACGATTATCTTCTGCGACGTGGCCAAGACGGGGTGGTGGTGGGTGACGTAGCCCTGAAGGACCATCACGTCGCTCCAGGCCTCCGCTTCGGCCAGCTCCTCGGCCCCGGCGGCGGCGACCACGAAGCGGTCCGAGCTGATCTCGCAGTACGGCGAGGTCGTGACGAGGCGGACTTCGTGCTCGGCGGCGAGGTGGTCGGCGATATGCCAGGCGCGCATGGCCGGCCCGGCCATCTGGGGCCTCAGGACATCGGCGGTCAGTACGAGGACACGCGTCATGGGCGCCCTCGCATACCAGCGGTGGGGCCAGGTAGCCCCATGGCCATAGCGGGTAGCCTCACGGGGGTGCCGGGTACCGTCACGGACGAGCTCACAGCCAGGCAGCGTAACGGGCGACGGGCACTGGTGCTCTCGACCGACCCCATAGGGCCTGAGATGCCGGGCCCAGCCATTCGCGCCTGGAACCTGGCCCAGGTCCTGGGCGAGCACATGGAGGTGGTCCTGGCCAGCACGATGGGGGTCTCCGGGGCCCACCCCAACGCCGAGCTCCGCCTGGCGGAAGGTCCCGCTCTGGCCGAACTCGTCGATGGCGCTGATGTTTTGTTCACCCCCAGCGCCCTGGTTTATATGGCCCGAGAGCTACGTGAAACGGAAAAGCCGGTGGTCGTCGACATCTATGACCCCGCTCACCTGGAAAACCTCGAGATGGGTGGCGACGACGTCGAGGCGCACGACCGGGCCGTGGCCCGCCAGGCCGGGATCATCAACGTGGCCCTCCTCCGGGGCGATTTTTTCACCTGTGCCAGCCAGCGCCAAAGGGATTTCTGGCTCGGGTCATTGTCGGCCCTGGGACGCGTCAACGCCTACAACTACGCCGCCGACCCTCTCCTCGAAAGGCTCATTTCGGTCGTGCCCTACGGGTTGCCCAGCCAACCGCCACGTCGCCAGGCCCACGGCCTGCGCGGCACCGTTCCGGGGATAGGGCCCTTCGACAAGGTGGTGCTGTGGGGCGGGGGAGTGTACAACTGGCTGGACCCGGTCTCGGTGTTGCGGGCGGTCGACCGCCTGCGGCACCGGGTGGCGGACCTACGCCTGGTGTTCCTGGGGCTTCGCCACCCCAACCCGGCCGTCCCCGAGATGGCGGTGGCCACGGAGCTTCAGGCCCTGTCGGACCGGCTCGGGTTGACGGGCAAGCACGTCTTTTTCAACCCGGGCTGGGTGCCCTACGAACGGCGTGCCGATTTCCTGCTCGACGCCGATGTCGGTGTCAGCGCTCACCATGACCACCTCGAGACCCGTTATTCGTTCCGGTCCCGGGTCCTCGACTACCTGTGGGCGGGGTTGCCCATGGTCCTCACGGCCGGCGACGTGCTGGCCGATGAAGTGGCGGCGGCGGGCCTGGGCGTGACGGTGGCCGCGGGCGACGTGGCCGGCCTGGAGCAGGCGTTGGCCGGGCTGCTGTCGGGCCCGCCGTCGCGGTACCGCTTCGCCGCCCTGGCCCAGCGCTACACGTGGCAACAAGCGGCGAAGCCCCTGGTCGAGTTCTGCCTTGACCCTCGGCGGGCGCCCGACGTGGGGGTGGCGCGCCTGTCCCCCCAGGAGGCGGCCACAGACTGAGCCGCACCGGCCCCACCACCTCATCGCCGCTCCCGCCGCCGCCGCCCTATTCTGCCGGCCGGCCTGACAGCCCCCGCTTCGCCACCGCCAGCAGGTTGCCGGCCGCGGCACGGCCGTCCTCGCGCAGCGTGCGCAGCTCGTGGCGCAGGTCCTCATTGGCGCCTTCCAGGTCTTCGACCTGCGCCTCCAGGGCGGCGATCCGCGTGGCCTGCGCTTCGACCTGGTGGCGAAGCCCGCCCACCGCCCCTTCGAGGTTGGCGATGTGCTGGTCCTTCAGCTCGGTGGCCTGTTCGAAGTGCAAGGCCTTGTGGCGTTCGCCGTCGTAGGCGGTCTCCATGCCGAAGCGGTCGGCTACGGCGTCGTAGTACTCAGCGGCGGTGACGAGGGCGCTCTGCGGTTCGGCCCGCAGCTCGTCCGGAGCGCAAAGCTCGGTCCAACCCTCGGGCAGCCCGGCCAGCCAGCGGTAGAGCGCGAGCTGGGCGGCCGTCAGCTCCTGCTCATTGGCCCGGTCGGTCGGCCCGGTCCGGTGGTGGCGCATGTCCCGGGACACAAAACCCTGCGCCCGGGCGGCGTCAGCTCCCTCGACGGGCAGGAACTCGGCCAACCGGTCAAGAAGGAGCCTTGTATTGCGCTCCGGGTCTTCGATGAAGTTCTCGTAGCGCACGACCAGGACGCGCCGGCCGTCCAGGCCCGCCAGCAGCTCCGTGCAATACGCCTGCCACAACGCCAGGGCCACGTAGAGCGGGCGCCGGTCCCTCCGCCGGACTGACAGGGCGACATCGACCGGGTTGCGGTCCACCAGGATGATGGCGAAGCGGCTGTCCAGGATGGGCAGCCAGGCCGGGAGCAGGAGGCTGATGCGGGGGTCCTTCAGGACCAGTGGCCGGTCCCCGGCGCCGGCGTCGAGACCGGCCAGCACGTCCTCGGCCCTTGTCTGCCACGCCGGGGCGCGCTCAGCCACCAGTGCGCGCCGGGGCGGCTTGTCCCAGGCCCCGCCCAGCTCGTCCAAGAGGCGGTCGTTGAGCGCGTTGACGTCGGCCCGTTCGAAGAAGCCCTTGGGGTTGTCCTCGGCCGCCGGCAGCAGGTCGGCTTCCTCGCCGGCGAAAAAGCCGGCCTTAGCGAGGAACCCGGCGATGGCGCTGGTGCCGCTGCGGTGCATACCGAGTACCACTGCTCCCCTCGGCTGCGCGTTCGTGACCACCGCCCGCGAAGCTATCGGAAGATAGCCTGGGAGCGCAGATGACCAAGGCAACCCAGCGACGCTGGCCGTGGCGGCACGGCTCGCGCCGGGACGGGGGCGGGCGCCCGGCGTCCGTGCCCCGCCTGCTCGGCGTGCTCCTCTGTTACAACGACGGGGACCTTGTGCGCGAAGCCGTGCGTTACCTGCGCGAGCAGGGCCACGACGTCGTCGTCTGGGACCATGGCTCGACTGACGAGACGCCCGATGTGCTGCGCTCGCTCCAGGGGGACCTCGTCGAACTCACTACCGTCCCGCGCGGCGTGGACTTCTACCAGCTGTACCAAGCCATGTCCGAAAACCTGTTGGACAATTACGTGGACCGCTACGACTGGGTGTCCTGGCCGGACCAGGACGAGTTCCTCGAGGGCCCGGACCGGAGCCGCTCGTACCAGGAATGGCTGTACGAAGTGGCTTCGTCGCCTTATGACTGGGTCCAGTTCAACAATTTTAATTTCTGGTGGACGCCGGCCGACGATGTCAATACCGAGCTGGTGGCCCGACGGGTGCGCCACTACAGCCTTTTCCCTGACTGCGCGCCGCGGGTCAGGAGCTGGCGGGCCTCGGCCACGAACATAAGGGAGTTCAACCACAACCCGCCCAAAGGCGAGCGCTACCCACGGCTTTTCAACTTGCGTCATTACCCGATGCGCAGCGAGGCGCAGATGCGCCGGCGCCTCGAGGTGGACCGGGCGGGCCTACGACGGGGCGGGAGCAATTACCACTATGACAACATGAGCTCGTGGCCCGAGCGGTTGTCGGTGCGCCCCGAACAGCTGCATTTCGACGACGGCTCCGAGCTTGACCCGTCGCCCATATTCGACTGGCGGTCCATCTATGGCAACGAGGCGACCAAGGCGCCACCGCCGTAGCGGCGCCGCGGTTAGGCGATGCCTCGGCAGACCAGGACCGCTTCCCAGCCGGGCGGGTCGATCCTGACGGTGGCGGTGCGGGCATGGCTGTCCCGGCAACTGGCCACGGCCCGGCTCACCTGGAGCGGCCACGCCGGGCCCTGTGAGCGCAAGTTGGCGTCCCGGAAATCGGCCACCCAGGTGGGGAGGAACAGCACGGCGCAGGCGACGACGACAGCCGTCCCGTTGCGGCCCGGCCGGCGCGCCAGTCGTGCCGGGCGGGGACGGGCCAAGTGACCGGCCACCACCATGACGATGCTGATGAGCAGGAGCAAGGGGACGGCCTGGTACCGGCTGCCCTCGGCCAGAGGGCTGGTCTGCAACAAGGCGCTGACCCCCCGCAGCCAGATGGGGACTACGAAACAGACGACCGAGAACACGGTCGCGGCGGCAGTGAAGGAGCGGACGCCCTGGTCCCGTGCCGTCAGACCGGCAGCGACGATGGCGCAGGCGATGACGGCCCCGAGGGCGACGGCGGCCGTGGCGCTGTGGGACATCAGCCAGTCGGCGGCCCTCATGCCGCCGAAGGTGGACAGCCCGGCCCGCTCCGCGTAGTCCTGCCCGAGGCCGTGGAGGGCGGCGGGGGTGAACGACTTGCCCCCCGACACCAAACGGGCGACGCCCTGGTAGGCGAGGCCCACAACGAGCCCGGCGGTGGCGGCGTGCTCGCGAAGCGGGCGCAGGACCAAGCCGCGCACCAGGGCCAGCGGCACGAACAAGGCCACCAGGGGTTCCGAGGCGGTGGCCAGGAAGCACAAGGCCCCCGCGGCCACCATGCCTGCCGTGGTCCGCGGTCTCCACAGAAGGGCCCAGAAGGCGGCGAAGAACAACCACCAGGGCAGGTTGACCATGTTGTCTAGGAGCTCGGCGGTGGCGATGGGGAGCAAGGCCATCGCCGCCACCAGCAGGGCACGTACCGGGGCGGGACCGATGTGCCCCCTGGCCATGTGGAACACCAGGCACGCGGTTAGCGCGAAGCCGATGGCCCCGCCCACGGCGAAGACCCCGGCGGCACGGCCGGGCGGCGCCCAGCGGGCGACCTGGGCCAGCAGGCGGGGCACCAGCTGGGCATAGCCGTCGTAGGTCTTGAAAAGTGCCCGGCCGAACGACGTCGTCAACGTCTGGGCGTAGAAGACCCTGGCATCTTCGGCCCAGGCCGTACTGGTGGCGGCGACGCCCGATTGACGCACAAGCGCCACCGCGCTCAACGACGCGGCTCCCAAGGCGTAGCCGGTCGCCACCAGGGCGCGCCGCCTCGCGCTCCCGTCGGCCTGCGGGAAGAGGCCGGTCGCCCATTCGCGCCAGCGTTGCCGGCCGTGCGCCGCTCGGGCCGCGTGACGGCGCATCGGTTTCAGGACGGCCCGGACAGCCCGCACAGGGTGACCGGGGTACCCACGTTCCAGGTGATGACCAGCTCGGCCTGGGGGTCGTTGTCGCTCAGGTAGCCCTTGCCCTTGTGGGGCACGACTAGCTCCAGGGGGACTGACGTCGTCGGTCCCTGGGGCGGTACCAGGACGGCGGCCAGGTAATTGATCGTGCCGGCGGCGGCCTCGGGCGAGATGACCAGTAGCGACGCCGCATTGTCGCCCGGCGCCAGGCGCAGCCAGATCTGGACCGGGCTCGTGCTGTTGGGCGTGAGGGCCAGGCAACCGCCCGGGTGCGACGAGACCGCCGAAAACGTCGATTTTTGGTAAACGAACCGGCCACTGGACACAGGGTGCCGGGTCAGCGCCGTCACCGAACCGTTCCACGTCCCCACGGCCAGCGCAGTGCGGGCGTTTATGAGCTCGAAGGCCGACACCGGGATGTCGGGGAGCAGATGGGACCGCGCCAAGCGCGCCAGCGGTCCGGCCGCCAAATTGGGCAGGAGGCCGATGGGCGGTGCGTCGGGCCCGGAAACGAACTGCACCCCTTCACCGAGCAGCCGGCCCGTGGCCACCACCTGGACCTTGGAGGCAGAGGTCAGGGCGGCGCGGGCCGAAGCCCAGCTCTGGGCCTGGCCGACGTTACCGAGCGCCGTCAGGGCGAGCAGGCCGACGGCGCCGAACACAGCCCCGCTGGAGGCTCGGGCCGGGCTGAGGAGCTTGCCCATCAGCGGCACGAGCAACGCCACGGCGACGTACACGTAGCGCGAAACGCCGGCACTCACCGTCGAACCGTCCCGTCCTAGGGCGGCCAAGGCGTAAAAACAGACCACACCCGCGCCCAGTGCGAGCAATGCCGGGTCCCGGGCCCATAGGCGGCGCGAACGGTAAGCGGTCCACGCGCCCGTTCCGACAAGGAGGGCGCCGCCGGCACTGGGCAGGTTGAACGTCTGCCCCAATGCCGAGGACAGCCCCGACCAAATGTAATTGGGTATGTCGCTGGCCCCGGTAAGCGAGAACCGGTCGGAATGGGCCGAGATGCCCAGGCGACCGACGGCGGCGAACCAGACGACGTACAGGGCCAACGGCGGGCCGATCACCCACAGAGCTTGTTTGCGGGGCAGCCGGGCCGCCGCCAGCACGGCCGCTGCCACCAGCATGGCGTCGCCGATCGTCGAGCACATGAGGCCGGCCAAAAGGGCAACGCTGGCGTACACGAGACGCGGCGCCGGCGCCTGTGCCCCCATCAGTCCCCGCGGGCGGTAGCCGTCGAGCAGTTCGATGGCCAGCAGGCCGAAGAAGACCGAGCCTACGAAGCCGACCTGGAAGGCCCAGGTCAGGTCCTCCGCCCCGGCGCCGAGGAACCCGAGCAGTCCCACGGCCGCCACGGCGACCCATGGTCTCACGCCGGCCCGCAACGACAACCGCCAGCACAGGTGCATGACGCCGATCTGCAGGACCAGGACGGGGATGATATAGGGCCAGTAGCTGCTCAAGTGGAAGACGCTAAACAGGGCCCGCCACAAAAGCATGGGCAGCGTCGACCAGTGTTCGTTGTGGGGGAACCAGATGCTCGCCGGGTTGGCCGGTAAGTGCCAAAGGCCGCGCTGGGCCAGGAAGTCCCATTCGTCGCCGAAGAACCACAGGTCCCGGTCCCACCACGCCCAAAAGGCGAACGCGCCCACCAGGGTGAGCAGATGAGCGTAGGTGGCCCGGGAGGGCGGGCCCGCCGACATGGTGCCGTCCGTGCCAGGTTCGCGGCCCACTCGTGGCAGCGTAGCTGCGGGGGGAGCGGGCCACGGTGAGCCGGGGCCGGTGCGTCGGGCAGGTCACGGGGCGGCAGTAAGCGGTAGTAATCTGCCCACAATGGGCCGAACCGATGTCCTCTGGCCTCGGCGCGTCGGCTGGTGGGCCGGAGGGGAACCAGCCGACCCGTTGGCCGCCCTCACCGGGTCGTTGCTGCGGGCGGAGATCCGTGCTCGTTGCCCCGAGCTCTCGCCCGTGCTCGTCCACGGGGCGATGGTGGGGTGGGCCGAACCGGGCTTCACGGGCGAACCCGCCGCCGTGCACCTCACGTCGGACGGGCCCGGCGAGCCCTTGGTGCCGCTGAGCGTCCTGGTGCTTTCGGGGGGCCCTGAACCGGGCGGTAGCAAGATCGCCCGCGCCTTGACCGAGACTGGCGCCGCGACGGTGGCCATTGCGCCCGAAGAAGGATGGGGCCTCGAGCCGAGCGCCAGCGTGGGGCCGCCGTTCGCCGTCCCCGAGCCCGTGCTCCTGGCCGCCCGGCACCTGTCGCGCCACGCCCTGGACGCCCGCGGTGCCTTCCTCCGGGTGGTCGAGGGCCTCCCCCGGCGCTACGTGCTCATCGAGGGCTGCCTGCTCGACGGCCCCGGCGAGCAGGAAGCCGAGGACCTGGGACTCGCGCTGGTCCGGCTGGCCCGGGCGGCCGGCGGGGACCGCCCGGCCGAAGTGGTCAAGCTCGTCTCCGGTCCCCTGGCGGCCGACTACCCCGGGCCCGACCCTCTCCTGGTGGCGAGGCGGGCGGAAACAGAGGAGGGCCGCCACCAGCCCGAGGACTGGGAGGGTGATCCCGACCGGCCCCGTATGGCCCTACGGGTGGCCAACCCTGTGGACCTGGCCGCGGCAGTGGCGGGGGCTGAGGCAGTCGTGGCTCGCACCGGGGCCCTGATGGCGTTGGCGTGGGCGCTTGGCACGCCCCATGTGGCCGTGGCCGGCGAAGACAGCCCGGCCAGCAATTTCGCCGCCTGGACGGGTGATGCCAGCGCCCTGGCCCAGGACGGGGCCGCCATCGTGGCCGGTATCGACAACATCTTCGCCCGCCGGGGCCGGCCCCGCGGGCTCAAACGACTGGAGGCTACGTTGGACCAGTCCCTCGACGACGCTGCTGACCACCTGGTCAAGACGCTGGCTGCGACCGGGCCAGAGGGGACCGAGGCGGTCATGTCCACGCCGCCCTTGTCCTCGGCGGCCTGGCAAGAGCGGGCCCAGGAGCTCGAGGCGGTCAATGAGGCGCTCCGCCAGCGTCTGGCCGTGGAGCGTCTGCGCTTCGGCGAGCGCTCGGCCCTGTTGGAGAGGGCGGCCAACACCAGCGTCGAATCGGCCATCAAGGCCGTGCACGGCCAGGACGTGATAGTGCGCCGGCGCCTGGAGCAGACCGAGAAGGAAATGAAGCGCTTACAGGAGGAGACCGCCGTTCAGCAGGCCGAGCTCAGAGCGATCCACGCCAGCTTGACAATGCGGGCCTTCGCCCCCGCCCGGGCCTGGTACGAGCGCGTCTGGGGGGCGGCGCGCTGAGTGTACTCGGCCAGTTGGCCATCCTCAGGGCCAGTCCAGGCGGCACGCTCGGCGAAGAGCTCGGTAGCTGGTTGGCCGGCGCCGCAGCCATATTCGCCGCCGGGCCCGCCCTAGCCTTACTGGTGGGGGGCGACGAAGGGGCCGTGCCGGAGGAGGCCCTCATTGAGCTGCTGTCGGGCCCCCTCGGGATCGGCGCTGTAGTACCGCTTCTGTACGGCCCTCAGGGCCAGGTCCTCGAGGCCGGGAGCTTCGTAGGGCCCACCGGCGCCGTCGAGCCCTTCGGCAGCCACATGGCGGCCGGGTCGCGTGAGCTGGCCTTCCGCCGCGACGTTCCCGGTAGCGCATCGACGGTGGTGGCTGTTTCGGCCCGCGCCCTGGAAGGCTTCTCAACGGGTGCCACCGACCCGGCGTCCACCGTGCGCGAAGTGATCAGGTACGTGCGGGGCCAGGGCCTGCGCGCCGTTTACGAGCCCACTTGGCGGGCGCCGGCCCCAGAAGGCTTCCTGCCGGCACCGGCCCCGGTGGGCCCGCGGCGCTGGGCCGAGCGTGACGAAGGTGCCCCGGTGCGCGTCCTCGTGGTCACCGGCACCATCCCCGGTACCCTCGCCGGGATAGAGGGCCTGGCCGAACTGGTCGAGGTCCTGGCCCGCTGTCCCGCGACGCGGGTGACCCTGGCCTGCGCGGACGGCTTCGGGGCGGACCGTTACGGCGGTTACTACCAGCGCCAGGGGGTAGAGGTCGCCGCCGGCCCGCTCGACTGGCTGGAGTGGTGCGCGGACCGGCGGTACCACTACTCCCACGTCCTGGTGAGCGACGAGGGGCTGACGACCCGGCTCTGGCCAATGGTGCGCTCCAGCCAACCTCAAGCGCTGGCCGGGCTGTACTCGGAGCGCCTGCCCTTCCGGCGCAGCCAGGCCCTGGGCGATGCCAGCTGGCACGTGGAGGGGACCGAGACCATAAGAGAGGTCCATCAGGCCCGGTTGCTGCGCCAACTAGAAGGCATCGAGATGGCCTGGTGCGCCAGTGACGCGGACGCCAACCTGCTGTCCGGGTTGCGGCCTGGGCTGGCCGTCACGCGCCTGGGACCGCCCCTGTTAGCGCCCGGCCCGGGCAAGGGGTTCGCCGACCGCGAGGGCGTGGCCCTGGTGGCGACAGACAGTTTCGACGCCGCCGGCGACCCCGAGGCTCCGGCCATGCGGGCGCTCGAAGAGCTCGTCCCGGCCTGGCGCCGGCGGGACATGAGCCTCAAGGTAACAGTCGTGAGCGACTGGCCCACTCCCGGCCTGGCCCATATGGCCACGGCGGCGGGGGCCGAGATCGTGCCCTCCGGCGGTGACCTGGTGGGAGCCTTGAGCACGGCCCGGCTGGTGGTGGCACCGGTCGTCCACGGGACCAGCGCCTCCTCGTGGGTGCCGGCGGCGCTCGCCGCGGGGACGCCCTGGTTGTGCACGCCCAAGGCGGTGGCGGGGACGTACCTGGAGGCAGTGGACGACCGGGCTGTCGTGGCCGATGTCGCCACCATGGGCCATCGGGGATGGGTTCTGCTGACCGACGAACGCGCCTGGGACGACGTCGCCGCCGGCCTCGGTCCCCGCCTGGCCGACCTGCGTGCCCGGCGCCTGGCCGGCCTGACCGGCGCCCTCTTGAGCGCGGCTATCGACCCGCCCCGGGGCGCGTTGTGGCCGGTGGAGCGCCACCCCGCCCACCCGTCGCGGCCGCCGGCCCAGGTGCCCCTGCGCCCCAGTGCGGTGGCCGACCCGCCCGCCATTTTCGTAGCCGACAGCCTGAGCGAAGACGAGCGCTACGAGCTGTGGCACCAGCGCCGGGGGCCGAACACCGAGGTGGTGGCGGCCATCGGGGCCGAGGCGGCCCGAGCGGGCTACCAGCCCACCATCTCGGTCCTCATGCCCGTGTGCGACACCACCGCCTGGATGTTGGAGGCGGCCGCCCAGTCCGTGATGGACCAGGCCTACCCCAACTGGCAGCTATGCCTGGCCGACGACGCTTCGGAGCGGGCCGAGACCCTGGCCAAGCTCACCTCGCTGGTCGAGCGCGACAGCCGCGTGAGCCTCACCCGACTGCCTCGGCGCTCGGGCATCTCGGCTGCCACCAATGCTGCTCTTTCCCTGGCCACGGGCGAGTACGTCGCTTTCTTGGACCACGACGACGTCCTGAAACCTCACGCCTTGGCCCAAGTGGTGCGCTGGCTCGACGCCGACCCCGCCCTGGACCTGCTTTATAGCGACGAAGACAAGCTGGACCCGGCGGGCCGGTTCACCGAGGCGCGCTGGAAACCCGACTTCTCGCCCAACCTGCTGCTGTGCCAGAACTACATCTGCCATCTCCTCACCGTCCGGCGTTCGCTAGTCGAGAGCCTGGGCGGCCTGCGCCCGGAATATGACGGCAGCCAGGACTACGACCTGGTGCTCAGGGTGACAGAGGCGACGGACCATATCGCCCACATCCCCGACTCGCTCTACAGCTGGCGCATGCACGAGCAGTCGGCGGCGTCGGCCGGCGACAACAAACCCTGGGCCTGGTTGGCAGCCCAGCGGGCGCTGGGGGACTGGCTGCGCCGGCGTGAGTCCCGAGGCGGCGCCGGCGGGTGGACCGAGGAGGGGGCTTGGTTCGACGTCCACCGGGTGCGCTTCCGGCGCGCCGGTGAGCCCAAGGTCAGCATCATCATCCCCACCCGCAATGGCCGCCACCTGCTCGGCCGCTGCGTCGAGAGCGTCATCTCCAAGTCCGTTTACAACAACTTCGAGCTGGTCGTGGTGGACAACCAGAGCGACGACCCCGACACGCTCGAGTACCTGGCCACGCTCCCCGGGCAGGTACTGCGCTACCCCCACGAGTTCAACTACCCCCGCCAGCTCAACCTGGCCGTGGCCGCCGTCGACTGCGACGTCCTGGTCTTTTTGAACAACGACACCGAGGTGCTGACCACGGACTGGCTCGACCGCCTTGTCGAGCAAGCCATGCGACCTGAGGTAGGCGCGGTGGGACCGCGCCTGCTCTTCCCGGACGGCAAGGTGCAGCATGAGGGCATCATCATCGGTGCCTGGCGCGGGCATGCCAACTCGGTCGAATGGGGTAACTGGTGGCGGATGGGAGACCTGCTCAGGGACGTTTCCGCCGTCACCGGCGCCTGCATGGCGACCCGGCCTGGCGTATATTGGCGGGTGGGCGGCTACGATGAACGTCTTCGGGTGGCTTACAACGACGTCGATTTCTGCCTACGTTTGCACCAAGCCGGGTACCAGGTGGTTTATGAGCCTGATGCCGCGCTCTTTCACGCCGAAGGATCGACCCGCGGGCTGGTCGAAGACCCCGAGGACGCGCCCCTTTTCAACGAGCGCTGGCGGCCGCGCTCGTCCTGCGACCCCTATTACAACCCCAACTTGAACCGCAACCGGCTGTTGTTCCGGGTGGAACCATGAGCCGCACCACCTCCGATCCCGGCCCATTGGCGGCGTGGCCGGAGGAGCCCGAAAACGGCTCCGACGGCAACGGCAACGGTTCGTCCAAGCGCGGCCGGCGCAACACGGTGGCGGAGCGCAACACGGTCGTCATGACGGCCAAGACGGCGCCGCCCAGCCTGCGCGAGTACGGCAAGTACAAAGAGCTTTTTTACAACCTGACGTTGCGGGACCTGCGTTCGAAGTACAAGCGCTCGGTAATCGGCTGGGGCTGGTCGATGATCAACCCGCTCGCCAATATGTTCATCTACACCATCGTGTTCTCGATGCTCCTGAAGATCCACCCGCCCTTCGGCATACCGAGCGGGATCAACAATTACGCCCTCATGCTCCTGGCCGCTATGTTGCCCTTCAACTTCTTCCAGGCCAGCGTCATGGAGTCCATGGGCAGCCTGGTGGGCAACCAGAACCTGATCCAGAAGACGTACTTCCCGAGGGAGCTGCTCCCGGCGGCAACGGTCGCCTCCAAGGTCGTGTCCCATCTGATAGAGATGGGCCTGCTGCTGGTCGCCGTGGTGGCCTGGGGCAACTGGAGGGCACTGATGTACCTGCCCTTCGTGATCGTGCTCATGGCCGTGGTGACGGTCTTCGGTCTCGGGCTGGCGTTCCTTTTTTCAATAGGCAACGTCTTCTACCGGGACATCTACCACTTCTCCGGCATATTTTTCTTCCTCTGGATGTTCCTGACGCCCATCGCCTATCCGTTTTACCTCGTGGGGGGCGGCCTTAACGGCAATCCCGCCGCGGGTGCGGTACTGCAGGCCCCGCGCTACATCCACGTCCTGGGCCACGCCTTGTCCCTCGGTACCATCTTCAAGCTTAACCCCATGACCGACGCCGTGTTGAGCTTCCAGGCCTTCCTGTACAACGGGCAGTTGCCTTCTTCTTCCCATCTTGTGAAGTTCGCGGCCGCACCGACCCCGACGGACCTACACCCGCTCGTCACATCTATTCTCGTGCCCTCCAACGTCTCGTGGGGCGACTTCGCGTACTTGGTCGTATGGGCCGTCGTTGTCCTGGCCATCGGGCTCAAGGTTTTCCGCAAATATGAGGCGCGCCTGCCGGAGGAGCTTTAGACCTTGAGCAGCTCGCCCGTCGTGGTCGTAGAGAACGTCTCCAAGAAATACCGGCTCTATCGCGAACGCAACCAGTCGATCAAGGTGGCGATTATGCGCGGCGGGCGGGCCAAAGTGGACATGTTCTGGGCGCTCCAAGATGTGAGCTTCGAGGTCTACCAGGGCTCTACGACGGGGCTCATAGGCGAGAACGGCTCGGGCAAGTC
>CAYZVQ010000035.1:24137-26025 GCA_964481925.1 uncultured Acidimicrobiaceae bacterium
AGGTCTACCAGGGCTCTACGACGGGGCTCATAGGCGAGAACGGCTCGGGCAAGTCCACCATGCTCAAGTGCCTGGCCCGGATCCTGCGCCCCGACACGGGTTCGGTTTCGGTGACCGGGAAGATGTCGGCCCTTTTGGAGCTGGGCGCGGGGTTTCACCCCGAGCTGTCCGGGCGGGAGAACGTTTTTCTCAACGGGGCCATCCTCGGCCTCAAACAGAAGGAGCTGGCGGCCAAATTCGACGACATCGTCGACTTCGCTGGGATCGGCCAGTACATAGACGAGCCGGTGAAAAATTACTCCTCGGGCATGTACGTGCGCCTCGGCTTCTCGGTGGCCATCAACGTCGAGCCTGACATACTGCTGGTCGACGAGGTCTTGGCCGTGGGGGACGAGGCGTTCCAGCGCAAGTGCTTGGAGCGCTTCGCCGACCTGAAGAACAGCGGTAGGACGGTCATCATCGTGTCGCACTCCATGGGGTCGGTGATCAACATGTGCGACCATGTCATCTGGTTCAAAAAGGGCCGCAAGATGGGCGACGGAGACCCGCGCCAGGTGGTGGAGGCCTACACCGGTTCCATCACGCTGGCTGAGCACAGGCCCACCGAGACCGGCGATCGTTGGGGCTCGGGTGAGGCCCGCATCGAGCGTGTCACTCTCCTAGACCGCTCAGGCCAGCAGACGACGCGGGTGGGGAGCGGAGAGCCCCTCACCGTGCGCCTTTGGTACACGACCTCTCAGCCGATCGAGCGGCCCGTCTTCTCGGTCTCTCTGCAGACTCTCCAGGGCGTGGTGATCAGCAACCCGACGACCAGGGAGGGCGGTGAGGTGCCGGAGAAGCTGGACGGGAGCGGTTGGGTGGACCTGGTCCTCGATCATTTCCCCATCCTGCCGGGCACCTACGACATCACCGCCTCGCTCACCGACTTCACCCTGGCGCACCCCTATGACGTGCGCCGTAACGTCCTGCGCATGGACGTGGACCGCAAAGGACCGGTGGAGACCAACGGGATCCTGTCCCTGGGAGGGCATTGGGCCTTCGGGCCGTAGAGGGCACGCGACCGGCCGGGCCGGTCCCGGATCGCCAGTGGGCTATCCTGTGGCCATGCGTTTACACATTACCCTTAGCGAGGATGTGGTCGGGGAGCTCGACCGGCGCGTCGGCGCCCGCCGGCGTAGCGCGTTCATAGCCATGGCGGTCAGCCAAGCGCTCGAGGACGAGAGCCGGTGGGAATCGATCGAGTCAGCCATCGGTTCCATCGACGACCGGGTACACGACTGGGACGAGGATCCTGCGGCGTGGACGCACGCACAGCGCAGGGTCGATGAGCGGCGCGTGGGCTGAGATTGGCCAACGTCCTGTTGGACACGACCGTCCTGATCGACTTGCTGCGGGGACGGCAAGGCGCGATCGGCCGCCTCAGAGCATTACGGGCCCAGGGTGAGAGGCCATATGTCTGCGCCGTCAACGTCGACGAGGTCGTGCGTGGGCTCCGACCCGCTGACGAGGGATCCGCTCGGCTTCTCCTGGACGGCCTCAGGGTAGTTGCATTGAGCGAACGGGAAGGCTGGTGGGCGGGGGAGTGCCGTCGCACCTTTGCGAGCCAGGGCAAGACGCTCAGCCAGGCTGATTGTTTGGTGGCTGCCGCAGCCGACACCATCGGGGGCAGGTTGGCCACGGGCAATCCGAAGGACTTTCCCATGAGCGGCATTGCCGTCGAGCACTGGCCCAGTGGCGAATAGGACTTGGACGGCAACCCAAGGGCTCGGTCGCTTGGCCGTTGAGCCCTTGCGCCCCGCTCCCCATCAGGTCCCCAGGAGCTCCCGGTAGAGGGCCAGGTGATCGGCGACCATGCGGTCCGCCCCGAAGCGCTCGGTGACCCGTCGGC
>CAYZVQ010000036.1:0-25569 GCA_964481925.1 uncultured Acidimicrobiaceae bacterium
CCGGCCTGGACCCCCAGAGCCGCCTGGCCCTGTGGGACCTGCTCGGCGAGCTCAATCAGGACGGCCAGACCATCCTGCTCACCACGCACTACATGGAGGAGGCGGACAAGCTCTGCCAACGGGTCGCCATCATGGACCACGGGAAGATCCTGGCTCTTGACACCCCCGCCGCCCTAAAGCAAGGCGTCGGGGCGGACACGGTCGTCACCATCAAGACGACGGGCGACCCGGGGGACCTCGGCGCGCTCCTGGCGGCAGAGGTCAGGGACGTGACGCGCACCCGCATGAGCGAGGGGCACCTGCAGCTGCACGTGAAGGGCAGGAGCGGGCTGGTGTCCACGATCGTCGGCACCGCTGAACGGGGCGGGTTCGACATCCTCGACATCTCGATCGCCGAGCCCAGCCTGGAGACAGTGTTCATCAACCTCACCGGCAAGGAGCTGCGCGACTGATGCCAGGGACGATGCCGGCGCCGACGGTCGCGCCCGAGCACCAGCACATCGGGGACCGGCCGTTGAGGCCGGTCTATGCCGCCAGCGTGACCGCCCTAGGGGCGCTGCTGCTGCGCGACCTCGTCGTGCTGGGCAAGCACCTGTGGGAGTTCGTGCTGAGGACGCTCGTCCAGCCCTTCCTGCTGTGTTTCGTGTTCCTCTTCGTGTTCCCCAAGATCGGCCAGGGCATCGGCGGCCAGGGGCCGAAGGCGGAATCAGCCTTCGCCACGATCCTCGTGCCCGGAGTGGTCGGGATCTCGATCATGTTCCAAGGGGTGCAGTCAATCGCGCTGGCCATGGCCCAGGAGTTCGGGTTCACCCGCGAGATCGAGGACCGGGTCCAGGCGCCGTGCCCGATCTGGCTCGTTGCTGCGGCCAAGGTCCTGTCCGGGGCGGCGCAGGGAGTGCTGTCGGCGGCGATCGTGCTGCCGATCGCCTCGGTGGTCCACGCCTCGGGCGTGCGGGCGACAGTGTCGCTGCACTGGGCCATCATCCTCACCCTGGTACCGATAGCCACGGTGGCCATGGCCGGCCTCGGGCTCGTGCTCGGCACGAGTTTCGAGCCTCGCAACATCGGGCTCATGTTCGGTTTCATAATCCTGCCCATAACGTTCCTCGGCGGCACCTACTACGGCTGGACGCGCCTCGCACCTGTCAAGGTGGGAGGTTTCCATTGGCTCCAGACCCTGGTCCTGGTCAACCCCCTCATCTACGTCAACGAGGGTATGAGGGCAGCCTTCACCGCCGCGCCCCACATGCACCTGTACGTCGTCTACCCCGTTCTGACCGGCTTCGCCGTCGTGTTCCTCGGCTTGGGGCTGCGCAACTTCCGCCGACGCGTACTTTCCTAAACGAGCACGTTGCCGCTCGCGCTCAAGACGGGCTGAGGCCGGGCCCGGCGAGGAAGGCGTTGTGCCTGTTGTTGGCCGCGATGGCCGCCCACACCATCGACGCCGGCCAGACGAAGATCAAAACGTAGCCCAGGGTGGGTACGACGCCGACGGCAGCCAGCACCACCAGAGCTACCGCGCCCGTGGCGCTGGCATAGAACAAGCCCAGCGGGCCCAAAAAGAAGGTCAGGACGAGTGCCACGAAAACCGACTTGTCTTTCATCGCGTTCTCCTCTGCGAGAGAGCCACTTCGGCGAGCGTGGCACCTTGCCTCCGGCCCCCAGTAGGGCCGTAGGGCCCAACGTGGGCTCACCGACGGCTCTTCGGGAGGTGTACCTCTCCTAGAGGTGGAGCGGCCGGGGAGGGCTCAGTACCAGCTCGGGGTGTTGGGCCCAGTCCATGCCGGGGACGTCGATGTACAACTCGATCTCGTTGCCGTCCGGGTCCAGCACGTAGAGGCTGTGGGTCACGGTATGGTCACTGGTCCCGACGATCGTCACGCCCCCATGCTGGACCTTCGCCAACGCCTCCCGCAGCTCGTCGTCGGTGGTGCCAACCTTGAGGCCGAAGTGGTAAAGGCCCAGGTGCCGGCCCCGTGGGAGGGCAGCGGCGTCCTCTCCGACTTCGATCAAGAGCAGCTCATGGTGGGTGCGGTTAGACGGCGCCGAAAACGCGGCGGCCCGGAACGGCACGCCGGCGAGGTCGGGGCCGATCATCCGCCACCCAAGGACATCCCGGTAGAACGCAACGGAACGGTCCAGGTTGCGCACGTACAGGACCAGGTGCCCCAGTTCCTTTACTTCCATTGTCGGCCTCCTGCTCGCTCTTCGTCCACCAGTGCGAACGCCACGCTGTTGCCGGCTGTTCCCGTGGCATACTGTTACACCTTGGCTGGGGGGATGCGCCCGGGATGACGGTGACGGAGCTCCTCGACGGCGTGTGGCTCCATACGAGCAAGCGGGCGACGACCACGACGACCGTGCTCGCGCTGGGCGAGCACGAGTGCATGGTCGTCGATCCCGCTATGGAGCCGTCGGATCTAGTCGAGGTCTCCGCGCTCGTCCGTGAGGTTGGTCGGACGGTGACGCTCGGATGGTCGACGCACCCACATTGGGACCATGTCCTTTGGTCGTCCGAGCTCGGAGCCGAGGTCGTCAGGTTCGCGACGCGTCGGAACGCCGAGTTGTGTGCCGCGGAGCAGGCAGAGCTCGGGGCCTATCTCGAAAAGGAGTGCCCCGGGCATGAGACCGAGCTCTGCGGGCGCCTGACCGCGCTCGAAGATGGCGAGGGACGATGGCCCACCTCGTGCCGGGTGATCGCCCACGACGCGCATGCCCCCGGCCACGGTGCGCTCTGGGTGCAGGACAAGGGGCTCCTAGTCGCCGGGGACATGGTGTCGGACATCGAAATCCCGACGCTCGACCTCGAGTCCCCGGGCCCGGTGGGCGAGTACGAAAAGGCGCTCGACCGCTACGAGGAGATCGCCAGCGAGGTCGTCAGCTTCGTTCCCGGGCACGGCGCGCCGGGGGACGGGACCGAGTTGCGACGCAGACTTGCGCTCGACAGACGGTACCTCGCAGGTCTCGTCTCCGGGCGACCTATCCCTGACGATGGGCGTTGCACCGAACCCTGGCTGCTGGCTCAGCACCAACTGCAGGTCGCTTGGTGTGCCGAGCACTAGCACCATCGCCCCCAGCGGGCGGCGGCCAGTGTCGTCGGTCCCGGTCGATCAGGACCTGTACACCATCGAGGATCCGCTCGACCCCGAACATGAACTCCTCGTGCTCAGTGACTTCGGGGCGAGCGTCCCAGGCGATCCGGTGGAGGCGAGGGTACCCTACGAACCCTGGCCACATTGGTGCGCCCTGGCTCGGGCAACGCCACCGTCGTCGGCCACGACCTGCTCGCCGACCCTGTGGGCGTCAAACGGGGGATCAGCCTGACCGGCCAATATGCGGCTGTCGACGACAAGCTGACCGGGCAGGAGAACCTGGAGATGATCGCTCAGCTCCTGCACCTTCCGCGCCCGTCGGTGCGGGCCCGGGCCGATGAGCTGCTCGTCAACTTCGCGCTCTGGGAGGTCCGGCACTGCCGGGCCGGGACTTATTCGGGCGGCATGAAGAGGCGCCTGGACCTAGCCATGGCCATGGTCAGCAAACCGCTCCTGCTGTTCCTTGATGAGCCGACGAGCGGGCTCGACCCTCGCAGTCGTGAACAGCTTTGGGGTACCGTCCGGGGGCTCGTCGACGATGGTGTCACGGTCCTGCTCACGACCCAGTACCTCGAAGAGGCGGACCAGATGGCCGACATGGTCGCCTTGCTCGACCGTGGCCGGGTGGTCGCCCAAGGCACCCCCGACGAGCTGAAATCAAGCGTAGGCAGGGAGGTCTTACGGCTTCAGTTCGACAACTGTGAGGTCGACAACTGTGAGGCCTACGAAAGTGCCCTCCTCTGCCTCGGCGCCGTGGCGGCCGACGCAAGGGCCTCATAGTGCTCTGTGCCGGGTTCGGTGCCGGCACGACCGCAGCGGCGGTGGCCACCGACATGACTAACGGCATCGTGGAGCGGTCCCGCTCCATGCCTGTCCACGGCTCGTCCGTCCTTGTCGGCCACGTTGTCGCCAGCATGGCCGGTAACCTCGCCGCGACCACCCTCGTGGTCGGCATCGGGTGGCGACCGAGCACAGGCCCCCTTGGATGGGCCACCGCGGCGGCAATGACCGTGCTCTTCGTGGCCGCCCTGTCATGGCTCGCCGCCGGGGTCGGCCTCCTCGCCCGCAGCGTCGAAGCGGCAAACTCCATGACCTTTGTGCTGATGTTCGTCCCGTACGTCAGCACCGCGTTTGTGCCGGCACGCACAATGCCCGGGCCGTTGCGGGCTTTCGCCGAGCACCAGCCTCTTACGCCGGTCGTCGAGACTATGCGCGGGATATGGGCCGGGCACACCTCGACGGGCGCAAGTGTGGGGCACGACGCGTGGCTGCCGTGGTGTACTGCCTGGCTATCCTCGTCGCCTCTTTGGCCGGGTCGTCTTGGTTGTTCCGCCACCGGACGGCACGCTGAGGAGCCCAAAGGAGCTAACTCCGGGGCGCCGCGGCAGTGCCGATGGTTGCGAACAGGCATCAACGCCTACTCTGCGTGCCAGCCCTTTTCGTCGACGCCGCCCGGGATATCTGCAGCCCTGTCGTAGGGCTTTCTCGTGAAGACAAAGGAGGCGATGTCCAAATGGGTGAGCGACCCGTCGCTCCGTCGGCAAGGTGTGAGGCGTTCTCCGTCGAAATAACCGGACTCGCCCACATAACTGCCGTCGTCACTGGGCCGGAACGTGCAGTCCCGACCGTCGGGGACACCCGCCAGTTCGAGCCGGCCGTCCTGACGAAGCTTTAGGCGGTACTCCACTGGCCCCCAGTACCACGTCCCCACAAGCTGTAGAGCCCGCTCGTTGGCACCCGCGGGGCTCGGCTGGGACGGTGACTTCTCCCGAGGCTGTTGCGAGGCCACCAAGGAGAGCATCTCGGCGAAAAAGGCGGGCCGGAACCCCCTGTACGTCGAGTTGGCCAGGGCCACCACGACGTCCTTGGTCGCCTCATCCACGAGCACCATCGCCCAGTAGCCGGGCATGCCACCTGAATGGCCGTACCGGCGGGCCCCGCCTTGGTTCCACACCTGCAGTCCAAGCCCGTAGGCGCCGCTCCAGGGCTGGCCCGGCATGTCCATCAGTGCGATGGGCTCGGCCATCTCTGCTACAGATGCTCGGCTCAGCACCTCCGGACGCCCTCCCGCGAGCACGTCAGACCAGCGGGCGAGGTCCTCCATCGTCGACCACAGCTGGCCTGCCGGTGCCATGGCCAGAGCATCGTGCTCGGGTTCGTCCATCACGAGGTCGGCGTGGGGGTGGACGGCGAGGCCCCGGACGTACGGAGGCTCCGGGCGCAGGGTCGTACGCCGCATGCCCAGGGGCTCCAACAGTTCGTCTCGGACGACGTCGCCAAGCGGTGCCGAACGGACGCGGGCGACGAGTTCCCCCAGGACGGCATAGCCCGGGTTGGAATAGTGGAAGCGCCGACCAGGTCGCCACAGTAGGTCGTCCCGCCGCAGCGAGGAGGACACAAGCTCGCGGAAACGGATGCCTGGCGTACGCTCCCACCAAGGCCCCGGCGTCTCGGCGCGCAAGCCGGAAGTGTGGGAGAGTAGCTGTCCGACCGTAACTGGCAGTTCCGCCAGTTCGGGGAGGTGTCCGCCCACGGCGTCGCTCAGGTCGAGAGCGCCCTCATCTCGCAGCCGCAGGACGCTTACAGCCACGAACGTCTTCGTGATCGAACCGATCCGGTACTGCGTGGCCGTCGTTGGCGAGACTCCTCCGCCGCTCGCGGTCGACCCTCGGGCCCCCCACCAGACGATGGTGCCGTCTCTAACGACCCCGGCCACGAGCGTCGGCAGCCGGCCCTTTATTTGTTCCTCGCCCAGGCGCTCTTCGAGTTGGCGGACCAAATCGTCACGAAGCAACTGCGGCTCCGCACGGCCCACACCAGGGCCCACACGATCCGACAATGACATCCTTGGCCTCCCTGACCTCGGTCGCGATGCCATCATCTTGCCTCGGGCGACGACCTAGGTAACTGCGGGAGGGGGCGCCGGCGCCTGGGGACGCTGAGCTACGGTTGTACGCGGCGACCAACCGAATGAAAATGAAGTCGTGGCCAGTGCAACCGTGGCCAGTGCAACCGTCGCCAGTGCAACCGTGGCCAGTGCAACCGTGGCCAGTGCAACCGTGGCCAGTGCAACCGTGGCCAGTGACCTAGGCGGGGCACGCGCCACCGTAGCGCCCGAGCCGGCGAGGGCTGCGCCCGGCGGCGCTGCTCGGCCGCCACCCGTAGGAGATCCTCGTGGCGAGCTTGGGCAAGGGCCTGGACCATGGCTGGCGATGTCATAGGCGTATAGTCCCCGACGACTAGGACAGGATCTGTCCGCAAGAAGAAAGAAAATGTGGTCGTGGCAGACAGTGCAGCTCGGCTCCTCAAGCTCCTCGCCCTGCTGCAGCGGCGACCGTCCTGGACCGGCGCCGAGTTGGCCCAACAGCTCGGCATCGATGCTCGCACGGTCCGTCGGGACATCGAGCGGGTACGGGACCTCGGCTACGAGGTGACCAGCACACCGGGTTCGGCGGGGGGCTACAAGCTGGGCGTTGGTGCCGACATGCCACCTCTCCTGCTGGATGAGCAGGAGGCAATGGCAGTCGCTGTGCTGCTGGGCGCTTCCGCCGGGATGGCGCTGCCCGGGATCGAGCGCGCCACCCTGGCGACGCTGGCCCGCATAGACCGCCTGCTGCCGTCCCGGCTGCGGGGACGGGTGAAGGCGCTCCGGGCGGCGACCGTCCCTCTGCTGGCGACACCCGTGGCGGTGCCGGCCGAAAACCTGGCCCGTCTGGCCGAAGGCTGCGATTCGACTGAGCTGGCCCACTTCGATTACAGGTCCAGGGACGGTCACAAGACCTCCCGCCGGGTGGAGCCGTACCGTCTCGTAGCCACGGAGCGGCGCTGGTACCTGGTGGCCTTCGACCTGGACAGGAAGGATTGGCGCACGTTCAGGGTCGACCGGATAGCAAAGGTGCGCCTTACCGGCCACACGTTCACCCCGAGAAAACTCGACGATGCCGCACGCCTGGTGAGCGAGGCCATCAGCGCCGCTCCGTACCGCTATCAAATAGTGGTACGGGTCGACGCTCCCGCCGCCACTGTCCGCAGGGCCGTTTCACCGAGCGTCGCCACCGTGGAAGACGTCGGTGACCACGTCCTCCTGCGGGTCGGGGCCGACGAAATGCACTGGGCGGCCGGCTACCTGATCGGGCTGGGCTTCCCCTTTGCGGTTCTTCACCCGCCCGAACTGGGCCAATGGTTGTGCGCGCTCGGCGACCGGCTCATTGCCACGCATTCGCAAGGACCAGCCCCCAACCGGGCGGGGCCTCCTCCAGACGACGCGGTGTAGACCGACCCTGAGGCGCCCGGCCACGGGGCGCCCGCGTCAGGCCGCGCTCGAAGGCCGGCGGCGCCCGAGCCGCCAGGCCGCCCGTCCGATGGCGAACAGCGCGGCCCCGAGCAACAAGGCGAACAGTATGGGGCCGGCCAAGCGCACCACGCCCTCGCCACCGGCGACGAAGCCGTTCACAGCTCCATGCCACGCCTTGTCCAGGCCGGACTGCGGCCTGGGGGGCGGAGGAGCGACGACCTTCTGGGTGACCGTGACGGCCAAGGTGGCGTACGTCGTCTCGCTGTTGAGGACCCGTAGCTGGCCCTGGAGCTGGTCGAGCTGGCTCTGGAGGCTGTCCAACTGGGACTGCACGGACAGGATGCCCCCGATCGTCGTCGCCTTGGTCATGATGGTGAGGTACTGCTGACGACTGTCCTGCAGGGCCGTGATCTGGGCCTGGAGGTCGACGTACTGACCAGTGACGTCGGTCGCTTGAGTGGTGAGCGACGCCACCCTGCCGTAGCCCTTGACAGCATTGAGGACCTGGTCGAAGCTGGCTTCGGGCACCTGCAAAGTCACCGTTGACTGGGCCGGCGACCCCGGCGAAGCCGTTTGGGCCTGGGTACTGGCCACGAAGCCGCCGTAAGCCGCCACCAGGTTCATGAGCGAGGTCGTATCGGATTGGATGTCCACCCCGGGCACGACCTCGGTGATGGCACCGGTCTCCTCGATGAGCGCGCCCCCGCCTGCACCCGACGCGGACGGCGGAGCGGACGCCTGTGCCCCGCCATTGACGACGAGCCCGGCACCACCACTGAGGCCAGCGGTGCCACCCACCACAGAGGCCCTAAGGCTCCTGGGCAAAGCCGCTGCCGCCGGCGCACCGACAGCGTAAGGGGCCGCACTGTGGGAGCCAGACAATTGGGAGCCAGACAATGTGGCCGTGGTGCCATGGGTGGCGAAGGCGCCCGCCAAGCCGGTCGCACCCACCAGGCCCACGACGAGCACGGCGCCGGCGCACAGGGCTCGCCGGCCGCTCAGGTCCCAATGCGGTGCTGCGGCGGCTACGGGCAAAGGCGCGATCTGGTCCATGCCTCTAAGTGAGGCTTGCCGCCCTATATCAACCGTTAGGCCCGAAGATCCGGGGGGCCGAACCTCAGCCGGGGGCCCTGCGGTCCGGCCGACTGGAGACCTCGAAATCGTCCAAGACCAGGCGCGCCGGGACGCCGGCGGGGGCTTCCGCGTACCAATAGGCCACGGTGGCGATGTCATCGGAACGGGCGAGGTAGCGCCCGTCCGACCGCCATCCGAGATCCTGGATGGTTACCCGCAGCTCAGTCTCGAAGCTGATCGGGTCGGGAAGGTGCCAGCGGTACATGCCAAACCGGGTCTGCGCCCGGTAGAGACCATCCGGTTTTATCAGCTGGTGCACGCCGAGGTAATTGGAGTTGTAGGTCGAGTACCCCTGCCCGGGAACGTCGAAGTCCCAGGCACCGCCGAAGTAGTCTTCCGTGCCCGTGCCGCAGATGGTGGGGTCAGCCTCACCGTCCAGGAAGAACTTGACCTCCCCCTCACCCCACCATCCCGGCCCATTTATACCTATGGCCATATAGGTGCCGACGTAGCTACCGCGACCCGCAGCGCCTTCCAAGATCGTGTGGACCTGCCCGGCAGCCACGGGGTTTGACCGCTCCCAATGGGCGTGGAAATAGCCCATGTCCGGTGGTACTTCACACAGCGCGTAATCGACCTGGTAATAGACGACCTGGTCGACGGCACTCATGTTTTCAAGGCTGAGGCGGGCGGACCTGCGGAAGGGCATGGGGAAATAGGAGTTGAGGCCGCCGTAAGGGGCAACGACTATGGGCTCGGACATAAGCGGCGCGTACTCGGCCCACCCCTGGCAGAACAAGTCCCCCACAGGCAGGGCCACGGCCGGGTCGCCCTCGTCGTCCTCCCAGGTGATCCGCAAGACCAGAGTACGCCAGGCCTCCGGGCGCATTGTCAGCCACAAGTGACGGATTGCGCCGGCGCCTTCTATTTCCGCCAGGTCGGCTCGCTCTCCGGCGCCGATCACCCGGCTCGGGGACACCTTCCAACCCAAGCCGAGGTCACGCGCCGCTTTGGCGCCCGTGCCCTCGGTGGCCCGTGCCCCCGCGCCGCGGGCTCCGGTTGGGTTCTCGGCCGTGATGGCCCGGCTCTCCGACACCGGTAAGCGGGCTACGTCCAGCCGAGCAGGGCCATCAGATATCCGCGGCATGCCTTTAAGCCTCCCCGGCCAGATCATAGGTTGCCCCGGCGACGAGCAGGCCTGGCGTCTGGGGCCGCAGGACAGACCCCCCGATGATGGCCCGCTCCACCCGCACCGAACCGTAAGCGACCTCCAGCTGGGCGCTCGAGGTAGCCGGGGAGGCACCCGACTGGCGCAGTGTGCCCCAGGCCTGGCCTGTGGACCAGAACCAACGCGACGGACCTTTGGCCTCGGCGAACTTGATCACGCCATGGCGGCCGTCGTAGTCAAACCCGGTGAGCCCGACGATCAGGCCCCAGCTCGCCATGGCCCGGGCGTAATGGTGCCCGCACTCCGCCTCGTCATAGGGGTTGCGCCTGACCCCGGAGAAGCGTTCCCGGACAGCGGCGACGATCTCTTCGGCGACCGCGCTCTCGTCCTGCTGGACCAAACCGAGGGCGAAGACGTACTCGAGCCCCGTCCAGACCTCGCACCAGTAGGGCATCGGGTGCTTGGGGAGGCCCTTAGGGTAGGACAGCACGATGTGGCCCCGCTCGCCGTCCACGGCGTAGGTGCGCATGTAGTTCGTCCACTCCCCTAGGTCCTCCACGTAGTTGAGGCGGTGGACGCTGTCCAGCGCCTCCTTGACGTGGCCGAGGTCGAACACCGGGCCCAGGCCCACCAACCGGGCGTAGGTGTCCCCCACGGCTTGGTCGATCAAACAGCCGTCGCCGATCTGGAACTCGGGGTCGTCGGCCTGCTCGGCCCCCATGCTCCCGTGGCGCAGGCGGGGGGCGACGTTGGCAAAGTCCCCGGGCGGCACGATCTTTTGCTCGTAGTACTGGCCGTTGAACAGCTGAGCCTCCGTCGCCGCCGCGCCCGAGGCGTAAACCTGCCGGCAGATTTCGGCGAACTCGCGATCGCCCACGGCCGACGCCATCTCCTCACCGGCGCGAAGGGCAGCCAGGTACCAGCTCTGGATGACCGGGCTCGGGCCAAAGTACTCGACGTCCATGGTGTTGTGCTGGGCGCCCTCCGCCAAGCCGTCCCTGTCCGCGTCCCACCCACCGGGGATCCAGGCGAACTCGATGGAGCGCCGGCACGACGGCCACAGCTTGGCCAACCACTCGTCGTCCCCCGACAGCCGCCACTCACGGTAGAGCTTGAGAACGCACCCGAACTGGCCGTCGGCCGCGGTTACCGGGAGCTCGCGCGCTCGGTCCAGCGGGAGCATCAGCCTGAAGCTCATGCCGCCGTCGGTGTCGGTCCCGTACAGGTACTCGAGCTCACGCATCTGACGGGCCAGCCCGGCGAACAGGTAGCCCGTGGCGAGGTCGTAGTTCCACACGTGGGTGCAGGACCCCAGGCACGACCCGACGTCATCGATACACCCCTCCCAGCCGAAGGGCCACCCATCGGCCGTGCGGAAGTAGGTCTGGCTCCGAAGCGTGCTCACGTTGAACAGTGCCGCCTCTTTTACTGCGGGACTGAGGTCGCTCGACCAGAACGCCGACACGAAGCGCTCCGTCACCTCTCTAAGTTCATCGAGCTGGGAGAGGTGACCGCTCACGATGTCCCAGGCATTTTGGCCCGCACCGGCATAGAAGTTCCCCACCGTTTCGGTGCCCGCCTTTCCTCGTGGGCCCCGGTCGAACAGCCACGCCCGACGGTTGGGAAAGTTCCACCCGAGCACGAACACGGCCTCGCCGGTGCCGTGGGGAGCGACGGTGAGGTCGGCCCCGAGCGTCCCCGCCATGGACGCTTCGCTCGTGGGGCCGTGGCTGCCGAGGCCGTAGATCCCCGGCCCCGGCCGGCCGGTCTCGATATAGCCGCGCCACATGGCGAAAAGGCCTTGGTTCCATTTCCCGAAACCCCACGCCGGCCCGACCCAGGCCTGGTCGGCGACGACGGCCGCCGCCAAAGTCCCCCAGTCTTCGGCGGCAGGGTCCATAGCCTGGTCACTGAGCAAGACGCCGTGGGCGCCCGGCCCCGCCTGGGGCTCCACGAGGGGCTGGCTGGGCAGCCCGGCAGCCCTCAGCCGGTGGCCGACCAGGGCCTCGACCGAGAACATCAGGTTCACGTCAACGGGCTCAGAGTGGACGGACCGCACGCGCACCCGGAAAATGGCCAGCGGCTTGCTGCTTTCTGCCTCACCGGCGGGGCAGAGCGGGTTGAAAGCCTCGACCTCGACCTCAACGGGCATGGCCGGGTCGGCCAGACGGGCCCGGCCCATCGGGTAAGTCGTCTCGAACTCGCACTCAGAAAAACGGGGCACCCCGGCGAGGGGGGCAGTGGCACCCTGCCAGCCTTCGACCTCCCCGTCGAACAAGGCCCCTTCCAGGATGCGGGCCTGGGTGGGCAGGCCGGGGGCGCTGGTGCGGCAGGCAAAGAAGCTAAGGGGGGCCGTGTGGCCCTTGGCCGGATGGTTCTCCAGCTCCCAATCCCGGAACTGGCCTCGGCCACCGAACCCGACGGTGCCGGTCCCGATGCCACCCAGAGGGAGCGAGACGTGGACGCGCTCGGCGCCCCGGTACGTCCGGGCCACCGGCCAGTTCGACGTCCTATCTGAAAAAGCCATGTCGTGTCCTAGTCTTTATGTGCCCAAGATCTAATTGACCACCGACAGCGGTCCCATTCGGCCAGGACCTGCCGTTCGGTCCCCGAAGAGAGCCGGAGCTGGTAGCCGTAGCGGACGGTTTGCACCACGACCGGACAGGGCAAGTTGGCTGGCGGCCTTCACCGAGTACTTGTCGAAACCACCCGAGAGTATGGAACCCAAGGCGAATCGCGGCACGCTGAACATCTCGTCTTCGTTCATACGGCTGTCATAACACTGCCGGTCAAATACTAGCCCTGTGCCGGGTCGCCGTGCCGTTGGTCGGCTGACAGGTCGACCACGCAGCGGAAACCAACCGTGGAGCAGCGGTCGACGCCCGGTGCGAAGAGCATGAACTTCGCGCTACGCTCGGGCCCCAGCGGCCCGCCCTCCGCGTACCAACCTGAACCACCCAGCACCAGGTCGGGCCCGCCCTTGAGGATGACGAAGCGACTGTGGCCATCGGAATGTTCGCTCTCCGTCCACTCCCAGACCCGCCGCCGGCCATAGAGGGCGTAACCCTCGGACACTCCCACCTGCCACTCATCTTCGGTGGGGAGCCGTTTACCGGCCCAAGCCGCGTACGCCCTAGCGTCGCCCAGGTCAACGAACGTCACCGGCCAATCGGCTTGCTCCGGCGGTGGGCCACCGCTGACCCAGTGGTCCAGGAAACGATGGGAGACGTTTGGTACGTAGCCGGTCGACCGCAGGAAACGCTGGAACTCTGTGTTGCTGACCGGCGACTCGTCGATTGCCAGGCCGTCGACGTCCAATGCGCGCTGGCTGGACCGCTGCTGTTCTTGGTCGGGAAAGTCCTGGTTCAGGTGATCAGCGCGCACGTACGTCCCGCACTCGCGCAACTGGAACACTGACCCAAACGAACGGGGCCCGGGAGCGACAACACGCATGCTGGGCGAGAGGGTACGGGATGCCGATTTCTCGAACGGGAGTCGCAACGGCGGCTCGACCGAAGTGGTCGTCTCGGGAAAGGCGGTGCCGGCTCGGGGGCTCTCAGGGCGGGCATACTCGATTGCCGACCAGATCTCGCTCTCGGTTTCTTCGCTCATGGTGACCAGGCTGGCGATACCGCGAGCGGGTACCGTCACGATGGGCTCGCGTGGGTCGATCCTCCGGCCGGCGAGGACGTCGACAGCCACTGCCCCGGGCGTGAGAGCAAAGGAAACATCCGTTTCGGTGACGTCACGTTCGGAACAATTAGCCAGCGCCCACAGGACTGTCCCGCCGCTTTCCCATCGGCTCGCGCGCAAGCCCTGGCTAGGCATGGGGACAAAGGGCGTCCAATCACCGAGGCTTAGCAAGTCGGAAAAGGTCCTTTGGACCCCGTGCATGGACTTGAGCAAGAGCTTGTCCCCATCGTTCCACGGGTACCAGGAGCCGAACACGTTCTCCCAAACGACGACGCCCGCGCCGTTGAGCCACGCGGTCAGCAGCTCGTCACGGTGCTTGTCGTGCCATCGCCGTACCAGGTGTTGCATGTGCCGCTGCTCAAACCAGTGGTTCCGCATGAGGAACCGCTCTTTGAGGGGCTCGGTAGCTTGCACCCAGGACATCAGATGGTCGCGCACGCCCGCTAGTGCCACGACCCCTTCGGACTGGAAGACATTGGCAGGCGAAACCTTGTCGATCTCGCCACGGAGGTCACCAGGTGCGTTAGCCAGGGTATCAAGGAATATGCCATCAGGCCCTACGGTCGAGATCAGCTCGGCCAATGCCTGGGCGTCAGCCACAGGTTCTCGCCGCGTCTCGAGATCCCAGGGGTTGTAGTCAATGATCGCTCTCACCCCGCGCCGGTGTAAGCGCGCGATTATGTCGGCGAGCGCGGTTAGGCCTCCCGGTATGTCTCTGTAGAAGTCGTACTGGTTGCGTTCGTCAAAGCCGATCCGTGGGTAGGCGTGCCAAAGGATGAGTACGTCGAAGCCGCCAAAATCTCGCTCAGCATTGTCAAGGTACTCTTCGACGAGGAAGCTGTCAGAACCGGGGTCGTAGAAACTCTCGTCCCACAACATGACCAGCCCGCAGACAAAGGCTCTGCGAGCCCACTGAGATGCCGCCACGTCGTAGCGCGTGTCGTCGCTCAGGTACTTCTCGCGGGCCTTTTGGCGCCACCCCGTAATTTCCTTGACCCAAGCTGACCAGTCCGCCTCGTCGCCCGGCGCCGTCTTCAGGGCCTCGAACTGCCGTTCCAGCTCTGATGGCATCCGTCGTCCTCAATCCCCATCCTGGTCAAGGGAAACGGCCATATCCCGCTGAGGTGGTTGTACCGCGTCAGCGGAGCGCAAGGTTCGTTTCATCGAATGTCATGATAGGGGCCCGTTCACCAGTGGGGTCGTCGGCGACGGCATCAGGGTCTGGCCGTGGCCGGTGGTACTGGAGTGGTCCCGCAAGGTCCTTGGCGTGGACCTCGGGGAGTTTGGGGTAGAGCACGTGCCACACTTCATCTCCTCTGGGCGTAGTAGTCCCATCGCTCAGAGTGGGAAACCCCTTTTACCAGCGCAAATCGTGCTTGCCGTCTGGACCTGGGGATGCTATGCATGCAGAGAACTCTGTTTTTGGATGCGCGAGGAGGGGGTTTATGCCCGTTCCGTGGTTGTCTTCGCCGTCGGTCCGTCCGAGTTTCGCATGAGCAGCGACGGCACCCAGGCGCGCCCTTTCGGGCCTTGCGTATTCTTGGTGGCCGCGGCCGTTGGGTCGCTGGTGGCTTGGGCCAACTGGGACACGCCACCCGCCTCCGGCGCCCTCAGCCAGGTGACGTCGCTCACCACCATATCGACTGGGGCTGGGTTCTCCACCGGCCGAGGGACTGTGGGCCTCATTATGGGGATCGTCGTTCTGCTGGCGATAGTTGCCGTCCTTACCACCCGGGGCCGTATGCGGCTCGCAAGCGCCGGGACAGCCGCCTTGGCGTCCCTGGTTCTCCTGGCCGACGCCGTCTCAGGACTAGTAGCCGGCATAAGCGCTTCCAACAGCTGGGGCAATTCCAGCCAACTAGGGCAGTTCGCATCGCCAGTGCAGTCCGGGATCTTCAGGGGGGCCATACTCCCAAGCGCCGGCGCGCTGGTGGCGGCAATTCTCGGGGTGTTCGCCGGGCTGTACCTACTTCCCAACGGCATACGAGCCGCTATCCGGGACCTACGTGTAGCCGATCGCAGCACCGGGCAACGCCTTGACACCCAAGCCGACCTGGCGACGGAGGTAGGCATAACTGCTGCGCAACCAGCGCCCGCGCTCACGCCACTTCCCCCGGCCGCCTGGTACCCCGACCCAAGTACTCTCCACGCCTACCGCTGGTGGGACGGTACCAAGTGGACCAACCACGTCGCCCCCCCTGCCACGGCGGGCCCGGCCACCGCGCCGTCCCTAGACGCTGGCGCACAGCGCCCGCACGGGCACACCGAGCCCCACGCCACCTCTGGCCTACCTAGGGGCAACAAAGGCCCGGAGGCCACGGTCCCGACCAAGTACGACCTGGCCCCTCAGCCAGCACCAGGACAACCCGTCGCCGCCTCCCCGGTTGCCACATCAGGGTCAGCGAAAACCACGGCCTGGCTGGCCTTAGGCATCTCCGTCCTCATCATTGTCCTGGTCCCGATGATCGCGGTCTCCCCAGCTTTCGTTTTCATCTTCTTGGTGCTGGCTTTGTTCACCGCGCTCGGGCCCAAGGCGGCTAGGGAGTTCCATGGTCTCGTGGCGAACTCATGGAAAGCTATTACTTGGCTTGTCGTTGCTATTGCGCTCCTCGTCGGCTTCGGCGTTCTCGCCGGCACCGGCGTCCTGCCGGGCCTCGTCACCGGCCTCGTGACCTTTATCTTGGTGCTCCTCTTTGCCATCGCTTTTTGGACGAGCGTTGCCGGGCTGTTGGCCCTGCCTTTCCTGGGCATCCTCTGGGCCCTCGCCGTCATCTCGAAAGCTATCTTGACCGGGTTGTTCTACCTAACGAGCGGGCTTGCCAGTGGTTTACTGGTCGTCTTGTCCGCTCCTAGCATGCTTTTCGGAGGACGCCTGACCAGGACCGGGAAAGCCGCCAGGACTACGTTGCCCACTGTAACTCACAGCCTCCGGGAAGCGGTTTCCTCCTACCTCCGGCTGGCCGCGGGCAAACAACCAATAACAAGCATCTCCCTCGGTGGCTCTCCCCGCGATGGGATATAAGAGGAAAAGACAAACCGGACGAGGACAATTGAAGCTCATACGAACGGAGGAAAGACGTGGCCCGTCGGCAAAAGGTCCTAAGTCAGGAGTTCGGAGCCCCTAAAGGTCGGCCCCTGACCCCCCTTTTCGTGAAAATCGGTGGCATTTGCACCATATCTGCCCTTACAGTTACCGCGATCGGCGGGATCGAGGCGGGTGGCGCGCCGGCAACACCCAGTGCGGCGCAGGTGGCCCAGAGCTACATAGCCGCCATTGGACCAGCCAATGCCGAACTCACCAAAGTTGACGCCGAGCTCAAAGCGCTTTCGATTACGGCGACTTACGCCCAAGTTGCATCTATCGTGAAGCCGTTGGGCTCGGCGCTAAAGCCGCTGGAGGCACTTGCCGGAGCAGCGGGCAAGAAGCCCACACCGAACGAGCCCACGCCCGTCCCGACGACGACGCAGCCTGGCTCAACTGTTCAACTGTCAAGTTTAGGTGCACCTGTAGGCGTGGTCCTCTACTCGCAGGACACGAGTACCGGCTGGGGTAGTTGGGGGGCTTATGGTGTAAACCCGTGTGTCGTTACGAACCTCAGCGCCGCAATGACGATGGGTGGAAAGCATTACACGGGTGTGCAGTCCGCTACGACGTGTAACCAGAACCCGGAGGTCATCGAACTCACTTGGCGCTTTGGTACGGCGCGAACTTTCACCGCGAGCATCGGTCTCGACTCCAGCAGTCCGAGCACCTCAGTGACATTAGGATTTGTCACCGTTGTCGGTACGCTGGCGGCGCCGAGCGGCCTAAAGGAGGTCCCGTTCATGGCTGACGGTCAGCCTGTCAAGCCCGCTACCGTTGGCGGCGTGCCGTCCATCCCGATCTACAGTGGCGTTCCCACGCCGGTGAAGGTTGACGTAGCCGGCCTTCATGACCTCACGATAATCTATGAGGTGAGCGGGCCAAACCCGATTGTTGACTTTGCCAACGCCACGTTCGAGTCATAAGTGTGGCGGAATGGGTACATTTGCGGAGCGCATGCTCGATGTACTGTAGCGGGGCAGCTATTCAGCGAGGTCCTTAGGACTAAGTTCCTTGTGAGGTACCGTAAGACGCGTAAGCTCCTGGCCAACTCAGCCCACCGAAGGAGTGCCAGTCAGTGGATGTGTGCCCGGAGCAAGAGGGTCGACCAAAACGGCGATTTCGCCATTGCTTGCTTCGCTCCATAATTAGCGTCACAACCGGGACTTGCGTTATTGCTGCCATGGTCGCTTCGGTAAGTGCCTCTCGGATCCCAGCAGACATAGTCAATAGCACCTTCCTGCCGATCACAGTCGCCAACGGCTGCACCTTGACCGCGGGCTTCTCTGTCTCGGGACCCTGGACGTGCGGGGTCAACGCTCAGACCAACGGCGCCAGGTATGTCTACATCTCAGGACCCCCTCCACACGTTGGCGGAGGGCGCACACATGTTCCCTAAGACCGGCCGGGAGGCTACTGTCGGAGACGGTGAGGGTGGATGTGGAAGGGTTCCGCCTGACGTGGGAGGAGACGGCGGAGGGAGCGGGGCTCACGGTACGGCGCGACCCTACGCGTCTCCCACCAAACGAGATGAGCTTGAGGTTTGTGAGCGACGCCCATCACCGGCGTGTGCTGGTCAAGATGGCCTTCCCCTTTACCACCCGGGCGATCAACATCTCTACTCAGCCCGGCATCGTCAGCCAGGCCTTGGCCGCGGCAGGAGCCGGCGAGGACGCCCCGAGCGGGACGCGCCACGCCGTTGTCGGTGGCTGGGTGTGCGAGTTGGCCACAGCGGTGGGGGCGTGGCACCCCGGCACAGCACAAGCCACGAGCTTGGACACAGTCGTCGGCGGCGCCGCCTTCCCGGTGCTGGGGGCCGCCTACGAGCGCCACGTACGCCCGCGGCGTGAGATCCCCATGTGGGCGGCTCCCATCCTCGGCCAGCCGACAGCACGCAGCGCGACAGAAGTGGCGTTCGGGGCGAAGGCCACTCGGCCCGTCGTCTCGGCCTTCGCGTCCAGCCTCACCCGGCCCGGGCCCGGCGCGCCCCACCGCGACCAACCCTCGCACCGGGTCAACTTGACCGCCCTGGCGTTGGCGTTGATGGGCTCGGCAGTCCTGGAGCCGGACCAGCTCGCCCGGGTCCTGCGGCGTGCCCGCCCCGCCGCGGTGCCCTCGGGCGAGCAGATTTCCGCCGCCCAGAGAGCCCTCGGCCGCCTGGGGCGGCACCGGGCCGAGCTCCCACGCAATATCCAAAACGGCGTCGTCAGCCGGCTCAAGGTGATGGCTGGCATGAACATCGCCGAGCACCGCTTGCCCCAAGACGGCCGCATCACCAACAAACTGGACGGCCATCCCGTCGACTTACGCGTGGCGACGCTGCCCTCGGTCCACGGCGAGAAGGTCGTGATGCGGGTCCTCGACAACTCCACGGCCAAGCTCAACTTGGCCGACCTCGGTTTCCTACCTGAGAACATGCGCCGCTACTCGTCTTCGTACACCAAGCCGTACGGCACCGTCCTGGTCACCGGCCCCACCGGCTCGGGCAAGACGACCACGCTGTACGCCACCCTCAACCTGCTGAACCAGTCGACCAAGAACGTGATCACGGTCGAAGACCCTGTCGAGTACCAAGTGCAAGGCATCACTCAGATGCAGGTGAATAACCGCACCGGGCTTAGCTTTGCCCTGGCGTTGCGCACGATCCTGAGGGCTGACCCCGACATCATCCTGGTGGGCGAGATCCGTGACCGGGAGACTGCCGCCATCGCCATCGAGGCGGCGCTGACGGGCCACCTAGTCCTGTCCACCTTGCACACCAACGATGCCTCCACCACAGCCAACCGGCTCATCGAGATGGGGGTCGAGCCCTTCCTCGTCGGTAGCGCCCTGGACTGCATCGTGGCCCAACGACTTGCCCGCAAGTTGTGCGAACGGTGCAAGCAGGCCTACGACGTCGACAGGGGCCAACTAAGCGCCCTGGGATGGGACCTGGGCGACATGGAGGTGCCGCCCCATCTTTTCCGCGCCGTAGGCTGCCAGCGCTGCGGGAACACGGGCTATGCGGGCCGCTTCGCCGTTCACGAGGTCCTCAACGTCAACGAGGAGATCGAGCGCATGATCGTTGAGCACGCCCACGCCGACGACATCCGCAAGGCGGCGACCGCCGACGGCATGCTGACGCTACGCCAAGCCGGGCTGATGGGAGTGGCCGGCGGCATCACCTCGCTCGACGAGGTCCTGCGGGTCATTTCCTAACGCGCCAGACGCATTGATATCCGAAAGTGAAATGCTGTGCGGGACCTGATCGCCCAGCTAAAAGCCACAAAAGCCCTCCTCGGAGGGGCTGTAACGGCCTTCTTCGCCAAGGTGGACGAGATGAACCCGTTCACCGGCAGGACAAGGGCCACAATGCGTCGTCGGTACCAGGGAGTGCTGTTCACGTGGCCGGGGGAGCTGACCTGAAGAACCTCAGCCAGTCCACCACCCGCCCGTCCGAGGCCGAATCGTTCCGCACCAAAGCCGACGAGCTGGGAGCGACGGCGGTGTAGACGTACCGATGAGAGTGTCCCTTCGGCCTTCCGGACCGTCCAGAGCTGGTGATGCTTTTACCAGGTACCTCGTGGGGGAAACAACGCTGAGCGAGGTTGTACGGCAAGGCCATGTTCGTAGTTGTCGGTATCGGGACCAAAGCCCTTGATGCCCTCATTGGGCCGGGTTATCTTTGCTTCACGAGTTCACCACGGAGAAGCAGCTAATCAAGGAATGTCGAAGTGTGGCTCTCTGATTGCGAGCTGTTCGGCGCTTCCTTCCCCAGCAGGCCAAGGAGCTTCCTGCCCATGTTCAACGTCACTATGAGGTACGAGTGCCAAGCCGGGCCCACTACCGGGCTTCTTGGCTTGCTTGCACGGGAACTCAAGTTCATCGACGCGGGCCAGTAAACCGTGACCCTGTGGCGTCCTGAGGAGCCGGCCGGCCATCACGTTTTCTGTGTTCACCCGGACGTGCACGCACCATCGGCCCAATGCGCCGCTGACCCCGCTGATCCCCCCACGATGCAAGGCCAGCCCAGCAAAGCTTGGGTGGCCGCTCACACGGAGCACCGCGCCGCTTTTCCCTCCGTGGTGATCGAGGGGCTCAAGTCGGACGTGGTGCTGGACAGCTTCGGCTTTTATGTGCGCCCCAAGTTCTCCCCCTACGTGTCGCCGCACACGGCATGTAAGAGCTTGGCGCGCCAATGGATGAACGCCTATGAAGAGGACCAACCCCATCTGGTATCGATGCACCGGGGCTCGTAGGTGCTGGTGATCGTCTCAGGCTCAACCTGTGGTCCCACTGCGTTGCCGTTTGCGGTTGTCCGGTGGCTCCGGTAGGTCTAGGCGCTAGGCGGGCTTGTTCGTAATTCCCGCCCACACGAGGTTCCAGTTTGGTTCTGAGGTACCTAGGCGAAGAGAGGTCATTAGCCTCTGGCGCTGCCCTCCTGCGTCTGCTAGCCCTTGGCCCAGGAGAGACAAACCCCAAAATGAAGAAGCTCGTCACCACCATCGTGGGAGCCGTTTGCCTTTTGGCCGCCACCGCTACCATCGCTGCCGCAACGACCACCACGACCACCGATGTCCAGGCCCTACCTAGGGCCGAGTCTCATGTGGTCACCGTTCTCCACGGCTACAAGGACACCGCAGCCTGGAAGGCGCAGCTCAAGGCTGCTCTCGCAACGCAGAACGCAGTCGTGGCAAAGGTCAACGCTGACCTGAGAGCGGCAATCTCCAAGTCGACGACGCCCACAACCCAGGCCAAGGAGCCGAGTGCACCGGCGACATCGTTCGGCGATGGGACCTACCTCCCTGGAACGACCTCCGGGGATCTCGCCCTGGTACCTACCGCACGGCGGGACAGAGCGGCTGCTATTGGGCGCGTTTGAGCGGATTGGGCGGTGACCTCTCAAACATCATTGCCAGGAACGACGCGGTCGGACCTGCCATCGTGACAGTCGTAGCAACGGACAAGGCCTTCGACTCTGAAGGATGCGGGACCTGGACGCCGCTGCCGTCGAGTGGGCCGCAAGCAACAAGCTTCGGCGACGGTACCTGGGCCGTCGGGATTGAGATCGCGCCAGGCACTTACCAGGCTCCGGGAGGGTCAAGTTGTTACTGGGCACGCCTGAGCGCGTTTGGGGCCGGAGGGACGGTTGGGATTATCGCAAACGACCTCCCGCCAGGTGCCGTGGTCGTCTCGATAACGCCATCAGACGAGGGGTTAGACGCCGACGGCTGTGGCCCATTCACCCAGTCGTCGTGACGGGTGACGCCCCCAGCGCGAAACATCGGGGTGACAGGATTGATGCGTAAAAGGCTCTGTACTACTGCGCGGCACGTGGATCGGAACAAGGCTCGCTCGTCTGGAGAAGCTAGGGACCGAGAAATTCCTGTGAAGGCAGAACGGGAGGCTCGGCCATGAAGAAGACCATCATCACCCTCGCCGCAGCGGCCTGCCTGTTGCCGACATTTGCCACGCCCACGGCCTCGGCAACCCCGGCACCGCCGCACGCACTGGTCCTTTCGGCCCGGGCCACGCCGACAGACTTGCCGCCGACGGGCGGGCAAGTCTACGTGACCGCGACGGTCAAGAACGCCACGACCTGCCAGCTTGAATTGCTGTCGCACCTGTCCTTCCCCGTCGTGTACGCGAGCAACCTCCGTCCGTGTGCCGGGAGCTTCTCGGCCCATGTGGTCATTGGCGCCAACCCCGGCGCGGTGAACCGCACAGTGACCTTCGCCCTAGTCGCCCGCAACCGCTCATCGGCCTTCACCGGTTACTTCTACGTCATCCTCCGACAGCGGCCAAGCCCGAGCATTCTCTCCGTCCGCGCCACCCCACAACAGCTCGGCCCCTTCGGAGGCGTGACGACAGTCACGGGGAGCGTCAAGGACGCCAAGACCTGCCGACTGGAGCTGTTATCCCAGCAGGGTTTCCCGGTGGGCTATGCAAGCAACCTAAGGCCGTGCACGGACCACTTCACCGCCCATGTCGTCGTCGGCCCCAATACCTCGGCCGCGCACCGCACGATCACCTTCGCCCTGGTCGTAAGTAATGGCCCCTCATCGTTCACCGGTACGTTCTACGTGGGGATGGCGGGGTCGGCCCATCCAGCAGCTCCTTCTCCCACTACTACCGTCGCTTCTGCCGCCACCACGACGGCGCCCGTGGCCACCACCACCACCACGACCCTGCCAGCCTCTGCTACCACGACGGTCGCCGGCTCTGGCGTTCAACAGGTAAGCAGTAGCAACTGGTCCGGTTATGCCGTGACGGGTGGGCCTTTCACCAGCGTTAGCGCCACCTTTACCGTCCCCTTTATCACCACGGCGGCGAGCTGTATCGCTCACGTCTCGGAGTGGGTGGGGATCGACGGGTTCAACCCTCCAGGACAGCCCGTCGATAGCCAGCTCATCCAGGCTGGTATTGACGAGAGCGACACCAACCCCGCCACCGACCAATGCACCCCCGGAACGTACTGGGCATGGCCGTGGTGGGAAGTGCTACCGGCCCCCGAGCAGCTACCCGCGGATTGGCAGGGGGCGTCGGTTAGCGCAGGTGACAGGGTAACGGTCACTATCGGCCAGGTGAGCGGGGTTACCTGGGCTATGGAGCTCACGGACCATACGGGCGGGGGGAGCTTCATCGCGGACGCCTCCTTTGGTGGCTCCGGTGCTACGGCAGAGTGGATAGTGGAGGCATCCTCAGACGCTGGGGACTGCAATGGTGTTTGCCCACTGGCTGAGTTCACGAACGCCCACGATAGCGAACCCGGTGTGACCTTCAGCAAGCTCGGGCTAACGGGGATGACCAGCACGTGGTACCAGATAGCGATGGTCCAGGACGGCCTACAGGTGTCCACGCCGTCCGCGTATTCCACAAACGGCGCCGGCACGGCCGTTACCGGCTTCACTGTCTCGTACACGGGCGTAGGGGGCTCCGGGTTCAGGGTGCCCGCCCTTGGCGAGGTCGGCGCGATGCCGAAGGGCAGGTTCCTGCATCCGATATACGGTGACGGATACAGGCTCGTCAACGCCGCAAACAATGCGAACCATTGCGGACCACCGAAGAGCGCACGGGTATTTGGGCACGTGGCGCCAGAAGGCCTGGGTGCTTAGTGGACAGGACCGAGGCTCTCAACAAGCTGAGCCAAGACGCAGGCGTGGACGCCAGGCTTGTCGTCCTGGTCGACCACGTCGAGCTCCTCCTCGGCGGTGCGGAGGGGATCACCTCCCTGCTCGGGACCAAGCATCCGGTCGTCTAGCTGATCCGTCGGGGCCAGTAAATCCTGAGCAAATTGGGAAAGCGATAGAGATCGAGGGTGGGCGCTCCCTCACATACTGCCTAGCCGACAGGCAGCGACAGCGCGAGCATGTCTGCGTGCTACCTTCTCTCGGAACAGCTCCGACCTCACTACGGTCGACGGGCTACAGCTCAACCAGCTGGTCTTTTAGGCAGGCCACATGACCTTGTTCAGTCCCCACGATCGTGTCGAGATTGTCACCGATCGCTTCGCTGATAAGGGTGACTTCAGCGGCGCCATCGGTTCCGTGGTCGAACTTTGGGACGACGGAGCTTTGGAAATAGAAGTAATGAACCCGGACAGGTCTACCGCAGCGCAGGTCGTTGCCCAACCAGCCGACCAGCTGTTCAGGGAGGGCGCTGCACCCGTTGAGTATCATTAGGGATGTGGCAACGCTCGTTCTGTATAAGGAGGGGACGGCGAAGAACCTCCAGCAACCTTCTGGCCGTTACGCACAGAGAGTCGTCCGTGGGTACGGAGGAGCACTGCGCTCAATGAGGGCGACTTGGACAAGTGTTTTGGTCGAAGTTGACTTCGGCTCCGGGCTCCGCATCAAAGCCTGCCGAAGGTATTTAGTGGACGTACCAGCCGGTACTCACAGAATTGCTGCCGAAGGCCTTGGGCTCGTTCCGTCAGCGACCAGTATCGAGATCCGCGATGGCGAGACGATCGTTCTTGCCATAACGCCGGACTACCCTGAGTCCGTCAGCCAGTCCGCACCGCTAGGAGGGTTACGACTCCACGTCGCGAGGGGCCCGATTGAACTCCAGCCCTATCAGTTCTACAGGAGTATCCCAAGTCGGAGGGAGAGCGTTCTACCCGCCCTGGCCTTCTCGGCCGTTGCGTCGGTCGTCGTCCTGGCCGTCATCGCTGTGGCAACCCTATTGGGGCTCTACTTCCTACTCCTCGGCCGCACGTTTGGCCTCCTACCGCTCGCCTCGGCCTGCCTGATGGCGCCAGTTGTGGTCCCCGCTGGGGTGGGTGGTGTTGTCACCGCGATCCGTTTCCTCCAGCTGCCAGCTGATTGGCGGTCCCCTCCGAGGGTGGCCACCAAGTGAACCCCGTCTTGTTGTTTGCATAAGGGGGGAACTCCCTTTGGTCGCGGGTGCTTGGCACCAGCGCCCCTCGTCCTGTGCCCTGGTGATGGCTAGGTTGCGGAGCGTCAAGACAGGGCTGCCCAGCTTGAGGCTCTCGCCCGTGAGGAGGCGCTTGGTGAAGAAGTGGGGGCGTAGCCGACGATCTCCGGGTGCTGCTGGAGGAGATGGAGATGGGGCGCCTGGTGCCTGGCAAGCCCCCAACCGTCGGGAGGCTAGAGCTGGCGTCACTGTAACGATGCCGGTCCATGTGGCCGGTGCTTGGGATGGGGGGAGGGCCGCGGGCGGGCGGGGGGGCGTCGGCCAGCGCGCAGGAAGGGAGAGAGTGGCGTAGAGAGGCCGGTGAGAGCCCCCGAAGAGGAAAGACAGACCCGCCTCCTGCCGCCCCCGGAGGGGCGGCAGGACGCCCTTGTCGTGGTCGGCTGAACGAGCGAGGAATCAGTGTGGTGGTCACAGGCGGTCTGGCCCGGCCGAGCTGTCGCCCCGCAAGGAGTCGCCGTTAAGGACTACAACGCCGAGATTCCCTCGACGCGGTCTAAAGCTTGACGCCAAGGCATCCCCACTACTGGCAAATAGCGGCACCTTGCGCGCCGGTCAGCGCCGAGCACCGCCAACCTCGTGTTGTGCCGCCTGGTTGTGTTGCTCCGGTCGCGATGACCACGTAGTCGTACCAGCCGATATAGGTGGGGTGGTTCGTCTTGGCAGTGCTGGCCGACTTGAAATGGAATGTGACATGAAAATCGATGGTATCGGTGGACTGGTAGGCGGCTTTCCATGTCGCCTCACCGGTAGC
>CAYZVQ010000037.1:0-25259 GCA_964481925.1 uncultured Acidimicrobiaceae bacterium
TGCGGGCCCCGAGGTCGCCAGGCGGTCGGGAGCGACGGGCCGGTGGCCGCAGCGAGGTGCCGTGGCCGACGCTCCTCGCGGCCGTGGCCGTCACCGTGGCAGTGGTGTTGCTCGCTGTGGGCGCGGACGGGCCCTACAGGGCGGACCACGACTATTGGGCGGCCGCCACCAGCCTGGAGCAGACGACCACGTCGACGGGGTTGGCAAGTGCGCCTACCTCCGTTGGCCCGACGTACTTCGCCGACATGCAGCACGCCATGTCCCTCAACCCCTGGGAACCCACCTATCCCACTGCCGAAGCCACCGTCCTGGCCAGCGCCGCGGAGCACGCGCCCACCATCTCCGATGCCACGAGCGACCTGCAACGAGCACGCAGTCTCCTAGCCAAGTCGGTCGCCGAGAGCCCGCTGTGGGGCCCTTACTCGGCCAGTGAGGCGCGCGTGGACCAGGAGCTTGCCACGCTGCCCTCTTCGAGCACCCAGGCTGAACTGAGCGAGGCCATTTCCCTCCTCCATAAGGCGATAAAGGACAACCCCAGGGACTCTGTCTACCGCCAGTTGCTGGCCCAGGCCCAGGCGGCCGAACGTAAGGCGGGGAACAAGGCCTGACTCGCCCAGCCTGAGCCCCCATCGGGCACGACCACGCCCATCTAGACAGCACGGTGCTTCTGCCGTCCCCACCCTTGGCCCGGCTGCTGGCGGGTCGACGGGGCAGGTGTTTCGGTCTAAACAGAGGCCGGTGTTACCCTCGTCGGAGTGGCTCGTTTCCTGATTACTGGCGGGGCGGGGTTTATCGGCTCTCACCTGGTCGAAGCCTTGCTGGCCGATGGCAACGAGGTCTGCGTGCTCGACTCGCTGTCCACGGGGCGCCTGTCCAACCTGGACGCCGTACGAGACGATGCCCGGTTCACCTTCTGGCAGGGCTCGGTCCTGGACGAACTGGCCGTAGACCAAGCTGTCCGGACCTGCGACGTTGTTGTGCACCTGGCCGCCGCCGTCGGCGTCAAGCTCATCGTTGAGCAGCCGTTGTACTCGCTCACCACCAACATCAAAGGTGCCATAACGGTGCTCGAGGCGGCTCACCGGTACCGGCGCAAAGTGATGGTCGCCAGCAGTTCCGAGATCTACGGGAAGAACAACTCTGGGTCCCTCAATGAACAGTCCGACCGGATCCTGGGCTCACCTGCTGTCGCACGTTGGGCATACTCGACCTCCAAGGCCGTCGACGAGATCCTGGCGTACGCCTACTATCACGAGCGCAACCTGCCGACGATCGTCGTGCGACTGTTTAATACAGTCGGACGGCGCCAGAGCCCCGCCTACGGCATGGTGATCCCTCGCCTTGTGCGCCAAGCCCTCGCCGGGGAGCCGCTAACGGTCTACGGGGACGGCACCCAGACCCGCTGCTTTTGCCACGTGGCCGACGTGGTCGATGCCCTGATCAGGCTCCTCCACGAGCCGCGCGCCGAAGGGGACGTGTTCAATATTGGCAGCTCAGAGGAGATTTCCATCCAGGATCTGGCTCAACTGATCATTGCCCGGACAGCCAGCTCGTCATCGCTGACCCAGGTCCCGTACGAAGTCGCCTACGAGGTTGGCTTTGAGGACATGGCGCGGCGCGTGCCGGACGTGGGCAAGATCACCCAGCTGACCGGTTGGCGGTCCCAGCGCACCTTGGCCCAGGTGCTGGACGACGTGATAGCCGAAGTGCGCGCCGAGCGTGCGGCCTACGCCCTGGCCGGCGACGAGTAAGGCCACGCCAGCCGGGGGTGCGGTCGTGTCCCAGCCAAGCCCCCTTGGGTGCTGCCCAGCGATGAGGCCTTCGCCGCTCCTAGCGGTCGTGCCGGAGCGATGAACGGGACGGTCGAAGTCCTACTTTCGACCTACAACGGCGAGAGGCACCTTCTCCAACAGCTGGAGAGCGTACGAGCTCAGGAGCACCCCCACGTGCGGCTGTCAGTCCGCGACGACGGCTCGAGCGATGGCACCGTACGGCTACTGGAGCAACTCATCAGCGCCAGGTCATGCGACCGGCTCTCGGTTGGCCCTAACCTCGGTGCCGCCCGGAGCTTTATGACCCTTTTGCGAGCGGTCAGCGCCGATGCCGACTACGCCGCCTTTTGTGACCAGGACGATGTCTGGCTGCCCGGCAAACTACCGGCGGCGGTTGCGGCGCTACAGGAAGTCGATGGCCCAGGCCTGTACTGCTGTGCCGTGCGCTTGGTTAACGAATCCCTCTCCGAGATCAAGGTCCACCGGCGCTGTCCCCGAGGGCCGTCGTTCGAGAACGCCCTGGTAGAGAACATCGCCACCGGGTGCACCATCGTGCTGAACCGCGCCGCCATCGACCTGCTGGCGTCGCCCATCCCGCAGAAGTTCGTGATGCACGACGCTTGGTGCTACCTGGTTGTCTCTGGCTGTGGGCGTGTTGTCTACGACCCTCAGCCCTACGTCCTGTACCGCCTTCACGGGTCCAACAGTGTCGGCGTGGGGCCCACATTTTGGACTGAGTGGTCGGGCCGGGCGGCGCGCCAGGTCCGCCAGGGGCGCGGACGATTGCTGACCAAGCAGGCAGAGGAGCTCTGCCGGTTGTACGGGCCACAACTACGCCCCGACTCGGGCCGCTGCCTGGACGAGTTCCTGGGGGCGCGATCGTTCACTTCGAGGCTCCGGTACGCGGTACGGGGCTCTGCCTACCGCCAACGTCGGATAGACGACCTCATATTTCGCTGCCTCTATGCCCTGCACTACATTTGAATTAATCCGAAAGCAAGCGCGGAACAGGCCCGGGCAAGGGGTTGGAAGTCGGGGAACGCCTTGTAGCTAGCTAGGCAAATTGCGGCGGCGTTAGAGATAACAGAGCCGTTTGAGGTGGGCAGGCACCCGTGAAAACTCCCTCCTGGTATGGAAAAGTTTTGGTCTGCCAAACCCGCGGACCACCCATACCAGAGGAGGCCATCTCCAGGTGAAGGCTGGCTTTGCAATTCGTGCCCGTCGCGGAAAGGACCGGGCAGCCAGGCAGCGCTCGCCCCGGACCTCTCCAGCCCGCTGATCGGACTAGCGAACATCACCTACGAGCTCTCCGAGCGCTCCAGCGGCGCAGCCCATGGTGGGATGGGGCGCACCGCCCGGCTGATCGACAAGGTCGGCCTGGCCAAAGCGATGGGCTCGTCGCTCAAGTTGCTCAAGCCCTGCCGGGTCCTTGGGGACGATGCCAACGGAATGCTAGTATCCGGGCGTGGCGAAGGTGTTGGTTGTCGGGGGCGCCGGCTACGTGGGCGGCCACCTGACCGATCGCCTCACGGCCGCCGGTCACGACGTTTTGGTCTATGACATGCTCCTTTACGAGGATGTGTACCTGAAGCCAGTCCAGTTCGTCTACGGCGACATCCTGGACAGGGAGCGCCTCCTGCCCTACCTTCAGGGATCTGACGTAGTCGTCTGGCTTGCCGCGCTCGTAGGTGATGGCGCCTGCGCGCTCGACGAGGACCTCACAGTCCGGATCAACGTCGATTCGGTGCGCTGGCTTTGTTCCGTCTTCGGCGGCCGCATCGTTTTCACCTCAACCTGTTCGGTGTACGGAGCCCAAGACGGCTGGCTCAACGAGGCGAGCCCGCTCAACCCTTTATCCCTTTATGCCAGGACCAAGCTTGCGGCTGAAGACATTCTCGCCGAGCACCGCGACGCCGTCATTTTCCGCCTTGGCACCCTTTACGGGCTCGGCGACCGTTTTTCCCGGCTGCGGGTGGACCTTGTGGTCAACACGCTTACGGTACGGGCGACGTTGAGCAGGCGGATGTCGGTCTTCGGTGGCGAGCAGTACCGGCCGCTGCTGCATGTCCGCGACGTCGCCGAGGCTGTCCTGCTGGCTCTGGGCCGCGGCGCCACTGGTACGTTCGACCTTACCGGTGAAAACGTCACGATCCTTCAGGTAGCCGAGGCGGTGCGCGAACAGGTGCCCGACGCCCACATCGAGGTGACGGACCTTCCCTTCCAGGACAGCCGGAATTATCGGGTGTCCGGGGACAAGGCGCGCCAAGAACTGGGGTTTGCCCCTCTCCTGCAAATGCGCGATGGGATCGCCGAGGTCAAGGCCCTTGTCGAGGAGGGGAGGATCCGCGACCTCACGGCGTCCCGCTTTTCTAACTATGCCGCCCTGCGCCCCTATCTGCGCGAGCACCAGTCACCGTTGGGTCGCGAGGTCGACTTGACGCACCAGCTTGCTCATCACCGCAGGAGGTCGATGGTATCGGCACCGAGTTAGAACCTCGACTTATTACTGGCGAATTAGCCGTGGACGACCGGGGGTCGGTCGCGTTCGTAAACGGCGCCAGTCTCGCCGGGTTTGTCCGGTTCTACCTCGTCCGTAACCATGCGAGACAATTTGTGCGGGCCTGGCACGGTCACAAGCGTGAGCGCAAACTTGTCAGTGTGGTCGCTGGTACTGCGCTTATCTGTTGCGTGAAGATCGACGACTGGGACAACCCGTCACCCGACCTCGAGGTCGAGCGCTTTGTGCTGTCCGCAGATAAACCGGCGGTACTGTCGATCCCGTCCGGCTTTGCCAACGGGTCGCAGAGCTTGAGAGATGGCACCACGATCTGCTACTTCTCCGACACCACCATCGAAGGGGCTGGACCAGACGACTTCCGTTACCCGGCCCGTACGTGGGACCCTTGGCACGTGGTCGAGCGCTGATGTTCGAGCTCAGCATCCTGGTTTGCGCCCACAACGAGGCCCATGTCCTCGAGCGCTCCCTCGTTTCGCTCCACAGTGTCATGCTCCACGAGTCCATCTCGGCCGAAGTCGTGATCGTGGACGACGGGAGCGACGACGGGACTGTCGACCTCGCCGTGAAGCTCAGTGCCCGCATGCCGGAGCTGCACATGCGCGTCCTGGAGCGAACGCCGGGCCACGGCGGGTACGGGTCGATGGTGCGCTATGGTTTAGCCCACGCCTCGGGGAGGTATTGCGCGCTCGTGGCGGCCGACGGTAGTGACCCCGTCGACCTCATCCCGAAGATGCTGGGTGAGCTGCGCAAGGGATCCCAGCTGGTGATTTGCTCCAGGTACATAGACGTACAGCACGGGGCCGCGCTCACGCCCCGTTTCCAGCTCTACCAGAAGGTGTACCGCCGGGCGATCCGCGTCCTGCTGAAACAGGAGATCACCGACTCGACGAACGGCTTTCGAGCCTTTGACCGAGCGTTCATCCAGTCGATGGGCCTCAGTTCAACCAAGTTCAGCGTCTGTCCCGAAATGACGTTCAAGACGCTGCTCTCCGGTGGTGCCATCGCCTATGTGCCGGGCCAGCCGACGCTTCGTCCCGGCGAGGGCAGCGAGAAGTTCAAGCTCAGCCACGAGATCGTCGGTTACGGGCTCGTCCTGTTCCGTAGCGCACTGCACCGGGCCGGCCTGCGCTGGTTCTGACCACACAAACCCGAACGAGGACATGATGAAAAAACTTGCGATGATCCTGGGGATCCGTCCCGACCTGATCCGGGCCTCGTTGATCCTCAGGCGTCTACAGCAGCAGCTGGGAGATGACCTGATCTTCATATGGTCGGGACAGCACTACTCGGACAGCCTGAAGGACGTGTTCCTGCGCGAGCTCGGGATCCAGTCACCGGACATCGAGCTCGGCGCCGGGGGGGACACCGATGCGGCAACCGTGGGCTCGGTTATCGAGCGCCTTTATCCCGTGCTGCGAGAAATCGAGCCCGCCGCTGCCGTCTTCCTCGGTGACACCAACACCGTGATGGGCTGCCTCGCCGCTGCTCAGCTCAACATCCCGATCGTCCACATCGAGGGGTGTATGCGGGCTTATGACTGGCGGATGCCCGAAGAGAAGTACCGGACGACCATCGACCATTTGGCGGACCTGATCTACACGTACTTTGACGAATACAAGGAGCAGGGGGTCGCTGAAGGCCTAAACCCCCGCAACATCATCGTAGTGCAAAACCTGATCGTCGACGTCCTGGACGCCTATTACTTCGACCGCCGAGACTATTTTGACAAGTTGGCGACGCCGGACTTCTTCGAGCAGCGCGGCTTGCAGCGCGGCCAGTACTATCTTGTGACGTGCCACCGCCGTGAAAACGTCGAGGACCCGACGGTGCTGGCCAACATTGTCGCGTTCCTGGCCCACGTCCAACTGCCCGTCTACTTTACGGCCAGCTACCGGACCCAGAAGAACCTTGCCGCGAACAACCTCGAGTTGCCTGGCAACGTGACGATGGTGGACCCTATCGGGTACGAGGAGATGCTGGCGCTCACCGTAAACTCCCGGGCCGTGATCACTGACTCGGGAACTGTCGTCGAAGAAACGGCGGTACTCCAGGTGCCCTCGGTACAGATGCGGCGAGCCACGGAGCGCCCGCAGGTCTACGATTGCCGCTCGAGCGTGAAACTCGATCCCAGCCGTCCCGATCTTTACCCGGCGTCGGAAATAATGCGCAAGCTCGACTCGATCGTGGGCACGACCTGGCAGCACCACCTCGGCGACGGGGCATCGTCAGACCGCGTCGTGGCCGACCTCATCAGGCGTTTGGGTGAGGACGACTTTCGGGGCCACCTCCCGGAGCACCATCACCTGGTCGAGCGGGTGGCGCGGTCGTCGCGGGAGGATGGTTTGGAGTGACAGGCGAGGATGGCGGCCCGGCAGGCGCAGAGCAACGGGTGGCACTGGCGGTTGTGGTCCCCATGCTGGACGAACGGGCCGTAGCCGAGAAGTGCGTACAGCGCATCACCGGAATGCTCTCATCGTTGGTCCCCCCAGGCGTGCTCGTCGTGGTCGACGACGGGAGTACCGACGGCACCGGCACGCTACTCGACGACTTCTCCACTAAGTACAGCGGATTGTCGGTCGTGCACCATGAGCACAACCTAGGTTACGGGGCGGCACTGAAGAGCGGTGCCGGCACGGCTGCGACTATCGGCGCCAACTGGGTGTTGTTCATGGACAGCGACCTGACGAACCCTCCCGAGGACATCGTTCGTTTTGTCGAGGCGGCCGCCGGTCCCGTCGATTACGTGAAAGCGTCGCGGTACGCGCCGGGGGGACAGGTGCAGGGAGTGCCGCTGGGACGCCAGATGATCTCCCAGGCCGGGAACGCCTTCGCCCGCCTGCTGTTCCGGCTACCTCTCTCCGACCTCACGAACGGCTTCCGTGCCGTCCGCCTCGAGCCCTTTATGCAGATGCCATTGTCCGAGCGCGGGTTCCCCATAATAATGGAGGAGGCATACTGGGTGAGCAGGATGGGGCTGCGCGCCACGGAGATACCGACAGTCCTGTCTAACCGCGACAACCAGCTACGTCAATCGTCTTTTCGCTACCGGCCGGGCGTTTTCCTGTCCTACGGGAGGTACCCGTGGGCGGCGTTCGCAGAGCGGGTCACTGGGCGCGGGCCTCGCGTGCCCCCCTTGGATGGAGGAGGTCGAAAATGACGGCGACGTGCCGATCGTGCGGAAGTGCAGGTCTTCAACTCCTGATCGATTTCGGAGCTATGCCCCTCGCCGGTGGGTTCCTGGACGGTCCCGAAGCCGCCGCTAACGAGCAGCTTTACCCATTACCTGTGCACGTCTGCGGAGACTGTGCCCTCGTCCAGATCCTGGACCCGATCGATCCTGCCATCCTCTTCCAAGATTATTCCTTCTCGGCCAGCACCATCCCGGGCCTCGTCGCCCACTTCGACAACTACGCAACGTGGCTCCAGGAGCGTTTTCACCCGCGCACCGTTGTGGAGTTCGGCTGCAACGACGGGGTCCTGCTGAGGCCCCTGACCAGGCTGGGAGTGCTGGGGGTCGGGGTGGACCTGTCCCGCAATATCGGCGAGATGGCCCGGGCTGAAGGCCACGATGTCGTTACCGGAGCTTTCACGCCCGAGATAGCCGGCCAGGTACGCGACCGAGTGGGACCGGCTGACGTCGTTACAGGAAGCAACGCGTTCGCTCACAACGCCGACCCGGGGACGCTGCTGGCGGCGGCAGACGCCGCCCTTGGCCCGGAGGGGAGGCTCTGCCTGGAGGTCATGTACGCGGCCGACTTGTTCGAGCAATTGCAGTGGGACACCCTCTACCATGAACATCTGACCTTCTACGGGCTAACTCAACTCGACCAGCTGCTGCGACGAAATGGGTTTGCTATCGAACACGCCCAGCGAATGCCGATGCACGGAGGATCCGTGCGCGTGGTCGCGGCGCGACTTGAACGCGCCGAGCGGGATAGCACAGTGGACGAGTTGGAGGCGTACGAAAGGCACCTCGGGATCACCGAGGCTTCTGTGTGGCATGAGTTCTCGCGACGTGCGCAAAGGACGATCGACGTGGTTGGCTCCGTGCTGGGGGACCTTCGGGACCGCCATACCATGTGGGGTTACGGTGCGGCCGGCAAAGCCACGATGTGGGTCAACGCATGCGGCCTCGATTTTCTGGGAGCGGTCGTGGACGCCTCGCCGCTGAGGGCGGGAAAGCTCATGCCGGGCACCCATACCCCGATCGTCTTGCCTGAGCAGTTCCGCCTGGCTGACCCGCCCAGCATGGTCCTCGTTACGGCCTGGAACTATCTGGACGCGATCCGGCGCAACGAGAGCTGGTACGAGGGCCTTTGGGTTACGCCCCTGCCGAGCCTCTCGTTCTCCTGAGGGGCGCCGAGTGACGCGGGCGATCGTCTTCGGCAGTACGGGCATGGTGGGCCGAGCCGTCGTTGCCAAGCTGGCGACGGTACCTGACCTTGACGTTGTCGCCGTGAGCCGGAAAGGTCAGTGCTTCGATGTCCGCCAGGAAGCCGCGGGTACGCCGGAGGTGCTCGAGGGCGCCGCCTTTGCTGTAAATTGCGTCGGACTGCTCCGCAATGACCCGTCGTACGGGACGCCCGCGTACCAGCACGCGGCGACGCTGGTCAACTCCCTTTGGCCCCAGCGCCTCGCCGAGGTGGCGTCCGCAAGGGGTTGTCGGGTGGTTCATCTCTCTACTGATGGCGTCTTCAGCCCCGGTACGGAGCCCGCCGACGAGACCACACCGCTCGGCGCCACCGAGGTCTACGGGATCTCGAAGGCCCTGGGTGAGGTGAGCGCCGAGCACGTGATCAACGTGCGCTTCTCCGTGATCGGGCCGGCGCCGGACCGCGCACCTTCGCTCTGGGAATGGCTCGTCCGCCAGCCTCCCGACGCTGAAGTCCGTGGCTATGCCACCTACGGTTGGACCGGGTGCACAAGCGCGCAACTGGGATGGTTCATCTCGGACCTCGCCGCTCCAAGCACGTTCGACGCTGTCAGGTCAGTGGCCCCGGCGTGCCACTTCCTGCCCAATGGGACAACGACCAAGTTCTCCGTGCTGGAGAAGCTGGCTGATCGCCTGAGACCCGATGTCGTGGTCGTGCCGGCACCCCAAGCGGTCCCGACCTCCAGAGTGCTCACGTCGTCGTCGGTGCTCGCCGCCTCTCTGTACTCGGGGGCCCGAGGCTGGGACCGGGCCATAGCTCAACTGGCCACGTAACCGTCAAGTACAAATGCAGCGGATGTCCGTGCTTAGACCCGGACCGCCAACACCTTGACCTCGTCCAGCATCAGCAGGGACAACGGCTTCGCTTGGAGCTCCGGAGGCACATGAACCGAGGTCGCCCCCGTACTGACCTTGGAGACGAAGAAGCCGGCAGTCACGAGGGCGTCGCCCAGTTGATCGATGGTCAGGCGGTTGCAACTGTCGTAGAGGTCAAGCATTGCGTCGCCCAAGGCCGCCGAGTCGACGCGCTGACGCAACTGAGAGCGCAGGGTGGCGTCGTCGAGGCGCAGGTGTGGGAAGGACTCGTCGAACCAGGGCCACAAGTGCGAGCCATGCTCGGAGAAGTACAGAGGCCAGATTTGGATAAAGAGCAGCCCATCGGGCACAAGGATGCGACGTATCTCGGCCAGCAGACCAGGCAGGTCGGGAACGTGTTCAAAGACCGACCACGTGACAACGGCATCGATCGAGGCGTCGGGGACCCCGAGGTCGGTTTCCCCGGACACGCCGAAGGACAGCCGGGGGTGCGTAGGCTCGACGCCGTGCGTCGTGGCCTGTTGGGCGAGGTACACGAGATCGACGGGCTGCAGGTCCAGACCGAGCACCGACGTCGCGCCGGTCTTTATGGCCAGTCCCAGGGCCATGATGCCATCACCGCAGCCCAGATCCAGGACCCTACGCCCCTCCAGCCTGATCCCGTCCCCACCCAGGTAGTCGACTATGGCATCCACCGCTTGGACATAGTGGCTCTCCCACCAGCCCGGCTGCTCGGCGAACCACCGTGCGGCGGAAGCCTCGTTCCCTCCGAATGCGTGTCCCGGGGCCATTGCCCAAGGCTAGCCTCGGTCATTCGTCGGATCCTGAGCGACGGGATTAGGCGAAGCGCAGTTTTGACGTGAAGGAGATAGATGACCGAGTTTCCACGGCCCCCGGACGACCTGCTCTTGCGAGTTCTCGCAAAGATGGGGGGAGGGGCTGACGAGGAGGACTACCTGGTCTTTGATCGGTCCGGGCACCAATCGGCACAGGAACTCGAGGTTTTCGCGGCGTCCGTTGGGCGCACCCTGGGCAGCTTTACCCGAGTCCTCGACTTCGGCTGTGGGCCAGGGCGAGTCACTCGGTGGTTAGAGCCGCGCACCTCCACGTGGGAGCTTCATGGCTGCGATATCGACAGGCAAGCAATCGAGTGGGACCAGGAGCACCTACCATTCGCGACGTTCGAGCACACCGGCGCCGAACCGCCGCTCCCGTACTCCGACGGGTACTTCGACCTCGTCATCAATCACAGCGTCTTTACCCATCTAGACGAGCGCTACCAGGATATGTGGCTCGAGGAGCTGCGCCGCGTCGTGATGCCTGGGGGCCTACTCATCCTTTCGATCCACGGTGAGTTTGCCTTCCAGATCGCTGAGAGGGAGATGCGGGCAGGCGGGGAGGACTCGGTGTCTTGGCGGAGGTCGTTGGAACACCACGGCATCCTGTTCGTCGCGGACGACGCGTACCTCGGAGGCGTTTTCCCGGACTTCTACCACACAACCTTCCACTCGCCCTGGTACGTCTTTTCTCATTGGAGCAGGTGGTTCGATGTGAAGAGCTACCTCCCCAAGGCAGACCTTGGACGCCAGGACGTGGTGGTGTTGCAGCGGCGAGCGGACGACGAAGAGACGCCCCTGCCCTTACAGCCGGCGATCGACCGAGAGAGCAGCTCGCCTCTTCAGTTGCTCGCTCGAAGGGCCGTCGAGCGGCTTCTTAGGCGTCTGGCGTCCAAAGAGCCGGCCGACCAGGCCCCACAGCGGATCCCGCACGTCGTGCACGTGATCCTAGAAGAGCATGGGCGTCGCCTGCGAGCACTGGAGGAGAGGACCAAGTGATGGCAGGATAGATTTACCGTCACGATTGCATCGCCAGGGAGGGAGTACGGTTTTCGTCAACGTCGGCATGGAAGCCCGCACTCGCCAGCCCGAGTCAGGAGGTTCGGTTGTCTTGTGTTCACGTGTCGGGCCCGGACGAGGTGCGTGGCGCCTTGCGCCCGAACACCGACGTAGTCGTGTGCGTGCCGGTGTTCGAGGCCTACGACGACGTGGTCCAATGCCTGGCCGCTCTCGTCTCGCACACTGCAGCCGACGTCCCGTTGCTGGTCATCGACGACGGAAGCACCGAGCCGCGCTTGCACACTCTGTCCTTCGACACCTCACACGACGTGATCATTTGGCACCAGCCGGTCAACGGCGGCTTCGTCGCCACCGTGAACGCCGGCTTGCGAGCCACTGGCAGATCGGATGTCGTCGTAGTGAACAGTGACGTGATAGTCGGTCCGGGATGGCTTGAGCGTCTGAAGGCCACTGCCTACACCTCGTCAACGGTGGCCACCGTAACGCCCCTAACGAACCACGGCACCGTACTGTCCGTCGGCGGCGGGAGGAATTCCCCCTCACGTCGGCTCCCGGACGGTTTCATGCCAGCCCAGGCTGCCGAGCGCGTGGCCCAAGTCTCGAGATTGCTCCGCCCGGTTATCCCGACGGCTGTGGGCCATTGCATCTATTTTCGTCGTTCGGCACTTGAAGTTGTAGGTTTGCTGGATGAAGCGTTCTCCCCGGGTTACAGTGAGGAGGTCGATTTCTCGCAGCGAGCAATTGCGCGCGGGCTGGTACACCTCTGTGCGGACGACGTTTTTGTGTTTCACAAGGGTGGGTCGAGTTTTGGACGTTCTGAGGCGGTTACAAAACTCATCCTTGATCATGATGATCTGATCGGAAAGCGCTACCCGTATTACTTCAGCTGGATCCGTGCTACTGCTCAGGACCCCTACTCTCCTCTCGCTGCCGCGTTATTAGTAGCCAATGCTGCCATTGCCGGGCTGCGGGTGATAGTGGACGGATGGTGTGTTGGCCCGACTATGATGGGCACGCAAATTGTGGTGCTGGAAACGGTATGTGCATTGGCCCGCCATCCCCAAGTATCGGAAGTGACCGTGGTTGTCCCGCAGAGCATATCTGCAAGTAGCAAAGCCACCTTGGAGCAGTCAGGAGCCAAAGTGGTGGTAGGTCATGGTCCCGAGCACAGCCTCCACATGGCCTTGCCCGGCGATCTTGTCTACCGGCCGTACCAGGTAACCCGGATGGCCGATCTCGAATGGCTCTTGGCGGCAGCTCCACGCTTCGTCGTTTGCCAAATGGACTGCATTGCGTACAATAACCCTGCTTATTTTGCAGATCTCGGTCAATGGGCGACATACAGAAGAGTAAACCAACTTACTTCTCAGGTCGCAGATGGCCTCACATTCCTTAGTGAAAGCGTGCTAACTCAGGCCCGGTCGAGCGGTCTGCTGCCAGACGCCACGGTTACTGCCACCGTCTACAGCGGCACCGACCGTCTCCTGTCACCCTCGGCCCCAAGAACTCCGATCGGTATCAGCGAGAGCCTTTCTGGTTTCTTCCTATGCCTCGGCGCGTCCTACAAACACAAGAACCGCGTACTTGCCCTGCGTATTTGGGCTGCTGCGCGCGAGCAAGGGTGGACCGGGGACCTCGTCCTGGCTGGTCCCACCCCTCCTGATGGCAATTCGTTGATGGACGAAGATGCCTTCCTGCTCGAGCACCCGGACCTAAGTCGCGGCGTCTGGAGACTGGGTGCACTGTCGGAAGCCGAGAAGAATTGGTTGTACGCCCGCGCCGCGCTTGTCCTTTACCCAACGATCTCAGAAGGGTTCGGCTTGGTGCCGTTCGAAGCGGCCGCCCACAATGTGCCTTGCTTGAGCACAAGAGCAGGCTCCTTAGACGAGATCTTGCCTACGGACGTCCCGACGATCGATCTGGGGGACGTTAGCTCGACGGCGCGCCTGGCGATGGAAATGGCCGAGGAGGGGCCGCTGCGAATAGCGGTTTGTCGGTCGCTGAACCTGAGAGGAGCAGATTTTACGTGGGCTGCAACGGCGGACCGTTTGGTCGAATTCTTCTGGGAGGTGATAGGGCGTCCGTCGCGAGAGCCGAGTAGGACGACGCCTCTACTGGAGACTCCCGGACTGAGAGTCGGCCGAGAGGTGGCGGCGCGGAACTTCGGAGTGCTCCACCGGCCCCTGGCGTGGAGCGTCCGCCAGGTAGCAGAGCGTCCACAGTTGCGCCAACTTGTCATCCCCCCGGGTTCCCGCCGGCTCAAGCTCGGGGGTAGGTTTGTCGGCTATCTCGACCGCAGGGCCCGCTAGACGTGACGCCGGCCTGTCCGGAATTTGACGTTTCTGGCGTAGGGCACCCAAGAAGGCGGAGCACGGGTGTTGACTAGCGTCGCACAACAGGTGAGGAGAGCGCCGTCGCATGTCGGGTTCTGGGTGGTGGTCGGCGCTGCCGCCATTTTCGTTATCGTAGGTGTGGTACTCCCGACGATCCCTGTAAAAGGGCTCACAGTCCGCACGGTGGTCGAGACATCGGAAGCGACGACGATGGCGGTGTATGTAAACGACCTGGACGCGGCCGCGGTGTCCGTTCCCCTCGCTGCCGGAGTTGACGCGACGACCGTCCTGCAACTGCATTCAGGCGGAGTGGACCTGATCCAGCTCAACTTCTACGGCCCGGTTGGCGAGCACATTCGGCTGTACTCCGTCCAGGTCCTGAATGGTAAACGGGTCCTGGCCTCCTCGTCGGGCGGCGATTTCTCACGATGGCAAATGGCCTTCATCTACCCGACGGGTCAGCCCGCCAGGCCTAGCACGAGCCCGTCCATTGTTCTTGCTACCACCGAAGAGGGCTCAGCCCTGCACGAGACGCTTGATATCCCGGGCCCAAGTTCCTTTCCGGGAGCGGTGGAGGCGAGGGATCCCTTGCACCGCCTATCGCTCAGCTTTTGGATCGGGCTGGGACTCGGCCTGTCGGCCTGGGCGATGAGCCGAGACCGCCGGAGCCTCGCCGGCGTGGTGATAGTGGCCGGGATTGCCGTCGTGGGTTGCCTGTTCCTGATTTCTCAACACACCGGTGGCCTAACTCCGGCCGTTAGCGGGGTGGGTAGGGCGACCTACCTCGGCTTGTCGGTCGCCTCCAACCTCCACGCCGTCGAGGCAATGTACGCGCTGGCCGCCGTGCTCGGCTTCGCGGCTGGCCTTGGTTGCAGGCGCATTCGTCTGTTAGTGGACCGGTTCTTTCGGCTGCAGCCCGCGCCAGGAAGGACGCGTGGCAGGAGCAAGCGACAACGGTCAAGGGCTGCCGTCTCGATCGGTACGTCGGGAGATGACACGGATCGAACTCCCACCAGGCCAACGCGATACCGAGTACCGTCGCACCTGATAAACGGCGCACTTTTGGCTACGGCTCTCGTGGCCGCCGTGGCCGTGCTCACTCCGGACATACTAAGCGACCTTCATAGTGCGGCTGTGCAAACGTATGTCCCGGGGCTCGACAACGACAACGGACTTGCCTGGCAGGTGTTCGCCGAACGGGGTCTGGTACCCATGAAAGATTTTTGGTACCCGTACGGCAACTCTCTCTTCTTCGTTGCGCACCCCGTGGTCGGCAGCGTTCTTCAAGCCTTGTTCAACCTGAGCCTGGTTGGCGCGTTTGGGTGGGTGTTTTGGTGCATGTCCAGGCGGAACAGGTGGGTCACGTGGCTTGCGGTTATTGCCCTTCTGTTGGCGGAACAGTTCATGCCAGAATTCTCACGGTACTCGGTTGGGTACCTCGTGCCCCTTCTGTACTGGACGATTCCCGCGGAGGGGCCAGCCCACCGGTGGACCGGTCGCGTAGTTCTGGCTCTGGCGGTTGGTGGAGGCCTTTTCGTGGAACCGGACCCGGTACTTTACGGCTGCATCGGTCTAGCCCTATCGCTCGCCGTTGAGCTGCTCGTCGAGTACCGTAAGGCGGTCCACCTGCTCCGCGAGATAGCAGTTAACCTGGCAGCTCCGTTGGGACTGGCGGTCGTCTATATCGTGTACACCGCGGCTGAGGGGCAACTCGGGGGGTTGTGGGACATTTACGGCCAGGTCGGCGCTGTAACGGCGTACAGTGCCTATCCTGCCGTGCTTGTCACCAACCTGAGGTCTGCACTGGGACTCAACGGGCTCGTGGTCTGGGTCCCGGCGCTGATGCTGGGTGCCGGCCTCTTCCTGCGCGTTCGGCTAAGGAGCCAGGACGTTCCGGTCAGCCGGTCGTTGATCGCGCTCGCCGGCTGTGGGTTCCCGCTACTGGAGAAGTCCGTGGTCCGGCCCATACCTGACGAGATACGGATCACCCTCGGTTTGGCAGCTCTTGTCGTGCTGGTGACCGGGTGTCCTGTAGCTTTCCGCCCACGCGGTGACGGCCAGGGATGGCTCCACCACATGAGGGCCTTAGCCATCGGCGGCTGTGTGGGGGCGCTGGCGGCGGCCATCGTTGCCTCTCCCGGCCCAGGCGTGCTTCGCTCAGGCGTCCGCTCTCTTCCCACAACCCTGCGAGACGACGTCCACGTCCTTCTTCACAGGGCCGAGGTCAGGGGGCTAGAGCGTCAGGCCCTGGCGCCCGCACGTTTCGCCGATTACCAAGCCGAGTTCCAAGTAGCTTCCGCAGTCCGTGACCTTATCGGCCATTCGCGTGACGGTCTGTTCGTGCTCGGCGATGATCCGTCGCTCTACGTGATCCTCGACCAGAACCCCCCTTGGACCATAACCGCCTACAACACCTCACCTATATCCGACCAGCGACGAGTCGTCGACTGGCTGGCTGATCATAAGCCGCAGGTCGTCGTTCTTGATGAGGCCACGCCCAGCTACGACGAGGTGCCGTCGGACGTACGCATACCCCTTGTATACCAGGCTATCGTCGCGGGGTACGTACCCCTGGCCCACGTGGGCAGCTACGCAGTCTTGGGCCGTCGCCCCACCGGCCAGGGCCCCGACCCCGGGTTCTGGGCGGGTGTACTGGGCACACAGGTTGACCTCGGCTTTGTCCCGGACGCCATGCGCGCATCCGTCCCGGGGCTGGGAAGGGTGTCATCAAGGGTCCCGTACCTGAGCGTTCAGCGAGACGGCCCTTCGGGTGGAGAAGCCACGGTCTCGGTTCCCGTCCAATTTGGAAGTGTCGACATAGAAATAACACTAAATGCCCAGCCGGGTCGGGACGAGTTTAGTATCCCCTTATCGCGCGTCTGGGCGTGGGCTCTGTCTCACAACCCAACTGTGACAGGTTTTGCGAGCCCGGGTTGGACCGCACACATCGCTTTCGGGACTCTTCCGACCGATCAGTTGTACTGAATTATGATGACACCGTTGGCCAGAGTGACGGTCTTTCTCCGAGGCTTTGGTGACGATGAGCGCGTGACCCGATCGGTGGATGCGTTGCTTACCAACACTGCGCCATCCGTCCCGATTTTCGCCGTCGAGGGAGGGGAACATTATGACCTTCGAGTTGCGGTAGGTCGGCGTGGGGTGGTCGCGCCCAGTAACGGGTTCCTGGCCCGTGCCGGGGACGTCGACGAGCTCTTCGGGGTGGCGTGGAGGCGCGACCTAGTGATCCTCGATTCTCAGGTGATTGTCGGGCCGGAGTGGCTTGACCGGCTTTCGTCGGCTGCCTACAGCTTGCCCAACGCGGCAACCGCGTCGCCTCTCAGTAACAGTGGGGCTCTAGCAGTCGGTGACGGGGCCGCGCGTGGCACACCGGACCTAGGTGCCGCGGTGGGGGCCGCCGAAGCAGCCCGCCGCGTGGCGCGGGTCTCTCGAAAATCGTACCCAATACTTCCTCGAGCAACAGGGAGATGTGTATACATCAGAAAATCGGCGCTGGACATAGTGGGAAGTTCCGATGAGGCCCTCGTCTCGGGCGCCTGGTCTGGAAACGCTTTTTCACAGCGCGCCTCGAACGTCGGCTTAGTCCACGTGTGTGCTGACGATGTTTTCGTCTACGACCAGGGCATCGGCGGCGTAACGCACCCGGATGAGGGGGCCCGGAGTTCTGTCACACCACAAGGTTGGGACGACCAGGGTTGGTTGCCGCTGAGCTTGAAGGACCTAGAGGCAAGCCGCTGCCCACCCCTGTCGGCGGCCCTCCGGTTAGGTGACGCCGCGCTCCACGGGATACGATTGGTCATAGACGGCACGCGCCTCGCCTCAGAAACGATGGGGACGCAGACGGTTGTACTGGAAAGTGCCAGAGCCCTCTCCCGTCATTCTGGCGTCGCAGAGGTTACCGTTATCGCGAGCGAAGCCACGCCAGAACCGGTTCTGGCCGCGCTGAGAGAGTGTGGCGCAAAGCTGGTCTTCAGCAAGGGTGCGGGGTACAAATGGGAAGGGCCTCGAGACGCCGACGTGATTTACCGCCCGTGCCAAGTGACCCGCACGGCAGAACTCGAGTGGCTATTGGCTATAGCGAGGCGAGTTGTGGTATGCCAACTGGATTGCATCTCCTACAACAACCCGTCGTATTTTTCAAATTGGGCGCGGTGGTCGATCTACCGCAGGGCCAACGAACTAACGTTTCGCTTTGCTGACGGGATTACGTTTTTGAGCCAGGCTTCACGGAGCCAGGCTCTCCGGTGTGGGCTGTCCCCAGCGAGCGCGGGGGCTGTGGTGTACCCAGGTACCGACGCGATGCCGGTAGCGGGCCCGCGGATCGCACCGGGCGGGCTCCAAGAGACGGCGAAGGACTTCTTTCTGTGCCTAGGTGCCTCATACAAGCACAAGAACAGAGTGGGGGCCCTACGGATCTGGGCGGCGGCGCGGGCTCTAGGCTGGAGGGGTGCCCTGGTGCTGGCGGGCCCGGCGCCTCCCGAAGGGAACTCGCTGGACGATGAGACGGAGTTCCTCCATGAGCACCCCGAGCTTAGGTCGGACGTTTGGCGGCTTGGCACGATGTCGGACGCTGAGCGGGAGTGGTTATACCAGCGAGCGGCCTTGGTGCTTTACCCGACGCTGTCTGAGGGGTTTGGCCTGATCCCGTTCGAGGCAGCTCGCCGGGGTGTCCCATGCCTGAGCACCCGCGCAGGTGCTCTAGATGAGGTATTGCCGGTTGATATTCCTACGATTGATCCCGGCGATGTCTCCGCTGCGGCTGGCACGGCGTTGAGAATCGTGGAGGACAGGTCTTTTGGCGAGGCGATCTGTGAATCGTTGAACGCGAAAGCTGCGGAGTTCAGCTGGGACAGGTCGGCGGAAAAGTTGGTAGATTTCTTGTGGGAGGTGATCGGCCGGCCCTCGGGAGAGCGTGAGCGATTAGCTGAGCTTGCCGGCTTGAACACAACGAGGAAACCCCGGGCCCCAGGGCGGGGATACCTTACCGTCATCCACCATTGGGTGGCGTCGGCTACGCGGGAAGTTGTAGAGCGACCTCGTCTGCGTCGAGCCCTTGTGCCGGCCGGGTCGCGGAGGTACCGCCTCGGAGCGGCGGCGGTCCGCTTCATGGAGGGTCGGGAGCGTTGAGGTCAGCTGCTAGCGGAGCGCGGGTTGCACCTCATGACGGCGCTTGGGCACGAGCCGGGACTTTCAGGATGGGCTGGTCGAAGGTACCTTGCTGGTGGGGTTCTTCGCTGCCGGGTAACCAGGCCCTAGACGCGTTGGTGGTCGGCCAAGGGGCTGAGCTCTTTGCGTGCGCGCTGGCGCGCTCGCGCCCGTCTGGCCGCGCCTAGTGTTGGCAATAGTGAAGAGTCAAATCTCGGCGTTGCTGCCATCCCGGCTCAAGGTGCCGCTGCACCGGCTTCGCGGCCGGGCACGAAGCCTGTGGGCACAAAAGCGCGGTCCCCAGTCCGTGTGGTTTTGGGACCATTACGAGCAGGCTGCCTTGGAAATCATTTATTCTGTCGGCCAAGCGGGGGTGACTCTCCGGGACAAAGTAGTCGCAGACATCGGGTCTGGCGATGGGATCATGGCGCTCGGCGTCGCTAATCGTGGGAGGCCGGCGCGGTTAGTGGGTTTTGACATCGTTCGCACTGACGTGGACCATTTGAGTAAACGTGCCCGGGAGGAGGGGGTCAGGAGGACAATGCCAGCTGAATTGTCCTTCGTGCAATCCATCCCGGAACGGTTGCCGGCGGTTGAGGGAGAGTTTGACGTAGCCTACACATGGTCAGCCTTCGAGCATATTCAGAACCCACTCGCAGTACTCAAGGAGACCAGGCGCATCCTTAAACAGGATGGTGTGCTCTTCTTGCAGCTGTGGCCGTTTTATTATTCCGACCGCGGTTCACATCTGTGGGATTGGTTCCCGGAGCCTTTTCATCACCTCTCCGAGAGCAGCGACAAGATTGTGGATGCGATGCGTCATAGCTCAGTCGCCGACGAGGCGTGGACCGAGTACATGATCCGCGAGTTCGAATCGTTGAACCGCATAACACTTGACGACCTTCAGGACGCCCTCGTCGCGGCCGAGTTCGACGTGGTGCGGTTGGAACTGCTGACCCAGATCGTAGCGATCCCAAGGCACCTGGCACGATCGGTGCGCCTGACAAACCTAGCCATAGGTGGCGTGAAACTCCTTGCCGTCCCGCGCCCGTGAGCCTCAATTCACCGTCGGGCGCAATACCAAGTTGAAGTAACCCGTTGGAAGCGCCTGTGCGGCGTCGCAAGTCTGCTTGTCTGAGAGGCCATCGGTGACCTCGGGAGCTTCCAGTGCGGTCCAGGAGTAGCCGAGTTCCCGGAACCAGCTCAGCACTTTCACGGGGTCGTCGCCGTACGCGCGGATCGCGTCGGGCCAGTACTCGGTCACGATCGTCGGTCGGCATTCCCGGATTATGCGCGACATGCCCCGCATCGCCACGTGATCAGTCCCCTGAAGATCTATCTTCACGAGGTGCAGGGGACCGGAGAGCACATCGTCCAGGGCTAGGGCCGGGACCTCGAGGACTTGGCCGGCCGTGGCCACCTCGTAAGTGCGCGAGTCGCCCGTGTTTTCTTCGATAGACCGTGATAATTTCACAACCCCTGTCCGGTCAGCGGCGGCTACGTCCAGGACTATTACGTTGTCACAGTGGGACCGCATGACGTTGCGGCGCAGGAACCTGGCGTTCACCGGGTCGGCTTCGACGGCGACGACGCGGCCTTCTGGCCCGACCAGCTTAGAAAGGGCCAATGTGAAGATCCCTACGTGGGCGCCCACGTCCAGGACCACGTCGCCCGGTGTCGCGTTTTCGCGCAACGCTTCGGCAACGGCGGGCTCCCAGTCCGAGTTCTCCTTCAGCCACGGGAGTATGACGGTGTCCCACGCTGGGATCTGTACCTCCATCGGCCCCACATTCACCAAGACAGATGGAGGGTCGTCGGCCGACCCGACACCCAAAAAGTCACGCAGGTTTGTGGCGATGGCTTCCGAATTGACGTCAGTGCCCGCCCGCGGTGGCCCACTCGAGCGCACGGCCCGTTCAATAGTCGCCAGCCGGCGCAGCAAGGAGTCGTGGAATTGACGATCAGAGTCCCAGGTCGTCTGGTTGTGAGCGCTGAGCAACTCGTTGACGCGCTCCAACAATGTGGACACCGAGGTATGGCGTTCGCCGGCCGCCTCTCGGTCGGTACTGTGCATCTGTTGGATAACGCTCTCTAGTCGCTCTAATCGGGCGAGCACGTCCAGGTCTAGGTCATCAAGGCGACGGGTAATGGCGGCAATCTCCGCCTCGAGGCGTGGCAGTGCCAAGAGGTCGGCTTTCAGGAGCCGTGCAAACCCTTTCCCGCGACCGACAAGGGACGTCTGCCCAGAGCCCTGGCTACGCCCCATCCCGTGCCTCCCTTGCCGTTGGCTGCCACGCCTTCCCGGAAGCCATCTCGGGCAGCAGCCTAGGCGGGCGCGCGACCGGCGGCCACCACTTACCGCCTGGATGCCGGCGGTCCCGTGGTCGTTCGCCCTGCACTGGCCCGCTCACGGGGACGGCCTCTCGTCCCCCAGGAGGCCCGTGCGCCCGTGGAGCCGGACGTCAACTAGGTGGTGAGCAAGAGGATGGTGAAGAAGCAACGGGTGCGCCGGAGCCTGGCGGTCTTTGGGTGACCGGGCTTCGCGCCCCGGTGCTGCCCGGCATGGCACTTTCGTCTCCGGCCTTACCGCCGGTCCCTGGGCGTCGCCGCTCGCCGTATACGGGCACCCGGGCCAAAGGCACTGCTACTACGGCGGCGGCCAGGAGCAGGCCGATGACGCCGACGATGCGGGCGGAAGAGCCGAGCTGGGACATGAGCAGGGCCGCCCCGCCCAGCACCACCCCGGCGCCGTAGATGGTCACCACCGCTCCTCGCACCGACAGTCCCATCTTGACCAGACGGTGGCTGGTGTGGTCCTGGCCCCCGGCGAAAGGGCTTCGTCGGTGGGCCAGGCGCGAGACGACCACGAGCGTCGTGTCAAAGAGGGCTACGCCGGGGACGGCCAGGATCACGGCTACGGGGACGCGCGTTGGGGCGTTTGCCCTCAGCTTGAGCAGGAGCACGGCCAAGACGAAACCGAGGAAGAGGCTCCCCGCATCGCCCATGTAGATCCTCGCCGGGTGAAAGTTGGCCCTTAGGAAACCGGTGGCGCAGCCCGCTAGGGCAAGCGCGAGCGCCGCCACCAGGTACCGGTGCTGGAGCAGGGCGACCCCGAATATCGAAAGAGCAGCGATGATGGCGGTCCCCGCCGACAGCCCGTCCATGTTGTCGAGCAGGTTGAAGGCGTTGGTGACCCCGACCACCCACACGACGCTCACCAGCGCGTCCACGGCCCCGGGCACGCCCGCGAGGTGTGCGTCACTGCCTATCGCCCAGACAGCGACCGCCGCCCCGGCCTCCAGTAGGAGGCGGAGCCATGGGCTAAGGCCTCCCCGCAAGTCATCGACCAGGCCTACCAGGGCGAGCAGGACGCCCAGGCCCAGGAAGCCGGCCAGCTGAGGCAGCCCGCTCGGCGGAGGGTCAAGGGCATTGCCGATTAGCACCACGGCCGCGAAGGAAGCCACAATGGCGGCGCCACCCAGGTAGGGGACCGCCTTGGTATGCCCCTTGGCCGGCCCGGGATGATCGAGTACTCCGAACTTCACCGCCACCGCCAGAGCGACGGGGACCAGGACCAGGCTGAGCACGAGCGAGCCGACCAGGACTAGGCAGTAACCCCACACAGGCAGCGAGCTCATGACGGGCCCTTCGACTTGGGCTGCTCGGCCTCGCTCACAGGTACTCCACGCTCTCCCCCCGGCAACGATGGCGAGTGTCCAGTACGCACTTGGCGTTGGTGGCGACCATTTCGTAGTCGACGTCGTCGTGGTCAGTCAGCACGACGACCAGATCGGCCTCGGACACCTCGTGCTGAGTCAACGTGGCGCGCCGGAGACGAGCCTCAAAACCATCTCCCTCGGGTGCGGCCACGTGGTCGTCGACGTAGGCGACCTGGGCGCCGAGGGAGACCAGGCGCTGGGCCACCCGGAGCGAGGGGGACTCCCGCATGTCCGAGGTGTTGCGTTTGTACGCCAAACCCAGCAGGAGGACCCGACTGCCGTTGAGGGCCCTCTGGCGCCGGTTGAGGGCGAGGTTGGCACGCCCCACGACGTAGTCGGGCATATGGTCGTTGACGTCGTTGGCCAGCTCAACGAAGCGAAAGGTGCGGCCCACGCTGGTACGCATGTGCCACGAAAGGTAGCTCGGGTCAATGGGTAAGCAGTGGCCTCCTACGCCCGGGCCGGGATTGAAACGCATGAAACCAAAGGGCTTGGTGGCGGCAGCATCCAGGGCTTCCCAAACGTCAACACCGGCATCGGCGGCAAACATGGCGAGCTCGTTCACCAGCGCGATATTGACATGGCGGAAGGTGTTCTCTATGAGTTTGGCCAGTTCGGCCTCCCGCGGCCGCGACACGGCCACGGTCTTGTGCACCATCGTGTCGTAAAAGGCTTTCACGGCGGCCAGCGATGCCGCGCTCACTCCCGAGACGACCTTGGGGATCTCCTCCAGGCGGAAGTGGGCGTTGCCGGGGTCGATGCGCTCGGGGCTGTAGCCGAGATGGAAATCCTCACCCGCTCGAAGACCGCATGCCTCGTTCAAAGTGCCCGACAGCAGCTCCTCCGTGGTCCCCGGGTAACTCGTCGACTCGAGAACGACGAGCGCCCCGGGTTTCAAGTGCTCCGCCAGCGTCCGCCCCGCCTCCAGCACGAAGGTGAGATCGGGGCCGCCTTCGCGCAGCGGCGTGGGCACCGTGATGAGGGCTACCTCGAAGGAACCCAGTTGCGCGGGCTCGGTCGTCGGCAGGTAGCGGCCACTGGCCAGAGCGGAGGACAACTGCGCCGAGGTCACGTCCTCCACATAAGAACTGGCCGCCACCAGCCGCTCGACGCGATAAGGATCCTTGTCGAAGCCCACGACCTGGTAGCCCACCTCGACGGCGCGCATGGCCAGGGGCAACCCGACATACCCCTGCCCGACGATCACCACTTTGCGTGGGAGCGACATCTGGCGCCGCTACCCGGCTAGCTGATCGCGGGCTCTGGCCACTCACGAGAGGTTAGAACAATGTCACGCACCGGCCCTGCAACCCCACGGCTCTCCAGCCCACCTGCGCTCGGCAACGCCGGCTCGACGGGCCCGTCCCACCCCACCGGTCAGCCACCAGCCCCGCCTGTCAGTACCTGGGTGTGTTGAGACTGGGGTACACAGTGAGTGAAATACTCGGTCTCGATATGCCTCCGTCCCGATCGTGCCCATGAACCCGACCGGCGGCGCCACCCAGCACCGCCGCGACCCCCGTGGCAAAGGGCCTTCCCGGTCGGTCCTGCTTTTGACGACCCGCATGAACATCGGCGGTCCGGCCCGTCAGGTCCTTCTTCTGGCCAAGTCCCTGGGCCAGGAGCTCCCGGTGGTCCTGGCCACAGGCAGTCCCGGGCGGGACGAGGGCGAGCTGACCGATCCCTCCATACTCGTTCGCCGAGTGCCGCTGGTTCGTCCCGTCAGCCCGGGTACAGACTTCCGCGCCCTGCTTGCCGTCCGGGGGTTGCTGCGTGAGACCGGCGCCGGCCTGTTGCATACCCACATGGCCAAGGCCGGCACCGTCGGGCGCATGGCCGCCCTTAGTTCTCTCGACCGCCACGCCCGCCCGCGCCTTATGCACACTTTCCACGGCCACGTCCTCGATGGGTACTTCGGCCGGGCCCAGCGACGAGCCTTTTTGGAAATGGAACGCTTTCTGGCTAGGCAAACGGACCTGCTCATAGCAGTAAGCCCCGAGGTACGAGACGAGCTGCTCGACCTTAGCGTCGGCAAGCCGGAGCAGTACCGTGTGGTGCCGCTCGGTCTGGACCTCGGGCAACTGCTCGAGGTGGGGGCCCCGGGCGGTCCGGCCGGGAAGCTCCGTTTGGCGATCGGGCTTCCCGCTGGAGTCCCGCTTATTGGCGTGCTGGGCCGCCTCGTCCCCATCAAGGACCATTCGACACTCTTCCATGCCATGTTGGAGGTGCCGGACGCTCACCTGGCCGTATTGGGGGACGGCGAGCTGCGTTCCAGCCTGGAGACCCTGGCCCGAACACTTCATATAGCGGACCGTGTCCATTTCATGGGGTGGTGGCTCGACGTCGCCTCCGCATTGGCTGACGTCGATGTCGTCGCGCTCTCCAGCCGCAACGAGGGGACGCCGGTGGCGTTGATCGAGGCGCTCGCCGCCGGCCGGCCGGTCGTCACCACCGATGTCGGCGGCGTCCGCCACGTCGTGCAGGACGGCGAGACAGGCTGGCTATGCCCGGCCGACGACGCCATCGCTCTTGGTCAGCTGCTCATGCGAGCATTGAACGACCCGCCGACGGCCGAGCGAATGGCCAATGAGGGCCGCCGACGGGTCACCGAGCGCTTCGGGGCGGACCGCATGGTCGCCGATCACCTGGC
>CAYZVQ010000038.1:0-23059 GCA_964481925.1 uncultured Acidimicrobiaceae bacterium
CTACGATCAATCGGTAGGGCCGAACGCGGGGAAGCAGATCGTCTGAGTAGTCGAACTCCCCGTATGCGTCGCGCCGTTCGTTACCAAGGGCGGCCGTGCCCGGTCCGCGGTACCTAGAGCGCACTTGGGCCGTAGAAGGCGCTGGCGGCTTCGTTTTCCCGCTGGCCCAACAATTTGGTGGCGGCGTGCGAGCCGAAGCCGGCCGCCTTTGGACCCCGCCCGAGTGCGCCACAGCTCCTGACAGGCGGCCTAGCCAGCTACCACCCGAGTTACAGTTCGTGAGACGGCCATAATTGGGAATATTGCTCGCTAATGCATGGGCCTTCCATTGCTCGCTACCTAGCGAATATTCGGCAGGGATCTGCGTGGTTTATAGCTCCAGCCCGAGCGCCCCATATGAAGCGCATAATGTTCGGCTGTCCTAAGTCCTGCCTCGTTAGGGCAACTGACCCCGAAACGTCGGCAACATGCCAGGGTCATCCGTTCGGCCTACCTCACATACCGTTGTCCACGTTGTGCTACAGTGTCAACATGTCGGAGAACGTGTCCGTTCGGCTCGAGGACGGCTTGGCCCAGCGCCTACGGCTGCGTGCCCGAGCGGCGGGCGAGACCCTTTCGGACCGCTTGCGCCGCTACGCGGATGAGGGCGTGCGCCGCGACGAGCATCCCTTGGTCACATTCCGCGACGGGCCTACTGGCCGCCGCGCTGGGATAGTCGGCGGGCCAGACGTATGGGAGATCGCGATGTGGGTCGAGGACCTGGCCGCTGAGGAGGACCCAGTGGCCGTTCTCGTCGAGGAGTCGGCCTTGGCCAGGGCACAGGTGGATGCGGCCCTGCGCTACCGAGCCGCGTACCCGGGCGAGGTCGACGCCCGGATCGAACTGCACCGCCAGGAAACAGCCGCCGCGTCGAGGCCTTGAAGCTGCTCCTCGACGAAATGTACCCGCCGGAGCTGGCCGAGGGGCTCCGCGCCGGCGGCATTGACGCCTGCACCGTGGCCGAGGCGGGGCTCGCCGGTCGGTCGGACCTTGACGTGATGGCCACCGCCGTGGCAGAAGGCTACGTGCTGCTCACCGAGAACGTCGCCGACTTCGTTCGCATAGCCAGTGACCATCTGAGCACCGGTGGGCACCACCCGGGCGTCCTCGTGGCGCTCTCGTCCCGGTTCTCGCGTCGTCCCAGCGGGCTCAACGCGATCGCCGCCGCGGTCCACGCTGTCGCCCGCCAGGACCTCGATGATCGGCTCATATACCTCGCGCCACCGCCTCAGCACGACTAGGGCAATTGAGATGTGCCCAAAGGAACTACGACAAGACTGAACTGCCACCTCGAGCGCGTACTTCGGGAGTTCGTCCAGCACTACAACCGGGAAGACCCGCGCCGCGGAATTGACCTCGACGCGCCTGTCCCCTACTCGACCGAGCACCGGTTCAAAGGCGTCGCCAGCATGGAGCGAGCGGACCGCCTCGGCGGGCTTATCCACGAGTACCGCGTCGCCGCCTGACCTTTTGCCCGGTCCGGGCTACCCTCCGCACCGGTGCGCTGCTCGACGATCCCGTACGTCGGTTCTCCAGATCTGAGCGCCTTTTGGACGCTCCGTCCCCAGCATTATCGTCCTGCGAGGCCGGAATCGGCACCCTCCAACCCCGGGATGTCACCACCACGAACTACGGTTCGCCGACGCCGGCCCGAAATCGCGTGGTTGCGTCCCCAAGGTACCATCGCTGAGTGCAGGTCCTTGTCACTGGCCACCGGGGCAGCATCGGCGCCACGGTCACTGAGCACTTGCGGCGTCGCGGGTACGCCATCAACGGCTTTGACGTGGCCGACGGAGACGACTTGCTGGACCTCGACGCCCGCACGCGTGCCGCCGGCGAGTGCGCAGCAATCGTGCACCTCGGGGCACTTCCTCGGGACACCGCTGGCCCGCCCGAAAAGATCATGGCTGTGAACGTCCTCGGCACCTGGCATGCGCTGCTGGCCGCGGAGGAGGCACGTGCTAGCCGCGTCGTTCATTTCTCCAGCGCCCAGGTCTTTGGGTTCGCCGAGGGCGAGGGGTCCCCTGACTACTTCCCCGTGGACGACCACCACCCACGGCGCGCCAAGCGGCCCTACGGGCTCTCCAAGCGCCTCGCTGAAGACCTCGGCCAGGCTTTCAGCGAGAGGACCGGGCTCCCCAGCGTTTGCCTCCGCCCCGTTTGGGTCTGCCACCCCGAGGACTACAAAAGGGTAGAGGAGCAACGAAGAGCTGACCCCTCCTCCGAATGGGAACCGTACTGGGCGCGGGGCGGCTTTGTCGACGTGCGCGACGTCGCCGATGCCGTGGCCCGAGCCCTAGAGGTGCCCCTCGAAGGCCACCACCGGGCCATCTTGTGCGCGGCAGACATCGCAGGGAGCCCCGAGTACGGGGGAATATTTTGTATCAACAGTTCCGGTCTTGTCACGTCGGAGAACATTGTGGTGGAGGGAGAGGACCTACCCCCGACCAACTTCGTCGTGATTGATCGTACCGGTGCCACTTGGTTCACCGTTATGACAAGGCTCCGGCCGCGGTTCAATGCCTGGCGGCGCGATGTTGCCGACGGCTTCATTGGGGTCCGGGACGGCCAGGGTGCTCGTATTGTCGCCGATGGCCTCGGGTACGCCAACGAGATCGCCTTCTCCCCTGACGGACGGTGGGTTTACGTGAACGAAACCTACAGGCAACGAGTCAGCCGGTTCCGGCGGCTCCCCGGAAACGAGCTAGGTGACCGAGAGACGGTTGCGGAGCTTAGATCACAGGATCCGTTCATTTCGGGTGCCGATCACCGGAGCGCGAGCACCACATTGGGACCGTAGGCTTCGCGACGGGCTGGCTTTCTCATGATCAAGGTGTGCGGACACCCACAGCGCTAGCTGGGACGCGTGCGGCGAGGGGAGCCGAGGTCAGAGCGCGAAATTCATGGCTGCGTAAACCCCTCAGAGCTTTGCCTGGGCGCCTACCACCCGATGGCCCCGTAGCCTTCGGGCCTAGACCCTCTGGTGGGTGGGGATATTACGCCACGAGTGGCACACGGGCAAACGCTTGATACGCCCGAGGTTAGATCATCGCAATAGGGCGGACCCAGGACCCCGTAGCCCCCACGATCTTCAATGGGCAGCACACAAACAAAAACTCATAGACCTCCGCGGCAGCGAGCTCTTCAAGGTTGAGGATCTCCAGCAAATAGACACCACGTTCCACTAAGAGGGCACGATGTGCGGTTCGCGACGGATCCGCGAACGGCGTCGGTTCGGTGCCTGACGTATCAGTGCCCAGCACGGCCATACCCTGCTCGTAAAGCCAGATGCCGGCATCGACATCCACGCCCGGCGCCCGGTCGTAGTACGTCTCCTCACCCCGTTGATATTCCTGGATCTTCCCCGTCCTCACCAATACGATGTCCCCGCCACGGACCTCGCTGCCCTGCTTGGTCAGCGCCGCCCGCACTGCTGGGCAGTCGACCACATCGTCATCCTTCAGGCGATCAACGCCGAGGGCGCCCGGTATATCGAGCAGCAGGCCTCGCCCGACAATGGCAGACACCGTCTCCATGCCGTGAACCTTCCAGCCCGCACTGCCGTACGCCTCCTCGACCGTCGCCCCACCGAAGAGCCTCCCCTGGGCCTGCACATGAGCCAAGCCGTCGATGTGACTGCTTTGGTGCAGTGAACCGGTGATTACCTCCATCGAGTACTCAAAACCTGAGGGCTCATCCCCCCCCAGTGACGGCTCGTGATGGCTCGCCCAGCGGTAATCGGCGAACATCCCCGGCCGACCTCGAGGCATCTCGCCTCCCAGACAAGTGCCCAGATCGAACACTCGCCCGTGGCGGACGCCTCCTACGGCCCGCAGAACTTCCTGCGGACCGATGCGAGCGACGGCGGCGGCCACCTCCTGTCCGCTCACGCTTGTCCCATCGTCGGTTTCATTACCCGCTCCCAGTACCACCGCACCCACCCCCATCTCAAGCGTAGCTACAGCCCAATTCAGGACCGGAACTCAACCACAACAATGCAATGTGTGCCGACCTCGAGGTCGCTGACGACCAACTTGCCTTCCTCGACCCTGTAGTCGAGTTCGACGCCGGAGCCCGCATAACACACCCGGCTGGGCTCCATCCCGTCCAGCCTCACCTTCACCTCGATACCCCGGACCGGGACGCTCTCTTCGACACTCGCTCCGCCCAGGTCACGAAGAACTCTCCCGCGCACCGGCCCGTAGTTCAACAGATGGATAAGCAGGCGTGAACCTTTTCGGTAGGAAGCCGTCTCTACAGACATCGGCGCCCGCACCTCCACGGGCATCTCCCCGCCCGCACACCACCTGGTTGCCTCCAATAGCAAACGCCGCAACTCGGGGTTCCCGTACACACCGTAGCTGGCACCGATATCCGCCCCGGCGTACACGCTACGGCCCTGCCCGTACCGCATTGCCACTATTCCCGGTTCTGAGATATGCCTATGGGGCGGCGCGTCCACCGCCGAGTAGGTGAACACCCGGGCGCCCGGCACGACCTCGGTCGCAGGCGGGACACTCAGCGCCACCACCTCCGAGCCCTCACGAGCGGCTAGCCTTTGGGCAATCACGCCCCTCGCCGCCACGTAATCTACTTCGTCCTCCAGCACCTTGCAGATCGGGTGGTCCCTCATCGGCACCAGATAACTCAGCGTATAGTTGGACGACCCGACGATGTCAGCCCCCAGCACATCGGCCAACGCCGAGTTATCCCTGGTCTCGCCTGTTGACGTGGACATTGCCAACCGGCCCATCGCCACCAGGCCGCCTCCAGCGCCAACGTACTCTCGCAACGCTGACACGACCTCAGTGTCCATGACCGCCGTTTCCGGGCACACCACCACCTGGAACCGGGCCAGTTGCGCGCCCGTCAAGCCGCGCTCACCCACTACCTGGTAGGGCACGTGGCCCTCCGTCAATGCCTTGCAGACCCCTTCGAAACTCGTCAAGTACCTCGACGAACCGGGGTGTGAAAGATCGCTCCACGTGTTGCTGGAGCGCGAATGGAGCACGGCCGCGTACGGCACCTCCTCGTCGTACCCAAACCATTCCTTCTTGTCGCCTATCTCCCTGAACACCCTGCTCAGCCTCGCGGCACCCAGCTTGTCTACCCGCCCGTCAGGGAAGACGTTGTCGATGACGAAGGGACAACCGCCGCTGGTAATAACCGAGTAAGCGGCGACGGCTATCTCCTGCTCAGGCTGGCATTGGTAGTCCCGGTCGTAGGGGAACCTGCCGAACTGCATCCATACCGGCTTTCCGGATAGCCCCCGGAACGCCTTGGTGTACAGCCCGGCCTTCCAGATCATGTCAACATACCGAGACTGGTCGCGGCCTCCGAAGTTCCAGGAGGGGATGTTGGTCACAACGTCGTCATATGCGAACAGGCGTTCAAGATCTTCGCCCGCCTCCCACTCGTTACCGGGCCGGAACGCAAAGGCATTGTGGGTGAACACACACTCCGGTCGGGTTGACTTGATCGCCCTCACGATGTCGCGCAACAAGTCCTCGATACACCTGAAGCGCCACTTGACCAGGCGTAACCAGTTGTCGGTGTACTCCGGCTCCCCGCTCGGCAACTCCCGCCCGTACTCGTCACGGTACTTCCTCCGGCAATAGCGGCAATAGCACCCGGCGGGGTTCCGGGCGAACTCCAGCATGTCCAATAACCAACCATCGATCTCGTACTTCCGGTTGATCTCGTCGATGCGGCTTATCACGTGGTCCCGATAAGGGCTGTTAGGGCACAGATCCCCGAAGTTCACGTGCCCGACGTCGGCACCGTCCTGGCCCTTCTGGCGCCAATCCGGGTTGCGGTCCCACAGGTACCGGTCCTGGTAGCAATAATAGGCGAAAAACCGTATGCCTCTCTTATGCAGGGCTTCGCTGTACTCGGCCATATGGTCCCGGCCGTCGCCCAGGTTGACGTGCTTGTGGCCTAGGTTGGTCTGGAAGAAGCTGACGCCGAAGTGGTCCTGGCTGAAGCCTTGGAAGGTCGCCCCCACGGTCGCCCCACACGCCTCGACCATCTCGGCCAAGCTCTCAGCGTCGAACTCCCTAATACTGTCCGAGTACCATTCGGGCGCCCACGCGTTAACCCCCACGACGGTAACGAAGTCCTCGTACCACTTCTTAGCCACGGCTCTCTCCTCCCCACTACGCTCTTCTTGTCGACAAGCAGATCTCGCTGTTCTTCTTCTACCCTGGACCCACATCCAACTTGGTGCACCTCTCGACCCGACCCCAGCCAGCAGCGGCGTCTACCTCGTAATGGCCCTCAGATCTTGAGGCTCCCGCTCGTGATCCCCGCGGTGATGTACCGGCGGAGGAAGGGGAAGGTAACCAGCAAAGGCAGTATCGAGACTACCGACCCGAGAATAATGAGTGAGTACAGCCCTGCCCCTGCCGTCTGCGGTTGGCCCAGGTTTGATACCCAAATAAATATGCCCACCGTGAGCGGGAACAGCTTACTGTTCTCCAACAGGACGAGGGGCAGGAAAAAGTTGTTCCAGGTGCCAATAAAAGTGATCAGGAACAGCGTCACCAGGCCTGGCCTGATTATGGGCAAAGCGACCCTGAAGAAGCTGGCGTACTCCCCCGCGCCGTCGACTCGTGCCGCCTCGATGAGCTCCCCTGGCATTGCCTCTCGGATGTAGACGCTGAGGAAGTACACCCCGAATGGGCTCAGGAGCAGCGGTAGGATCAGGCCGATGTAGGAATTTAGAAGGTGCACTGTATGGAGCAGCAAGAAGATTGGCACCACGGTCGCCGCCGGAGGGATCATGATCGCACCCACCGTGCCGGACAAGATAGGTCTCGCCATCTTGAACTCGTACTTGGAGAGGGCGTAGCCACCCATGGCACAGATCATCGTGCCGCCGACACTGCACACACCCGCGTACAGTACCGAGTTTATGCACCAGCGCCAAAATATACCACCCTGGTAGGAGCTCAGCTGCTTAAGGTTAGCCCACAGGTTGATATGAGCCGGGGGAAGGAGCATCGGTGTGTTGAACAGCTGGCTCGTGTTCTTAGTGGTGCTGATGAGGAGCCAGTACAACGGGATCACAAAATAGCAGGCCACCAGGAGAAGCAGCAACGTGGAGACCCAGGATTTCGCCGCCGCATTGGCCCCCCTCCGGTGTTTCTCGCGCTGTAGGTCAGATGCTACCCATGACGGCGACGTCCGCCGCCTGCTCGTCTTTTTCTCAACACGCATCGCGCTCACTTGGTACCCACCCCCCCGTAGGTCGTCGAGCGCGCAGCCATGGTCGGTGCCTCGCTCAGTGAGCGCCGACGTCCACTTCGAGCTCGGTGGCGGCCTCGCGCCCGAGATGCTAGGCCAGATGAGAACAGGATAAATACGAGCGTGACGGCTAGAGTTATTAGGATGAGGATCACGGACAGAGTCGCCGCGTAGTTGTCGTTACCGTACGAGAACTCCATGTTGTACACAAACATGTTGGGAGTAAATGACGGCGGCAGGCTGGCCATCGTGCTCAACACCATCGGCTCGTTGAACAGCTGAAGGGACCAGATAATGGACAGGACGGCCGTCAACATTATGGCTCTCTTTATAAGGGGCACCTTAATGCGCATGGCTAGCTTCCACTCGCTGCACCCGTCGATCCTTCCGGCGTCGTAGAGATCCAACGGGATGCTCGTCAAGTTGGCGTAGTAGATGGTCATGTTGTACCCGGCCAGCTCCCACGTCACGATGATCAGCACCCCGTACAGAAGGTGGTTTGCGGTGAGGAGGCCCAAAGAGCTTCCTCCCAGGTCACGGTAGAAGGGGTCCAACTGGGGCGAGTAGAGAAAGCCCCACATGATGGCGCCGATGACGGCGGGCACGGCGTACGGCAGGAAGTACACGAGGCGGAACAATGACTTCAGCTTGACCCATGGGCTATCTAGCAATAAGGCCAGGCTCAAGCTGAAGCCCACCGTAACGATTACTTGCCCGACAGCGTACACGAGGACACGCTTAACGCCGGACCAGAACTCTGCGTCGCTGAATGCGATCGTATAGTTCCTCAGGCCGACAAAGATGTTGACCCCAGCGCGGCCCTGGAAGAGGCTGACATACACGGCGTAGATCAGGGGCAGCAAGAGGAAGGTCACGAAGAGGACCAGGTAAGGCATAAGGAAGGTATAGGGAACTGTCCGCCTAGTGCCCCTCATTGTTGTACCTCGTTCCTTCCTCTCCGTGTATGCGACGGCGGCGAGAGCACTAGTGAAACGGGCCCGGGACTGTGCGCACCGACGTCCGCGTGACGGTCCCCGATGGTGTGAGCCGGGGACCGTACCGCGGTGGACCTGTCGTGCCCTCCGAGGTCCGTTTGCTCTTTCGCCTTGGGTCCTAGGCCTTAGGAACTACGCACCTGGTAGCCCTGCTCCTTGGCGAATGTGACCACCTCGTTTTGTACGTTGGCCAGGACTTGGTCCCAGGTTTCGTTGCCCGCGGCGGCCTTGGCGAGCTCGGCTGAGAGCTGGCTGTAGTAGTAAGTCGTCCAAGGGCTCCACTGCCAATTGGTGTCGACTTCGGCCTGGCTTTGGGCCCAGACGGGGTTGGCATGTTGCCCTGACAAATTGCTGATAGGGATATTGAATTGCGGCATCTCGGGGTAGTTGAGGTTGGCCGAGTAGACACCGGCGCCCCCCTGTGTCTCCTCCTCCCAGAGCACGCCAGCCTGACTGGTGTGGATCCAGGCGTCGAAGAGGGCAGCCGCGGCGGGGTTCTTGGACTGAGTGGTAACGGCGTCGGTTGCCGATTGTACGTCCGCGCTCAGCGGTCGAGCCGGGTCCCATTGCGGTAGCGGTGCGACGGCCCAGTTGCTCGTGGCCGGCTTGGTGTACGGGCCGATCATGTACTGCGGAGCCCATTGGGCCTCAATGGCCGACGCGTACAGGCCGTTCCCAACCTCGGACTCCCATTGCGGGGTGTACGTCGGAGTCGCCTGCACATCGCCGCTCTTTACCAGACCCCCCCAGAAGTTCAGTACCTTTTGGTCTATGGAGTTGTTGATGTTGACCGTCCATGTGCCATTTTGGTAGCTAAACAGCTTGGCGCCAGCTTGCCAAAAGTACGCCGTGATGTCCCAACCGCCATTGAGGTCAAGGAATGTATAGTACATCTTCGGGTTCGCGGCATGAAGTTTGGCCGCGTCGGCGGCCAGTTGAGAGTACGTCTTGGGTGGCGTTAGGCCGTACTTCTTGTATATGTCCGGCCGGTACATGAAGCCAAGGGGCCCTACGTTTTCAGGCAGTGCGTAGACCTTGTCGCTGCTTTGCACGAGGTTCCAGACCGCCGGGCTGAAGTACTTCGAGTAAGAGCCCACGTACTTCGTTATGGGCAGCAGGCCGCCGGTGGCGATGAACTCCGGCAGGATCGGGTACTCGATCTGCACGAGATCGGGCGCGCCGCTCCCCGCCTTGATGACGGTCAAGAGCTTGGTGTACTCGGCCCCGCCGGCGCCGACCAAGGGGGTCAGGACATGAATGTTGGGGTACACCTTGTTGAAGGCAGCTACCACGTTCTTGGGGTTGTCATCAAAGGTCCACCAAGTGATGGTTACGTCCTTTGTGAAGCTGGGGAACGTGGGCCACGACGGCTGGGCTGATGCGGCTCGAGCCACGGCGGCGCTGTGTTGCCCGAATGCCGCCGTGCCCGTCATCCCAGCGAGGAGTGTCGTACAGGCGAGTATCGACGCCGGGTACTTATAGATGTGTCTCATCGGGTGCTGCCCCTTTCTAGGCCGCTTGTAATTGTCTTTGACCACGTTGCTGTGGTCCCTTTGGGTGGTGGGGAAGTCGTATACTGTGCCGCATAATGCCCGAGGGCGGGGTCATGGAAGGTACCTCCTCATCCGTGACAGTTGCTCCCGTAAGAAACGCGCGTTGACCTCGCGAACGCGAACCCAGTGAGCCTGGTGAAGTTGACGGGCGCGCTCTCCGTCGCGCTCGGAGATGGCGTCGAAGACGCTGCGGTGCTCGTACGCCGATAGTTTCATGCTTTCTGGTCCTGTGTGCAGTACGAAGTAACGTAACTGGCCCACGACTGACTCGACGCGCCCGAGCATCTGCGAAACGAGGGGGTTGTCCCCATAGTTCCTCAACAGGCCGTGGAATCCTTCGTCGGCTTCGACCCAAGCACCGCTGTCGCCAAGGTCTGCCGAGCGTTCCATGTCGGAGACGACTTTCGACATTTCCTTCAGTTGTTCCGGCGCGGCGTTTTCGGCCAGCCGGTAGACGAGGATTCCCTCGAGGCCCCCACCAGCGTCAAATGCCTGTTCGACCTCCGACGCCGTTATGAGCCGGACTCGGGCCGGCTGGCCGCCCTCGGTCTCGATGAGGCCCTCGGCCTGTAGCCGCACCAGGGCGTGGCGGACAGGCGTGCGGCTGACCCCGAGCATCTCGGATAGGCGCTGCCCCGTGAGGTGCTCGCCGGGCGCAAATTCGCCCCGCAGCAGGAGACGGCGCAAAGCCTCGTAGGCGCCGTCGGAGACGCGTCGGCCCTTCGCCGTGTTTTGGCTCGCTTCCATCGTCCCCCTACGCTTCTTTGCCCCCTGTCGAGATCCCACTCTGGATCCAGACGCGCACGATGTTAGGCCCGTCCCTCAAGCTTGTCAACGTTCGGCTTTGGGCATTTGCGTTGGCCGGGCCCCACCGGTGCCGCCCTCGAGCGCGATGGCCCGACTACCTGGCCAGCCAGGGGCCCGGGGTCGAGGGCTCGGGCATAGGTCCTAGTCACCGGCACTATAGGTGGAGCGCAAGGAACGAGTTGAGGGTCTCCGCCACCCGGCCGTCGCGCCATCCTTAACCTTCGGGGCGGCTGCTGGCGAAGCCCGTCTTGGGCGGGCCAATGGGGATTGACAGGGGTTGTCACCTGGTCCTAGTCTTGGCCTTGTCTGGATCCAGCATGGGATCTTGCGAGAAGAGCTAAGACCTGGGACTGATCAGTGTTGACGAACCATCGTCGTCCCCCCGGATCCCGGTACGGCCTGCTCGTTGTGTCAACCAGAGCAGCCCCGAGGGACTGGCCAACGACCCTGGGCCCAGCAACGCCCTGGGCTTGTGCCGCCGTGGCCTTCCTGGCAGCCGGCCCCGACGATTGGAGAGGGGCGATCTGGGTCAGGGGCGATACGGGTACTGGTTAGACGCTTCCTTCGTCGAACCGTGAACTGAACGAGGAGCACATATGACGACCGTGGGATCGGCGGGAGAGGGGGCGGTTCTTCGCGTCTCAAAACTCGTGTTGGGGACGATGACGTTCGGTGACACCGTCGATGAGACCACCGCGGGGGAGATGATCGACGCCGCGCTCGAGTCGGGCATCGACACCATTGACACGGCCAACGTGTACGCCGCTGGGGTGGCCGAGGAAATGCTCGGACGCCTGTTGAAAGGCCGGCATGACGAGGTTCTCCTGGCGTCGAAGGCGGGCATGCCCCACCCTGACTGTGGCCCCCATGCGCCGCTGTCTCCCAAGGGCCTGCGCAACAGCCTGGAAGCAAGTTTGCGGCGCCTGGACGTCGAGAGCCTGGACCTCTTCTACTTGCACCAGCCGGACCGCGCCACCCCCTTGGAGGCCACTCTTTCCACCGTGGCCGACCTAGCGTCGGAGGGCAAGGTCAAGGCGTTGGGTGTATCGAACTTTGCCGCCTGGCAGATTGGGGACCTGATCACTACGGCGGCGAGGGTGGGCGCGCCGCGGCCGCTTGCCGCCCAGCAGTTGTACAACCTCGTGGCACGGAGGCTGGAGGAGGAGTACTTGGAGTTTGCCGCCAGTCACCAGCTCTACACCATCGTCTACAACCCGCTGGCCGGCGGGCTCCTGGCCGGGCAACTGTCGTTTGACTCCAAACCCTCCCAGGGGCGCTTCGGAGGTTCAAGGATCTCCGACGCTTACACCAAGCGCTACTGGGTAAAGGAGCTCTTCGCTGCGGTTGACCGCCTGTCCGGCATCGCCGCCGAGGCTGGCATCACGCCGGCAGCGTTGGCGTTGCGTTGGCTCGCCTTCCGCGACGGCGTTGGGTCGGTGGTATTGGGTAGTTCCCGACTGGGGCACCTTCGCGAAGACATTGACGCCGTCTCAGCTGGCCCCTTGGACGTGGGTGTCGTGGAAGCGTGTGACGCCGTCGGAGCGGACCTGCGCGGCCCGATGCCGGCGTACAACCGGTAACCAGAAGAGAACTCTGGGGGAGGCCCGAGCGTGGCTGTTGGGATCAGCACCTATTGTTTCACGTGGCGCCTGCAGGAAAGCGCACCGCGGCCTCTCGGCCTTTTGCCGCTCATTGAGCAGACCCGCGAGCTGGGCGCATCAGTGTTGCAGATATGCGACTACGCGCCGGTTGAGCACTTGACGGCCACGCAACTACAAGAAGTACGCCGTGCCGCCGAGGCCTGCTGCGTCGCTATTGAACTGGGGACCCGGGGCGTGGACGCCGGGACCATGCGCCGCTACCTCGACCTCGCGCAAAGGCTCGGGGCGTCCCTGGTGCGCACGATGTACGCCCGGTTTGGCGAGAACGTACCAATGGATGTGTTCGAGCACGACCTTTCTGCTGCGGGACATGACTTTGCCAAGGCGGGCGTGCGCTTGTGCCTGGAGACATACGAAATGGTCCCCACGCCCTGTTTGGTGCAGGTCCTCCAGCGGATCGCCAACCCATGGCTGGGCATCTGCTTGGACCCGGCAAACTGTTTGGCTGCTCTCGAGACACCGGCACAGGTCATCGCCACCGCCGCCGCCTTGGTCACCAATGTCCATGTCAAGGATTTCGCCTATGGGCGCCGGGAAGGGGGCGCGGGCTTCGAGGTCACGGGGCGCCGTCTGGGCGACGGGCAACTCGACTTCTGCGCCATGCTCGACGCCATCGATGGGCGGGGCACCGACCTCAGTTTGGTGCTCGAGCACTGGCTGCCGTGGCAAGGTTCCGCGGAAGCAACGTGCCAAGCAGAAGCCGACTGGACGAGCCATGGCGTGCGGTCACTACTTGACTATCAGTCAAAGCGGGCCACCGGGGACCAGACCGGCCCCTAGACAACAGCGAGGACAACGGCATGCGCGCAGTAGTGAAGACGGGCCCCTGGAAAGGGGCAGAGCTCGTGGACGACTACCCAGAACCCACGGTCGGCGACCATGATGTCCTGATCGAGGTGGGCGCTGCTTCTGTCTGCGGCACGGACCGGGAGGTCTTCGAGTGGACCCCCGCCGCAGAGGCTTTCGGCCTCCAGTTCCCCGTCGTGCTCGGGCATGAGTTCGCCGGCACCGTCATCGACGTCGGCGCGGGGGTCTCCACAGTGAGGCCCGGCGAGAGGGTTGCCTGCGAGACCCACGTGCCCTGTGGCCACTGCTTCTTGTGCCGCAACGGCAATGCCCACAACTGCATGAACATGAGGATCGTCGCCATGCACCTCGATGGGGCGTTCGCCGAGCGCGTGGCCATGCCTGAGCATGTGTGCTTCGCCCTGCCGGACAGCTTGCCTACCGAGATCGGAGCGCTTCTCGAGCCCGCCGGCGTGGCCTGGCACGCCATACAGCGGTGTACCAAAGCTGTCGCCGGAAGCACCGTCCTGGTCTCGGGGTGCGGGCCCATTGGGCTGTTCATCACCCAGTTCGCTGTCTTTCTCGGTGCGGTCGACATAGTCGCCGTTGAACCGAACGCCTATCGCCGGGAACTGGTGAGGACTTTAGGTGCCCACGCTTTTGCTCCGGACGAGGATGTCACCGGGTTCATCCGGTCAAGGTTCGCCGAACGCGGTGGCGTCGATGTCGGCTTCGAGGTCTCGGCGGCCCCGACCGGCCTCGGCCTGGTCCTAGAAGGCGTGAGGCGGGAGGGGACCGTCATCACTGTCGGCCATCCCGCCGAACCAATCCGGATAGACGTCGCCAGGTACATCAATAAGAAGGGTGTGACCCTACGAGGGGTTTTCGGGCGTCGCATTTGGGACACCTGGCAGGATCTGGCACAGCTACTTGCCAGTGGCAAGGTTGACCTGAGTTGGATGATCTCGCACCGGCTGCCCCTGGGCGAGCTCGGGCCCATCATCAAGTTGCTCGGATCGGAGGCCAACAAGGTGGTCGTCCTCCCACAACAGGCAGCGACCTAGGAGGTTCGACAGCTCGGTGACAAGCGTCGTGAGAGGATGAGGGACATGGACGCCATCCGAGGGATGGCGCCAGTTGGGCTGGGCGCTACTGGGCTGCGGGTCACACCCGTGGGCGTGGGCTGCGCCGTGTTGGGGAGCGATCCTGAAGCCTTCGGCTACGAGGTCGGGTTGGACAGGGCCCTCGCTACACTCCGGCGCGTCTTCGGTGGGCCGTTCAATTTCGTGGACACCTCCAACAACTATGGGGGCGGGGAGAGCGAGCGTCGCATCGGCACGGTCCTCGCCGAACTCGGCGGGTTGCCCGAAGGCTTTGTGCTGGCGAGCAAGGTCGATCCAGATCCCGTCACGGGGGCCTTTGACGGGCAACGTGCCAGACGCTCTTTCGAGGAGACACTCTCACGCCTGGGGCTCGCCCGTCTGCAGATCCTCTACCTTCACGACCCTGGCCGTACCACCTTCGAAGAAGCGATGAGGCCGGGTGGCGCCGTCGAGGCCTTGGTGTCGTTGCGCGACGAGGCCTTAGTCTCCCACATCGGTGTCGCTGAAGGCAGTACGAGCCTCCTGAAGCGGTTCTTGGACACCGGGATTTTCGACGTGGTGCTGACCCACAGCCGCTATACGCTCCTCGACCGGTCGGCCGAGGAGGTCATCGCCGCCGCTCTTGAACGCGGTCTGGGCCTCGTCAACGGGGCCGTGTTCGGCGGTGGGGTCTTAGCCAAGGGTGTGGGACAGCAACCCAAGTACGCCTATCGCGACATTAGCGACGAACCCCGCCGGCGGATCCAGGCGATGGAGGCGGTCTGCGCGCAGGCCGGAGTGCCCCTCAAGGCCGCCGCCCTACAGTTCTCCTTGCGCGACAGCAGGATCGCCTCGACGGTGGTGGGCGTGTCGCGGCCACAACGGATAGACGAGACCATGGAACTGGCCTGCCTACCAATCCCCGACGTGATTTGGGAGAGGCTGGAAAAGTTGGCACTTCCTCCCGACCAGTGGCTCTACTGACAACGGCGCACTCTTTGACCGGAGGCAGGACGGTACCTAACTCTGGCAGCGACCGGGCGCACCGGATCGGCCAGCGCCGAGCGGTGCAGATCCACCGACTCCGAACTTGGGGCAAATTGGGATAGCGCCGGACCTGTTTATTAGGCCCACCTTACATTTTCTTTCAGTTATTCCTACATTCAAATAGCAGGAATACCGACATAATCGCAGAACTCGTCAACTGCTTACTCTTCGGTGCCGTTATTACAATATCGTCACTACTTGTGGTGGTCCGCTCACGACACGGCCCTCGTTTTCACTGAGGCCTTCTCCGGCGACGTAACACCATTTACACTTTGACCAGTGACAAATGAGAGATGTAGATGAGGCACGGAAACGACCGAAGTTGGCGCTCGCAGGCCCGCACGGCAGTTGACCTCCGCGACCGAGATATCCGTCCCAACACGAAGCCACTTTCGTCGCCCCCCCACAACTTGGGGCCGGATGCGGCGCACCTCAAAGCCGACGACTCCCCCGCTATTGCCCGCGTCGTCCCATTCGATAGACGTGGGGGCGCGGAGCGGCGACGCTCAACTTTGGTGCAGCCTCCTTTCCAAATCGCTGTCTTGCTCCCATGCCGGAACGAGGCGCTGACTATCGGGACGGTGGTGCGCAACTTCAAAACCCATTTACCGTCAGCAGAAATACACGTCTATGACAACGCTTCCACCGACGAGACATCGAGAGCCGCCCGGGAGGCCGGGGCCATCGTGCACTACGAGGGTCGTCCCGGCAAAGGCGGGGTCGTCCGGCGCATGTTCAGCGAGGTCGAGGCCGATATCTACGTGATGGCCGACGGCGACGGCACCTACGACGCAGCCGCGGCCCCCCGGCTCGTGCGCACCTTGGTAGAAGACGGTCTCGATATGGTGGTCGGCCGCCGACGAGAAGCACCAACCACCGACAACGCCTACCCGCCTGGTCACCGCATGGGCAACGCCCTGCTGACCGGGGTCGTCCAGTACATCTTCGGCCAGGGCTGCATGGACATGCTTTCCGGTTATCGCGTGCTGTCCCGGAGGTACGTCAAATCGTTCCCCGTCAACTCGCGTGGCTTCGAGATCGAGACCGAGATGACCGTCCACGCGCTCGACCTCCGACTACCTGTCGGCGAAGTGAACACGCTTTACAACGAGCGCGACCCCGGTTCGCAGAGCAAGTTGCGCACCGTACCGGACGGGGTGAAGATCCTCGCCTTCGTCGGGATGCTGGTGAAAGACTACAAACCCGCCACCTTTTTCGGGTTGATCGGACTGCTCCTCGGGTCTTTGGCGGTCCTCCTGCGGGAAGTCTTCTTCGGCGCCCTCGTCGCCTCCACTTCCCATAACGGCGCCGTCGTCACTGTCGGAGCCCTGGGGGTGGCGGCGGTCCTATCTTTACTCTCCGGCATGATCCTTGACTCGGTGAGCCGCAGTAGACGAGAAATAAAGCGCATGGTGTACCTGAACGCGGGCCGTACCGCCGCTGCTCAAAATTTACCTCGGGCGCGCTCGAAAGATATCCCCTCTGTGGCACTGAACAATTTCACTGAGTCCCGGTAGTAAACCTCTCAGTCAACCGGTAGGAGCCTAGGTGTCCCCTCTCACGCTTTCTCGCGACCACGCCGCCACCGACGTCCTCGCGCCGTCCGGTCGGTCCGGTCGGTCCGGGACGGGCACGCCCTTGGTCGGCCCCGACATCCTTGCCGGCGCCCGTCCCCAGCCGGAGAGCGGGGCGCAACTCGCCTGGTGGCGGCGCCGCTGGCCGCGGGCCGCAGCCGTTTTCGCTGCGCTTGTGCTTGTCAGCTCTATTGGCGTGGCCTACCGGCACCCGATCTGGCAACAGGTCCAGCTATCAACGGTACGCCAACCGGTTGCCTACGACGAGTTGTACTTTACGGGTTCCACGGCACTGCCGGTGCACGTCACCTCGGACGTCGCCAGTGAGGTCCCGTTCGGTGTCCGGCGCGATGGGCCACCGACCGTCGTCAGGTACAACGTCCTGCTGACGGACTCGCAGGGGACTACTCGGGTCGGGGCCGGGAGCGTGCGGGTCAGCCCCGCGGCGCCCTCCGTTGTGGTCGAGCGTTTTCGGGTGCCCGTCACGGGCTCGTTTGCCCTCGAGGTGCGACTGCTACCTTCCGGCCCCGACATCATGCTCCACGGGCAGGCGTCGTGAGGGACCGGGTACTCAACGTCGCCCAGATCACCTCGTACTACCCGCCCCACCTGGGCGGCGTGGAGACGGTGGCCGAGCGGCTGGCCGAGGGCCTGTCACGGCACCACAGGGTATGGGTGATAACAACGACGGCTGGCGCCACCGGGGCGCTCCGCCATGTAGAGCGGCGGAACCTCAGGGTAAACCGGTACCGCAGCCGTCGGGTCGCCAACGTCGAACTGTTCCCCGGCGCTTTGGTGGGGGTGGCTCGTTTACCTCGCGGGACCGTCCTTCACGCCCATGTGACCGAGGCCTTCGTGCCCGAACTGGCGGCACTGGGCGCGCAGCTGGGCAAAGGCCCGCTGGTGGCCCATTACCACATGGATGTCCGGGCCACGGGCCAAAAACGGTTGTACGAGCGATGGAAGGACAATGTCTTGGGACCAGTGCTCCGCCGGGCAGACCGGGTCATAGTTTTGAGCAACCATCAGCGGGCTGAGGTCGTCGCCCGCTACCGGGTGCGGCCAGAGCGCATCTGCGTCCTTCCCAATGGCGTCGATGACGTCTACTTTCAGCCTAGGGCCCCTCGCCCATACGGGCCCGGCCCGTTGCGGTTGCTGTTTGTCGGCCGCCTGAGCCCCCAGAAAGACCTTCCGCTCCTGTTCGACGCGGTCAGGGTCCTCGGGCCCAAGGCCGAGCTGGTGGTGGCGGGGGACGGCGAGCTCCGCCACGACGTCGAGGCCATGGCACGGGCATCGCTGAGCGGCCAGGCCAGGGTCGTGGGCGCGCAGACCCCTCAACAGCTTGGCGAGTGGTACCGGTGGGCTGACGTCTTGGTGTCGTCATCGGAGCGGGAGGGCATGCCCCTCTGCTTCCTGGAGGCGATGGCGAGCGGCCTGCCCGTCGTGGCTACCGACGTCGCCGGGACAAGGGAAACGCTGGCCGGCGCGGGGAGGCTGGTGCCACGGTCGGGGACCGCTCTGGCGGCGGCGGTCGACGACCTCCGTACCCACCCGCGACAGGCCGAGGAGATGGGCGCAGCCGGGCGGCAGCTCGTGGAGCCCCTCCGGTGGTCGCGGATAACCGAGGTGCTGGAGGAGATTTACGATGGCATTTCGTAACTCCGGGCGGGCCACACCGGCCGGCCCCGGCAGTTCGCCGGCACAGCCCGAGGCGCCCACCCTACGGTCCGACCTGGACCGCTATGACTTGTTGACCCTCGCCATGGTCGTGGCCGGCGTCATCGGCAGCGTCATGCTGGCCGTAGGGGCAAGCGTGCCCTTTGCCTTGCCCGCCCTCGGGCTCTTGGTCGGGCTGGGCCTGCCGACCCGGCTCCTGGCCAAGGCGCTCAATAGGAAGGTCCGCGGGCTCGGCACCCGGTTGCCCCTGGCACTGGCGCTCACCGTCGTGGCCCTCATGGTGGGCGGCCTGGTCCTAAACACAGTCCTGCCGTGGCTCGGTGACCCCCACCCCCTGGCCAGCGCGCCGGTCCTCGGTTTCGTGGACGCCTTCAACGCCGCCATCATCATCGGCTGCCCCCGCTGCCTGCGTACGGGCCATCTCCGGCGGGCGCCGCTGGGCGGGATGGAAAAGTTGGCCGTCGGCCTCACGGCGACCGGGGTGCTCCTGGCCGTGGCCGGCACGGTCCGGCTCAACAACGGTGCCGGAGGCGGCCTGGCTGAGATGGCCCTGGGGGTAACCGCGGCCGCGGCCCTGCTCGTCTTGTTCTGCTCAAGACGGGTACGGCGCAACGTGGTCATGCTGTGCCTGTACGGGATAGGACTGGCCGTCCTCTACCAGACCTCCCTGCGTGGGTGGTACACGACGGGCCACGACATCCAGGTGGAGTACCGGACCTTCTTGCTCGTCCACCAAGCACAACGCTGGTCCGCCAGCGCCGCCGGCACCAGTTACGACGCCTGCCTGAGCATCACCATCCTTCCCCAGATGCTGTGGCAGCTGACCCGGGTGGCGACGCCGTACGTGTACAAGGTGGACTTCCCGCTGATGTTCGCGGCGGCGCCGGTGGCTCTATTTGAGATGTCTTGGCGCATGTTCGGGCGCCGGCTTGGCGTCGCCAGTGCTTTGTTGTTCATAGCGTTCCCGACATTTGTGGACGACCTTGTCTTTCTCAACCGCCAGGAGATCGCCTTCCTGTACGTCTCGGTCATCTTGGCCCTCGCCTTCTCAGGCGGGGCCAACCTCGGCGCCCGGCGAGCCTTGATCGGGTGCTGCCTGGCGGGGATGGCATTGGCGCACTACTCGACGAGCTATGTCTTCTTGGGCACATTGGCGATCGGCGCCATCGCCCTGGTGGCCTCGAAGACGGTGTGCCGGTGGCTGGCGGCCGCCCGTCAACGGGGGGGCACGTCCCCGGGGCGCATTGCCGCCCTCGCCAAGAGATCGGGCACGCGTGCCAACAAACGCCCCGTCGTGTTCAACTGGGCCCTGCTAGGCCTGGCCTGTCTGCTCGTAATTAGCTGGTCGTTTGTCGAGGTGCACGCCAGCCCCCAGTTCAGCGCCGACCTCCACCAGATCGCCGACGCGGCTACCGGGACGTCAAGCGGCCCCAAGAGCAACGACGTCAACTACAGCGCACTGTCCTCGGGCAATGACGCCTCACCCTCGGCCGAGATGGCGCAATGGCGGCTGCAAGAAGACCAACTGGCAGGGACCGACCGGGTCAAGAACGGGTTTTACCCGAGCTCGGTCGTGGCCAAGTACGCCACCCCTCCCGCTCCGGCCCTGCGGTCACCTCTGACGGCCCTAGGTCGAGGACTGAGCACCGCCGGCGTCAGCCCGTACGAGCTCAACAGCGTCCTGCGCGCCATTATTGCCCGCCTGCTCCAGATCTGCGCCGTCCTGGGAGCGGCGGTGCTCCTCCTGGGGTGGAAGAGGTCGCCGCGCATGTCGGCCGAGTACGCCTACCTCGCCCTCGGCAGCCTGGTACTGCTGGTCGGCACCGTCGTCCTGCCCACGATGTCGGTCGACTACGGGCTCCTGCGCATGTTCCAACAGGCTCTGTTCGTCCTTGCCCCTCTGGTCGTGGTCGGGGCGTCATTTGCCCTGCGCCCGCTGTGGCACCAGAAAACCGACATCGCCGTATGTGCTCTGGTCGGCCTGTGCTTCGTGTCGCTGACCGGCCTCCTACCCCAAATTACCGGGGGTTATGTGCCCCAGGTCAACCTCAACAATGCCGGCGAGTACTACGAGAACTACTACACCCAGCCCCAAGAGATCTCCGCCGTGCAATGGCTCAACACAGCCAGCTGCCGTTGTGACATCGTCCAGGCCGACCCGTTTGCAACGGCGCGGTTCCTACCGTACGCATCTTTCCAAATCGACGCCAACAACTACCCAACGGCGGTATACCGCACGTCCTACGTCATCATGGGGGCCGACACGGTGAACAGCGGTACCTCGACGGCCGGCCCCGACGGCAACCTCGTGGACTTCACGTACCCGGTCGGTTTCCTGGCCAAGTACAAGGACCTTATTTACTCGAACGGTGACGCCGAGATCTTCGGCGGCCGATGACAAAGGCGCGGGCATGAAAGTACTGCTTGTTTCCTCGTACTTCCACCCCTACGTGGGAGGGCTGGAGGAATACGTCAAACGGCTAGGGCAGAGCCTGGCGTCGCGCCCGGGGACCGAAGTTACCGTGCTCACCGCCCGCTGGCCGGCTGAGCTCGAGGCGACGGACGCTATCGGCGACGTGCAGATCAGGCGGGTACCTGCCCGCTGGCGCGTTTCCAACACCCCGTTGAGCCCGTCCTGGCCCGTCTCCTTGCGCAGGGTTATCAGCGAGATCTCTCCTGACGTGGTAGTTGTCAATGTGCCCGTGCCCGGGCTGGGCAACGCAGTCGCGGGGGCCTGCGGGGCGCTGCCCCTCGTCGTCGTGCTGCACGCCGCCACCACGCTGAAGGCGGGCCACCCCGCGTTCAACTTGCTGGCCCGGTCCTACGAGGCCACGGCCGGGGCCCGCCTATTGCGCCGGGCTGACCACATCGTGGCCGTCTCCTCCTACGTCCGGGGAGCCCTTCCCGCTCGGTGGCAGGCCAAGACGCTCGTCGTGAACAACGCCGTAGCGGTACGACCACTGGAGCCGAGCGACCGGGGCCCGAGGCGGTTCGTCTTCCTGGGCCAACTCAACCGCACGCACGCCTGGAAGGGCCTCGACCAAGTCCTCGCCGCTTGCGCCCAGTGCCAGACCAGTGACGCCCCAGTAGAACTCGTGGTCGGCGGTGACGGCGACGACCTCTCCCGATATCGAGAGGTGGCGGCGCGACTGGGCCTGCGTCGGGTCAGCTTCCGCGGGTGGATCGGCGCCGAGGAGAGGCGCTGCCTCCTGGCGACGGCGACAGCCACCATCGTGTACCCGACCACGTGCAACGACGCATTGCCGACGGTCATCCTCGAGTCCTGGGAAGCCGGAACACCTGTCGTGGCGTCACGGATAGGTGCGCTGCCCACGATCGTCAACGACTCCTCGGACGGCCTTTTGGTGGAGCCGGCCAACCCGGGCGCACTCGCCGAAGCGCTCATGAGGGTGGCCGGCGATGTCGAACTGGCCGCCGAGCTCGGCGCCGCTGGGCGACGCCGAGTGCTGAGCGAGTTCGACTGGGCCAGCCAAGTGACCAAGATGGAGGATCTCCTGGGTTCGTTGACCAGTGGGAGCCCCCTACGGGTGGCGGTCCCGGCGCTATGACGATACGGGAACGTCTGTCAAATGACCATCTGGTCCGCAATTCCCTGTTCCTAATGCTTTCGACGTGGACCATGGGCCTTTTCGGCTTCGTGTTCTGGTTGCTGGCCGCACACCTGTGCTCGAGCGTGAGCATCGGGCGGGCCACCACGGTGATCTCGGCCATGTCCGTGATCGCCTATGTCAGCGACCTCGGGCTCAGCCAGACGCTGATACGGGTCCTGCCCACGTCCCGGGACGCCAACGCCGAGATCAACACCGCGCTGGTCCTCAGCAGCGGGCTCGCCATGCTGATCGCCGTCGGGTACCTGGTCGTGGTGCCGTCCATCACACCGAACGTTGACTTCCTACGCGCCCACTTGCTCAATGCCGTCGCGTTCGTCCTGCTCAACGGCTGCGCCGCCGCCAATTTGCTAACCGACTCAGTGTTCATCGCCCACCGGCGGGCGTACTACAACTTCATCGTCGATGGCGTGGTCCAAGGCGTCACCAAAGTCGTGCTCCTCGGCGGATTCCTGGCCTTTTCGGCGTTCGGGATCTTCGCGTCCACCGGCCTGGCCAGCGGCGTGGCCGTAGTGGCCAGCCTGGTCTTCTTGGTCTGGCGGGTGGGTTACCATCCGAGCCTGCGCATAGACATTGCCGTGTTCCTAAGGACGCTGCGGTTCTCCTTGGCCAACTATGTCGGCAACGTGTTCCAGATCCTCCCGTTACTGGTCCTGCCGGTAATAGTGGTGAGCGGGGACGGGCCCCGCCGGGCGGCCTACTTCTTCATAGCTTTCAACCTGGCCAACCTTATTTATGCTGTGCCCTTCGGCATGAGCTCCTCAATGCTGGCGGAAGGTTCCCACGAAAGTGCCGACTTCGGGGCACTGGCGCGCCGCGCCGCCCGGATCTTGCTCCCATTGACCGTAGGGATCGCCCTAGTCGTAGTGGTGGCCGCACACTGGGCCCTGCTGGTGTACGGGCCCAGTTACAGTGCCAACGCCACGACCCCGCTCATCGTCCTAGCCGCCGCCCTGCCGATCGT
>CAYZVQ010000039.1:0-16245 GCA_964481925.1 uncultured Acidimicrobiaceae bacterium
GGGTGATCGACGGGTTCTCGCTCTTGCGGGCGATCTTGTCGATCTCGTCGATGTAAATGATGCCCGTCTCGGCCTTCTTGATGTCGTAGTCAGCGGCCTGGATGAGCTTGAGGAGGATGTTCTCGACGTCCTCGCCGACATAGCCGGCTTCGGTGAGCGCCGTCGCATCGGCGATGGCGAAGGGGACGTTGAGCATCCTGGCCAGCGTCTGGGCCAGGAAGGTCTTGCCGCAGCCGGTAGGGCCGAGCAGGAGGATGTTGGACTTCTGGAGCTCGACGTCACCTTCGGCGTAGCCCCCCGCCTGGACCCTCTTGTAATGGTTGTAAACGGCGACCGAGAGGATCTTCTTGGCCCGCTCCTGGCCAATCACGTAGTCGTTGAGGAAGTTGAAAATCTCGGTCGGCTTGGGCAGCTCGTCGAAGCGCACCTCCGCCGGCTCGGACAGCTCCTCTTCGATTATGTCGTTACAGAGGTCTATACATTCGTCGCAGATATAGACGCCAGGACCGGCGATGAGCTTCTTCACCTGCTTTTGCGACTTCCCGCAAAATGAGCACTTGACCAGCTCGCTCGATTCGCCGAACTTGGCCATGTCTCTCCTCGTGCTCAGGCAACGCCGGCCGCGGCAGGTATGCCGGCCAGCTCGCGGGTCGTGATCACTTCATCGATGATGCCGTAATCCTTGGCCTCGGCCGCGCTCATGATGAAGTCCCTATCGGTATCAGAGACCACCTTATCCAGGCTCTGCCCCGTGTCGAGGGCAATCATCTCGTTGAGCAGGTCCCGCATCCTGATGATCTCCTTGGCCTGGATCTCGATGTCGGCCGCTTGCCCGGCGGCCCCACCGTAGGGCTGGTGCAGCAGGATACGGCCGTGCGGCAGCGCATAGCGCTTGCCCTTGGTGCCCCCGGCGAGGATCACCGCCGCCGCCGAGGCGGCCTGGCCGTAGCAGAAGGTCGAAATGTCGTTGCGCACGAACTTCATGGTGTCGTACACCGCGAACAGAGCGGTGATGTCACCACCCGGAGAGTTTATGTAGATGCTGATGTCCTTGTCGGGGTTCTTGTACTCGAGATAGAGCAGCTGGGCGCACACCGCGTTGGCCACGTAGTCGTCGATCGGGGTCCCCATGAAGACGATATTTTCCTCAAGCATGCGGGAAAAAAGGTCGTAGCCTCTCTCGCCCCGGTTGGTCTGCTCGAAGATGCCGGGGACGTGGTACTGGTTGACGGCCCTCATTCAGCCCCTCCCGGCTCGTCGGAGCCGTCGTCCACACCACCGGCCGGGGAAAGCGGGTCAAGACCCTGACCAGCTCTTACGAGCAGTGCTCGGTCCACCCCATTGCCCTCCTCGTCCGTTACCTCGGCGTGTTCGACCAGCCAGTCGAAAGCCTTGCTCTTCTTTAGATCCGAGCGTACCGCGAGACGCCGCCCTGCGCGCTCGACCTGCTCCCGGAGGGCGGCCGGGCTGACCCCCGCGCCCGCCGCCATACGCTCCATGAACGCGTCCAGCTCGGCCTCCGACGGCTCGATGCCGACCTCATCGGCCACCGCCCGCAGGGCCAGGTCGGCCTTGACGCTGGGTATGGCCTGGGTGCGGAGCTCGGCGATCAGCTCCTCGAGGGTACGGCTGGTCGCCTCCAGGTACCTCTCCAGGCGTACGCCCTGGGTATCGAGCCGCCGGCCCAGCTCCTCGGCGCTGCGCTGCACCTCGACGTCGACCAGTACGGTCGGGGGCTCCTCGTCCACCAGGGCGACGAGCGCATCGAGCGTCCCGTTGCGCAGGCTCATGGCCGTCTGCATCTTTTTCATCTCGGACATCCTGGTCTCGATGTCCTGTCGCAGCTCGTCAACGGTGGAGAACTCCGAGGCTTCGGACGCCCACTCGTCGGTGATCTCGGGCAGGACCTTTTCCTGGACCTGCTTCACGACCACCTGCACCTGGACCGGCGTGCCCCCGAGGTCGGCGTCGAAGTCGACCGTTTGACCAGCCCGCGCGCCCGGCAGGTGCTCGTCGAGCTCGGGAAGGTCGTTCCCGGCGCCGAGCTCGACCGAGTAGTCGCTGTAGGACATCCCGGCCACCGCCTGGCCGTCCCTGGTCGCGCTCATGTCAATGACGATGCTGTCGCCGGCGCGGGCCTCGCGCTCGACGGGTTCCAGCGAGGCGAAGTTGCCCCGGAGGCGGTCGATCTGCCTGCTCAGCTCCTCCTCCGTCACCAGCGGGCTGGGCACTGTCACTTTGAGGGGGTCATAGCCGGTCAGCTTGAGCCGGGGCCTGACCTCCACCACGGCGTCGAAGGCGACCGGGCCGCTGTCCTCACCGGCGGTGACCTCTATCTCGGGTTCGGTGATGACGTCCACCGCCTTGTCCCTGACAGCTCGGCCGTACCAGAAGGGGATGTGCTGCTCGAGGGCTTCGTGGCGGGCCGCCGGCCGCCCGATCCGCGCCTCCAGCACCCGGCGGGGCGCTTTGCCGGGCCTGAACCCGGGTACCCGGAGCTCCCGGGAGAACTTGGCGAACGTTTCGTCGATGGCCTGTTCGACCTCTGTTTCCTCCACTTCGACCGAGAGCTTGACCTTGTTGCCCTCCAGTGGAGCTATCTGGGCTTTCATATGAGAAGCGGAGCCTACTGTGCCGGCGGGGGGTTGGAGCGCCAGGGCCGGCCGGGGGGTGCGGGCTCGGAAGAGCCGGACGAGGGCGCTGGCCCCGCCCGGCAGGGTTGGGACGGTCGGTGCCATCAAGGCCGACCGAGGGGACCTCGGCGTTATCCCGGGCTCCATGGGGGCCCGCAGCTACATCGTGGCTGGCAAGGGCAACCCCGCCTGCTGGATGTCGTGCTCGCACGGCGCCGGCCGCCGCCACAGCCGCACGCAGGCCAAGAAGCTGTTCACCAGTGCCGACCTGGCCAGCCGGATGGCCGGCAAGGTGTGGCTCTCGGGCCGGGCCCACTGCCCGGCCCAGCCAATCAAGAAAGGACAAGGGAAATGACGCCCCCATAGAAAAGGCGAAAGGCGATAGCGAAGTTCTCGGGTACCAAACACCGCCCGCTGCGGGCCAACCTGATGGCGCCGGTCCGCACCCTGCGCCAGCGCGCCGTCACTCATGAAGGGGCCCGGCCTATGTGCGCGACCCGGGGCCGGTGCCGTTCCTTATGGCTGCCACCAACGTGGTGGGCGAGGACACGTTCTGCGAGAGCGCTGCCGAGCGCGATACCCGCTTCGTGGATCTCGTGCACCTGAAGACGGCGCGGGTCGAAGTGGCCGCCGTGATGGCCATGGCCACGGCCAAGCGGGCCAAGGACGTGGACGTGGTCATCTACGGCCAGCGCAACGCTTTGGTCCAGGGCCTCGACGCCATGTCGGTGCCGGGTTACCGCCCGTCGGCACTTCCTGCCGGCGAGCGAGGCCGCTACACGTTGGGCGGCTTCACGGACGCCACCTTCACCGCCATGGCGGTGCTGGAGGGTGGACGGGACGTCTGAGAGGTCAAGTCGCGGCTCAGCCGTCGGACAGTCAATCCCTTGACGACTAGCGTGGGGACCGTGACAACGGGTCCGAGAGACGTTCCCTGCCGTGAGAGCACAAGGCCAAGGTTTCTGGACGCTTCCACTTGTCTTCCGTTAACCACCGCGACAAAGGGCGCCGAAGAGGTCACTTCCAGAAACCCCGCCGGACTCCGTTGGGCGCGAAAGGGCTGGTAGACTGGCAAATGTGACATCTCCGGGGAGTAGCGCAGTTGGTAGCGCACCTGCTTTGGGAGCAGGAGGCCGGGGGTTCAAGTCCCCCCTCCCCGACCAACAAGTAGCAGGTCAAGGGCGGTGGCGGCCATCGGCACATTCGCCGGTCAGCTGGGCTACATTATTGGCGTTGACGGCCCGCAGCTGGAGACACTTCCCGCCCCCGGGCCCCACCAATTTTGGTCATTCCGAGGCGATAACAATATGAGTTAGTCGGGCGGTGGGCTGGCACCGTCGGCTATGGCCAAAATGTCGTCAAGGTCGTCCAGTAGCTGGGCGTGCAGTTCGCTCCCGTCCCTGATGTGGCCCCGTACCGCTCTCAGTACCCTGAGCGCCCCAGCGCCATCGTCATCAGGACCGGGCGCGAAGAGCATCGTCTCCATGCGTGCCATCCTGTCGGTCAGCTGCAATCTCTCGTAGTTCTGTACCCACCGGGCCAAGAGGGCTCTTCCTCGGTTCTGGTCGGCCGGTGAGGGCGGCCCGGCGGCAGTGTTCCGCCGCTCCGCAGGCGTCATGCTATTTGCCGCACCATGGTGGCCGGGCAAGACGGGACCCGTCACGTCCCGAACGGTCGGTTGCCAGGAAGTTGGAAAAGTAGAGTCCCATCTTCCGAATGCAGATGAGCTGAGGCCGACAGGGAGGTGCGTCTCGCGTTGCGCCATGACAGTCAAACTGCCAACGAGGCTCTCAGCGTGACGAGCGCTGGCCCGAGAGCCGTGCCCCCACCTTCGTAAGCTCAAGGTCACTGTAGGTGCACCCTTCCTAAACGGCACGGACCGCCCATTACCTGGCCCACCCCTCAAGCTATCGGCGCCTAGGCCGCCCGCACTGGATGCCCCGTTCGTGTCATTACCCTGACCACAACGCGGGCAAATAGCCGTTGCGTAAGCATAGTTCCGCCCTAAACGCCGACCTCCACCGCGCTGTTGTCCTGAACCTTGACGCTCTGGCCTTCGATCTGCTCGAGCGCTTGCGCAGGGTTGTCATCGGTTACTTCGTTGAAGACCTGCCGATGCACGTCTTGGCTGAGGGACTCGGGGTCACCGACTCGCGCAATCATCTTGCGCCGAGAGCCTCGGTCGCGGTCTAGACGGGCGTGACGACGCTTGTACTTGCCCCGAGTCCATCCCTCAGTAAACGTCCCACGTCCGGAGCGGGAACTGGCTTTGAGAAGTAGTAACCCTGCACCAACTGGCACCCCAGCGAACGCAACATCTGCACCTGGTCCAACTTCTCAGCCCCTTCGGCCACGGTGCCGAGGCCAAGGTCGTTCGCGAGGTGGATGATCGTTTGCACCAGACGAGCCGATTCCCGAGTGAGCGCGATGCCATCAATAAATGATTTGTCAATCTTCAGCGTGTCGACCGGCATGTCACGGAGGGAGCTCAGGGACGAGTACCCCGTGCCGAAGTCGTCGATGGCAATGCTCAGCCCGTGCAGGCGCAGACGCGCCAGCACGTCGGCCTTTCCAGCTATGTCGTCGACCAGCAGGCTCTCGGTTATCTCTAGGGTGATCAGTCGAGGATCCACGTTGCTGTCGCGTAGGGTCTGGACGACCATGTCCTCGAACCCCGGATGGGACAGCTGTCGGGCCGAGACATTGACGTTCATCCGGAGCGCCCGGCGCGCGCTCTTTGTCATGGCCTCAAGATCACGACAGGCTTGGCGCAGCACCCATTCCCCGATGGTCACGATCAAGCCGGAGGACTCGGCGACCGCTATGAACACGCCGGGAGCGACCAGGCCCCGTTGCGGGTGGGCCCAGCGGATGAGAGCTTCTACGCCTTCGATCTCGCCAGAACTGAGCTCCACCACGGGCTGGTAGTACAACATCAGCTCATCGCCGTCCAAAGCTCTACGCAGTTCGGACTCGATCTGCATTCTGTCCAGTATTTGTTGGTGCAGAGCGGAGGTAAATCTGACGTACGACCCAGCGCCGGCAGCTTTTGCCGCATTGATGGCCAAGTCAGCGTCGCGCAGCAACTCCCGGTCTGACTCGGCATTGACGCTACTGACTGCTGCCCCGATGTTCACCTGCACCACGACCTGGTTGGTCCCCTCACCGAAAGGTCGGGCGAAGCTCGCGACGAGGCGCTCGGCGGCGGCATCGGGGTCAAAGCCCTCTGAAGGTCCCTCGAACAGCACCGCGAACTCGTCGCCCCCGAGGCGGGCGATCACGTCTGCGTCTCGCACCTCAGCCTTTAGCCTGTCGCCCACCTCTCGGAGAAGCTGGTCGCCACGGGCATGTCCGTGGAGGTCGTTGACCGCCTTGAAGTTGTGCAGGTCTACGAACATCACGCCCAGCGAGACACCGCTACGCCGACGCCCGAGGACCGCTTTGCTCAGGTGCTCGCCGAACAGGGCGCGATTGGCCAGCCCGGTCAGGGGGTCATGAAAGGCCTGGTGGCGTAGCTGTTCTTCGAGAGCTTTCTGGGCTGTTATGTCACGACTGTTGAGCACCAGCCCGGCCACGCTGGGCTCGTCTAAGAGGTTGGTAAGTACCGACTGCAGGAACCGCCATGACCCGTCCGAATGGCGCATCCGCCACTCGGCGGTCACCTCGGCCGTCGGGTCGGACAAGAGCCTTGTTACTAGGCCGGCCCATTGGTCGCGGTCAGCCGGCTCCATCATGTCCAGGAGGCACCCCCCGGCGGTGGCTAGGGGGCCCCAGCCCAGCACCCGCTCCACCGAGGGGCTTTGGAACAAGACGGTGCTGGCGAGGTCAACGATCGTTATGGGGTCGGAGGAGTGTTGGCCCAATGCCGCGAACCGTTCCTCGCGAGCCCGCAGTTCCTCACTCCCGAGCTCCACTTTGACGACCAACTGTCGGTTCAAAGTGACGTTGTCCAACAGCGTGAGGATCTGCCTGGCGGTCAGGGCCACCAGCAGCAAGAACCCCTCGACGGGGAGGAACAACCCGAAAGACCGCCTCTCGGCCAAACGCGCCATGACAACCGCCCCGGCCAGGCCCACGACGGCGTACGGGGTAAGGACCCTGGCCAGGGTGACCCGGTCGGAAGCAACGTCGTCCCGCTCCGTTGGTGCAACTCTCAGCGCCCTCAGTGCCCCCAGGGCGATCAAGAAATACCCCGCGACCCAGCCGGTGTCGAGGGCATTGCCAATGCCGTAACTATTGGTTGCCGTGAAGTAGGCGAAGCCGCTGTCAGACAGGGCGAAGGCCACGATCCCGGCCATTACCAGCCCGAGGCAGGCCCGGTAGTCCTTTTCCGCCCCGATGACGACTATAACTGCCAGCGACACCATGGCCACGTCGCTGGCCGGGTAGGCCATGGAGAGGACCTGTTTGAACAGGCCGCCCTGATGGTCCCGGAAGGTCGGGCCCAACACCAGCGCCCAGCTGAAAAAGAGCAACGACCCCGCGATCATGGCTGCATCGAGCAGGGTGCGTAGCCGGGAAGCCAACCGCCTGGCCACACTGGGGAACGTCAGCAAGCCGGCGATGAAGAGCGGTACCGCCGTGAGATAGCCAGCGTCGGCCAGCGACGGGAAGGGTACTGTCACGCGTCGGACCAGGTCGTAATCGCACCATACGAACTGACCGGCCGCCCACGACGCGCAGGAGGCAGCCAGCAGTGCCCACGAAAGACGAGCTCGCGAGAGCCGCCACGCGGCCAAGCCACACGTCGTCGTCGCCACCATTGGCGCGGTGAGCTGCCCAAGGTTGTCGATGATGTCGGTGGAACGAGGGCCACCGGCACGTAGGGCCACGCAGAGCAGGAACACGGTGCTCGACAAGGCAAAGACCGCTGCGGTCAGCCAAAAGGCACGAACGTCCTGGCTGCGCTGAGCCATGCTTGACCTCCGTAGTCACCTTCGGCAAACAAACGCCAGGCTTGAACCTGGCAGGACAGGACCTCGGGACGAGCCCTGTATGAGCGCGCTCAAGGAGCCCTCCCCTATGGCATGGGACCCGGCTATAACCCTTGTCGGCACTCGATGGTCCTGTCATTAGGTACGACTAACTAACTAAAAAGATCCCGCCGGTCCAATTGTGCTACGCCTTTTCTCACCCAGTGCACAAATGTGACCTTATCCCCCTACTTGGGTGACCACCGCCGGACGACGTTCTGACTGTGACCTCGGTGGAACACCTCAGTGCCCTGCGCACCCAGATCGACCTCCTGGCCAGCGTCCGACTACTTGGCCCGCCCAGCCCAGAACTCGAATGGGCGTACGTAACGCTTTGTGACCTTGAGCAGGAACTTTTGTGTGAGCTCAGGGCCGTAGATCGGGCCTGGCGAAGGAGGTCGCGGCGCGCTGAGCGGCGCTTGCCACTCCAACCAGCCCTGGCCTCTGACCAGCAACCATCTCGGCTCGTTGCACAGCCCGAGGCTATGAGCCGGAAATCGAGCCTCGCCGTTGTCAACTGGGAAGGCTCGGTCCCGAGGCTCGTTCGGAGGGCGCCATACCCCACGAGCAGCCGGGACCAAGGAGCACTAGGCGCGCTCAGGCGCGAGCCCTAATGGCGGAAGGGAGGGCCGCCGTGGCCACCAGTCAAAGGTTCTCCCTCCCACTCGAGCAACTGGACCGCTACACGCTGGAGCGCCTGTGCATGAGCAACCTGTTGGCCAACCCCGAGGAGCGAGTGTTCTTCAAGGACCTGGAAAGCAGGTTCGTCTTGGTCAGCGCAGGTTTTCTTTTGGACCAGGCCGACGGCCGCAGTGCCGACGAGGTGATCGGTAAGTCGGACTTCGACTTCTTCAGCGCCGAGCACGCCGACGCCGCCTTTGCCGACGAGCAGAGGATAATCCGCACCGGCGAGCCCATGGTGGCCAAGGTCGAGCGCGAAACCTTCACGGACCGCCCCGACGCTTGGGTCTCGACCACCAAGCTGCCGTTACGTGACGACCGTGGCCACATCGTGGGTACTTTCGGTATGTCGCGCAACGTGACGGCCCAGGTCTTGGCCGAACAGGCACTCGCCTACCAGGCCCTCCACGACGGTGTCACCGGCCTGCCCAACCGCCTGGCGCTCATGGACCGCCTGTCCCAAGCTCTGGTGGCCCTCGACCGCAGCCCCGGCCGGGTGGCCCTGATGTTTGTCGACCTCGACAATTTCAAGGTCATCAACGACTCGCACGGCCACGATGCCGGTGACCGGGTACTGAGCGAGGTGGCCCGCCGCCTGTCCCGCATCTCTCGACGAGGCGACACTGTGGCCCGCTTCGGCGGTGACGAGTTCATCTTGTTGCGCGGTGCCCTGCGAGATAATGACGACGCCCGGCTGATGGCCAGCAGGACGCTACGGGCCATCGGTGAGCGCCTCGTGCACAATGGCAACGACCTCACCGTCACTGCCAGCATCGGCTTGGTGGTGACCGATGACGCTTTGGCCGACCCCGCCACGTTGCTGTCCCAAGCCGACATCGCCCTGTACGAGGCCAAGGACGCAGGCAGGGACTGCTTTCGTGCCTATGACGCCGACCTGCACTCTCGGGCCATAGCTGGCCAAGACTTTGACGCCACCCTGCGCAAGGCCGTCGAGGACGACGAGCTATTCCTTCTCTACCAGCCCCTGTTCTCCCTGGAGGACCAATCGCTATGCGGCGCCGAGGCCCTCGTCCGCTGGCGCCACCCCGAGCTCGGCGTCATCGCTCCGGCTGACTTCATCCCTTTGGCCGAGGCGCGGGGCCTTATCGGCGCCGTTGACAGCTTCGTCCTGGACGAAGCCTGCCGTCAGTTGGCGCAATGGGTGGCCGAAGGCGTCTACCCGGACGGTTTCACCGTCTCGGTGAACGTATCGGGGCAGCAGCTTTCCGACCCCACGCTGGTTGACCGAGTCACGTCCGCCATCAACCGCCACGGCATCGCCTCGTCTCAGCTGTGCCTGGAGGTCACCGAGACGGCCCTCATCGGCGAGCTGGGAGAGGCCGCAAGCACCTTGGCCGAACTGTCCAAGCTCGGGGTACGGCTGGCCCTGGACGACTTCGGTACGGGCTACTCGACGCTGGCTCACATCCAGCGCTTGAACGTGGACATCTTGAAGATCGACCGCAGCTTCGTGGAGCAGGTCGGCGGTAACGACCGGGACCGGGAGATCATCGCCGCCATCACGGCCATGGCCCACGCCCTTGGCATGTCCGTCGTCGCTGAGGGCATCGAAACCGAGCACCAGATGGAAGCACTCTCAGCGCTGGGCTGCGACCAAGGCCAGGGGTTCTTCCTCGCCCGTCCATGCCCACCGGATCAGCTGGTTATCTTCACTCACCCCGCGCCAGCCAACCTTCGGCCCCTGGTAAATCAATCAAACGTTTTAACTGCACCTTCTTGCGTAGGCAACCCTACCGGCGTAAGCGATCCCGGCGCGACGATCATCTCGGCAAGTATCTTCCCGTCGGTCACCCACGCGCCGCACCATGCTGGAAGGGCTTACCAAGAGGCTCGACTCGGCAGCCATCGGGCAACGGGAGCGTGGGCGCAACGGCAGCGTGAGCGTCAACAACGCTAGGACAATGAGTGCCAGGCTGCTATACCGCGCCGGCTCGGGGCTACACAGTCGCCCCAGGGCGGATATTTGCGTTGAGGTGGAACACATTGCCTGGGTCGTACTTGGCCTTGAGCTGGCTCAGCCGCTCGTACTTTTCGGGACCATAGCTGGCGATGACGCGGTCTTGGTCGATATCGGCCATGAAGTTGACATAACTGCCCACCCCGGCTGCATGAGGGACGAGGTCGGACCAGAACGCCCGCACCCACGCCCGGTCTGCCTCGAGCAGCTCGGCGGTGGGCGCCACTGCTGCGATGTTGAGCACATAGCGGGTCTGGCGCCGGCCTCCAAAGGCGCTCTCATTGTCGGCGTGCCGCGCGAAGTTGCCCCCCAGGACGAACATCGGCATGAAAGACATGGGTGATGCTTTGTTAGGCAGGTGTCGCGCGATCACCTCGATCACCGCATCGGTCAGCTCGTCGAGGTAGACCGCCTTCTCGTAGCCGCGGATGCCCCAAGGAGCGCTCTCGTCGAACATCTTCTGTAACTGGACATAGGGCAGCGGCGTATCGAAGGCGAACGTCGGGGGGGCCGCTTCACGCAAGGCGGCAACCGCCCGGGCGTGCGCGTCGGCGGGCCCGAGCCCGACCAGCAGGACGGCGTAGCCCGGTGCACCCCTGTACTGCTCGGGCACGAAAGGAGCTGGAGGGGCGTTCAGCCCAGCGAAGAACACGGCCACGTCATCAGGCAATTGGGGCGCCTGGTCCCGAGCGGCACGCAATGCCGCGGGGCCGTGGTCGAGATCCCAGAACGACAAGGCGAACAACACCATCGGGCCGACCTCGTGGAGCTGGAACTCGAACGAGGTGACCACGCCGAAGTTGCCGCCACCCCCTCGCACCCCCCAGAACAGGTCTGGGTTGTCTTCCGCCGAGGCTCGGACAACGGCTCCCTCAGCGGTGACGACCTCCACCGAAACGAGGTTGTCGCAGCTCAGGCCAGCCTTTCGGCTCAGCCAGCCGACACCTCCCCCGAGGGTGAGCCCTCCGACACCGGTGTGGCTGATGAACCCACCCGGAACAGCCAGGCCATGCTCCTGGGTAGCCGCGTCGAGCTGGGACCAGCGGGTGCCGCCTCCGCAGACGGCTCGTCTGGCGACTGGGTCGACATGCACATCGCACAAGCCACCCAGGTCGATCATCACCGCGTCATCGGCGATGCAGGAACCTGAGAAGTTATGGCCGCCGCCCCGGACAGCCACATCGCGGCCGACCTCCCGCGCCAGCCCCACTGCGGCGACCACGTCGGCGGTCGACGTCGCCTGGGCTATTACCCAAGGACGTCGGTCGATGTCGCCGTTCCAAACGCACGCCGCGCGCACCGCGTCGTAATCGGCGTCCTCGGCCGTCACTACCCGGCCCCCGAAGCGACCACGGAACGAACTGAGCGCACCTTCCGGCACCTCGTCCACCGTCCCCTCCTCTACACAGCCAGCCCGGCGCTGGTCGTAGTGACCATATTGCGAAAGGGCGGGCTGCGCAATGGGCAGCGCGTCAAGGCATCCCGCGTCAGGACCTCCAAATCGCCCGAACGTTCCCGCTCAGCGTGACTTCAGCGTTCGCGCTCACGTTTGTCCAGCCGTTCCCGGCGTCGGTGATCCCTTGTTGGCCCAGGCGCCGAGGTCTGCGACCTGGGTGGCCCTACCGCTTGGCGAGAACCACTCGAACCCGTCGGTCCCGGTCCCGATGGCGACGTTGCCGTCTGGTGCTTCGGCAAGCGGGGCGACGCTCCCGTCCCCCCGGATATTGCCCACCGGTCGTCGGTCACCTGTAGCGGTCAGTTGGCAGGCATCGTAAGGACCGTCGTCGCCGACGAGGAGGTCTCCCTAGCCGTCGAAGGCCAGCCCGCTCTCATAGATGGTCTAACGCTCCCACTGAGCCGGGGCGAGCCTGTGCGCGGCCAGTGAACGACAGGGTCACGGAGCCCTTGACCTCAACCTCACTTTAGGTATTAGCCTTCTAGCCGTGACCCTAACCGACACTGAGCAGCGCTTTTTGGCCCGTCATGCTCGCGGGCACTTGGCCACTATCGGGCCCGATGGCTTCCCTCAGGTGAAACCGCTCGGTTTCAACTACAACGCCGACTTAGGGACGATCGACATCTCGGGGCTCAATATGGCGAAGAGCGCCAAGTACCGCAATGTCCGCTCCAACCCGCACGTCGCCTTCGTGGTGGACGAGGTCAGCGCACCGAGTGTGCAGGGGGCGCACTTCCTGGAGATCCGAGGAGAGGCGGAGACCACCGTAGGGCCCGCTGACCCGACCGGCCATTTCGCCGCCGAGATCATCAGGATCCACCCCCGCCGGGTCATTTCCTTCAACGTCGACCCCGACCGCCCCGGCCTCGCCGCTCGTGACACGAAGCCGGCGGCCCCGCACTGAAGAGGGCAGTACGGTCCTGGGGACCGCTCCGGCCCACGAGATGCTTACTTCAGCCAGCTTCGACCGGGGGTGCTCAGCGGTTCGTCATCTGCTCGACTTCCCCTGGGTACCGGTCGCCCACGATCGGGATCTCGGAAGCGGCGCGGTTGAGCCCTGCGAGATCGTCGCTGGTGAGCTCAATGGCGCCGGCGCCAAGGTTCTCCTCCAGCCGGTGTAGCTTCGTCGTCCCTGGGATCGGGACTACCCATGGACGTTGGGCGAGGAGCCAGGCCAGTGCGAGCTGAGCGGGTGTGGCGCCTTTCTGCGCACCTACGGTACGGAGCAGGTCGACGAGCGCCCGGTTCGCCTGGCGCGCCTCGACCGTGAAGCGCGGCAGCGTGTTGCGGTTGTCACCGCTGTCGAAAGTGGTGTGCTCGTCGACCGAGCCGGCGAGGAAGCCCCGGCCCAATGGGCTGTAGGCCACAAACCCGATGCCCAGCTCCTCGCACACGGAGAGCACCTCCTGCTCCGGGCGTCGCCACCACAGCGAGTACTCGCTCTGGACGGCAGCCACCGGCAGAACCGCGTGGGCACGGCGGACCGTCTGAGCACCCGCCTCGGACAAGCCGAAGAACCTGACCTTGCCCTGCTCGACCAGGTCCTTGACCGCGCCGGCGACCTCCTCTATGGGCACGTCGGGGTCGACCCGGTGCTGGTAGAGCAGGTCGATCGTCTCGATGCCCAGGCGAGCGAGGGAGGCGTCGGTGGTCTGCTTGACCAGCTCGGGCCGACTTGAACGGACATACTGACCGGCGACATCGACCTCCCCGAACTTTGTGGCCACGACGACCTGGTCACGAACGGGCGCGATGGCCTCTCCGAGTAGCTGTTCGTTCGTGAACGGGCCATAGACCTGCGCCGTGTCGAAGAAGGTCACGCCAAGGTCCACCGCCTTGCGCACCAGCGCTATCGCCGCGTCCCAGTCCATCATGGTGCTTCGGTGGTAGCTCATACCCATACACCCGAGCCCGAGCTCCGAGACCACCAGGCCGCTCGTCCCCAGCATCCGTTCCCTGAAGGCATATCTCATGCGTTCAATGGAACCACGGTCCACGCCGAGAAGGAAGGCGCCACTGGTACCGCCGTCAACCAGGTAGAGATGCACCCGCCTGAGCGAATTTTTCCTGCAACCCGGTACAGGTTCCAAGTGACGCTCGGGGCACCGGTACCGAGAGGACAGTCCGGTACAACTACGCGCTCCGGCTCTCTTCTGGGACCGAACGCCAGGTCTTGGCCGAATGGGACCGGTGCCGGTGGACCTGGAACAGGTGCACATGGCAGCGAAGCACTGCCGGGACCTCCGACTTGTCAACCCTGCCTATACGACCGGCTTTAGCCGTGGGAAGGATTCAATCCGCTTCCTCGGCCACTTCGGCCACAGCTTGGAGGGCTTTGAAACGGCTCCGTGCGATCGCGTGCGTAGCGAGCGTAAGCGCTGCTACCGGCCACTCGATGACCTCGAGGGCGACCAGGGCTACGTTGCCCGCTATCAGCAAAATATCGGCTTCGTCGCGCCTGAGCACCGACTCGAGGGCGGTGAGCGGGTTGGGCACGCGCCATGCTGAGACAGGCGGCCGCTCTATCGTTGGTATTGGCGTTGGCACCGGCGACTTCTGCGATAATGCTGACATAGCGTCCTCTCCTCCGGGGTAGGGTTGTCAAGTCCTTCCGGTTGGCCTCGCCCGCGAACCTGTGGGGGCATTCGGGATTTCGCGAGATCGGCACTGAATGCGGCCGAATGTTCACCGGTTGTTCACTCGGTCGTTGGCCAAAATTACACCCGTGTTTTTGTCGCAGTTATAGGCTGTACTTCGAACCTGAGCGACGGCAAAGGAGGCGCACGGCCCATGGGTGAGTTTGCCGAAGTATTTATCGTCCAAGCGCTGGCGACCGCAGTGCAGTTCGTCATCACCCGTCTACTCGACTGGCTGTTCCCACGAAGCGCCGTGGCCCTGGCGTAAACGACGTGACCTTTTCTTGCGCTACCGGCGGGCGCGCTCCACAGCGCTAGGTGGGCCCTCCGGATTTTGCATATGTTTACGCGGCGGGCCTTTGACGGCGTACGAGCAGCTCGTGACCTACGGCGACTGCCAACGCGACCGGCCAGTCGATGAGTTCGGCGGCCACCAAGGCAGCGATCCCGCTGTAGTAGAGAGCTGTCCCTGTGCTCGGCACCGGTACCGGTAGCCCGAGCAGGCTGATAGCGCGGGGCGGCTCACTGTTTCTGGCAGGCTCGCTCTTAATGGCAGTCGTTGTCGATCTCGGTGTGGTGGGCATCAACGTCACCTCATTTGATGGGAACTGTCCGGAGTCTAACTGTCGCTCGACGTTCTCAGCGCGTCTACAAATCGCGGCACCAACACGCCGGCCATTGTCGCCGCAGCCGACGACGTGATGGCAATGCCCCAGCCCATCGGGCCGAGCGGCGTACAGCCGAAGAACTCGCTGACGCCAGGGGTCTCCACGATGGCCGCGAGTACCCCCGCCGAAACCAGGCTGGCAGCGAGGACGACGGGGTCGGTCCCACCGATGGCAATGGTTTGGCCTAGTTGCGACCCGACGAGGGCAACCAGCCCGACCGTATTGGCGCGCCTGGGGCGACCGGTCAGGCGGGCCGCCCCCCAAGCTGCTCCAGCACCGGCCGCGGTGACCGTGGCGCGCTGGGCGATGGCCCCGTACATGGGCCCGGCCAAGGAGCGGTCCGGTCCCTCGGCCAGGAGCTGTTCAGCCGTGCGTCCCCGCGGCGGTCTGATGGCAATAGCTATAGCGGGGACCACGTCGGTCAGAAGGTTGGTAAGCAGCAACTGCCGGGTGGACAACGCCGGTCTCCCCGTGATCGCACTGGTGGCCACCGTAAAGACGACCTCACCCGCGTTCCCCCCGAGGAGGATGGCGACGGCATCTCGGACCGATCCCCGCATACCTCTGCCCTCGGTGACTACGTCGAGAAGGGTCTCTATGTGGTCATCGGTGATCACAATGTCAGCCGCCCCCCGGGCCGCCGAGGTGCTGTGCCGGCCGAGCGCCAGGCCGACGTCGGCCAGCCTGATGGCCGGCGCATCGTTGGCCCCATCGCCGGTCATCGCCACGACCCGTCCGGCCCGCTGGTAGGCCTCAACGATGCGCACCTTGTCCGCGGGCACGACACGGGCGAACACCGACACATTGGTGAGCACCCCATCGAGCTCGGCGTCGGAAAGTTTGCCCAGCTCAGTGCCGGTCAGTACTCGCCGGCCGTCCATCAGCCCGAGCTCGCCCGCCACGCTCTCCGCCGTGCTGGCATGGTCCCCGGTGACAACGACGACCTCAATGCCGGCGCGGCGCATGCCGTCGACAGCAGCGGAGGCTGAGGGGCGGACGGGGTCCGAGAAGGCCAACAGGCCGAGGAGCGTCAGCCCGGAGATGTCGGGCCCCAGCGTGGTGGTCGTCTGGCCTTCGGCCACGGCCAGCGAACGCCGTCCCGTGCTTGCCAGACGCTCGATCTTCCTCGTGAGCATCCCGTGGACCTTCTCGTCGAGCGGACGGTGACCGGAGCCGTCGCGCCACCGGTCGCAGCGTGATAGCACGACCTCGGGGGCGCC
>CAYZVQ010000039.1:16345-19994 GCA_964481925.1 uncultured Acidimicrobiaceae bacterium
GCGCCGCCGACCTGACGCGGTGTCGCCCGCAGGGCGGCGGCGATGATGCTGCGGTCATGACTGCCAAGGCGCGTGAGCGGCGAACTGCGACGCCCGTCGGACACCGAGGTCAGCCTGATCTGCCCGCCCGTCAGCGTCCCCGTCTTGTCGGTGCACAGTACGTCGACGCGGGCGAGGGCCTCCAACGCGTGGGGGTTGCGGACGAGCACCCCTTTTCCGGACAGGCGCCTAGCGGCAGCCACCTGGGCCATGGTGGCAACGATGGGCAGGCCCTCAGGGATGGCGGCGACGGCCAGGTTGACGGCGCTCCCGAGGGTCTCGGACAAACCTTGGCCCCGAAGGGCACCAAGACCGGCGACGCCAGCTCCACCGAGCGCTGCCAAGGGGACTGAGACCATCGTCAGCTTTCTGAGCCGTTCCTCGACGCCGCCGGTGACCTTGGCGCCCAGGGTGACGTCGCCCGCTGTCGCCTCGGTGTCCTCGCCCACCGCGACGATGACACCGAGGGCGTCACCGGCCACCACCGACGTCTCGGCGTAGAGCATCGAGGACCGCTCCGAGATGAGCGTGGACATGGACGGAGCCTCGGACTTGGCTACTGGGAGCGACTCACCCGTCAGGCTCGACTCGTCCACTTCGAGATGGTTGGCCTCGATTATCCGGCAGTCCGCCGGTACGGCATCGCCTGTGGCTAGGGCGATCACGTCGCCGGGAATGAGCGCGTCCGACTCGATGAGGCTCCTGTGCCCGCCGTGCAGCACCGACACCTGCTGCTGGCTGGCGCGGTCGAGCGAGCGGACCGCGTTCTCGGCTTGGTACCGGAGCCCACCGCCGATGAGAGCATTGAGCGTCGATACTGCGCCGACGATGGCGGCGTCAGCGCTCGACCCCACCGCCGCTGATAGGGCCGCACCGGCCGCCAGCACCTCGGTCAACGGGTTGGCCAGCTCGGCACCGACAGCGGCGGCGAAACGAGCCGGGTCGCCGGCGAGCCGGGCCACCGGAGCCAGCCGTCCGGCCCCACTGGACGAGGGGAGACCACCTCGACTGGTGCCCAAACGAGCCAGGACATCGTCGACTTCGAGCATGTGCCAGGGTGGCCCTCCGCCTATGCGATGGCGTGGCAGGCGGGCCAGGCCAATGCCAGCCCGCCAGCCGTTAGCGACGGCGGCGATGCGGCGACGTTGACACTGGTGGTGGCGCTGGACGACGCCCGGGCCGGCTCGAGTGCGGCACCGAGCAGTACGCCGCCGGCCGTGCCCGCCAGCGCCAGGTTTGCGCTCTGCTGGCTCACTGCTCGGGCCACGGCCGAGGCATCGACCAAGAACACGGCGGTGCTCAGGTCCTTGGCGATGACATCGGCGCCCCAGGGGACCACGTGGTCGACGACCAGGCCGACGCCGCAGTCGGCGGCTTCAAGAGCATCGTTGGACGGCCCGCCGACCAAGAGCACCCCACAGCCGTCGTTTTGGAGCATCCGGACCGAGCCGCACAAGCTCCCCCTGGTCGCCTGGGGCTTCGGTAAGGCACTGAAGGAGGCTACGGGACGGGCGGGCCGAGAGGAGTACCAGGGACCTAGTTTATGATGCCACGTCTTCCCTCAGACGTCGCCACCCGCGCGCAACGGGAGGCCGTTCGAGCGGCTGCTCGAACGGGAGACCGTCAATGCGGATCGTTGCCGTGGCCACCGAGGTGTAGGGCCTCTTCAAGCCTGGGCGCCGCAGCCGCCGCACCAAAGACTCGGAACGTCTCAGAGCCGGCCTCCGTCTCGACCACCAGCCACATCCTCCCGCGCACTCGCACCCCGGTTACGTGTTCCGCCGTGGTCTCCCAGCAAGTGTCGGCGCGCCGACGCTCTAATCGGTTAGGCGCGAAGCACACGGTGGAGCTGCCGGCGACCAAGCGGCCGCCAGCGAGGCGCCATCGGTACCGGCGGGCAGCTCGGATGGAGAGCACACCGGAGTGGTCGGCCATATTGGCCTGGCGCTGTAGACGCACGAAGGAGCCGAAACGGAGGAAGGGTTGGCGCCACCGAGCGAGCCCGACGGCACACTATGGGTCGTCCTGATGCGCTCGAAGAACGCAGGCCCGCTTAAATACGAAAAACGAGAGAAGGACGAAGCTAGCAAAACGTCGAACGGGGCCTCATTTCTCGGTGTCGACGGCACGAGGGCAGAGGCCTTCACACAACCATCACAGGTCTTCACACAACCATCACAATTTGGTCACACGTCTCCAGCAATCACCTGAACAACTGGTCATAGTTACGTGCGCTTAGGTCCACTGATACTCTGAGGTTGTTCCTTGCGATGGCCCAAGGGCCCGCCGGACAGTCACAATGACAGGGAGAACGAGATGTCACTGAGAAGCCAGATCGGTCTTAGGGCGGGGCAGACATCAATGATCAGGAAAACGGCCCGCTTGGTACTTTATGCCGGGCTGGCGACCGGCCTCGCCGGGTCGCTGGCGTTGGGGAGCACGGCTACTGCCAACGCCGCGCCGGTGGCGCAAGCGCACCAGCATGGCGGTCAACCTGGCCGGGTAGCGCCGTGGTGGGGAGGCTTCCATTTCCGCCATGGTTACGGTGGCACCCTCACCGGCAGCGTCCTCTCGGCGCCAGTTGCCTCCACGGCCCTCACGACGACCGCTTCGACCATCCCGGTGACGGCAAGCTTCACCATAACCCCAGCCGGTTGGCAGAGCTCGACGGTCACCGTCGACGTCACGGCAAACACCAAGTTCCGTGACCCGGGGGACAGTTCGCCCGGCCTGAGCGACGTCTTGGTAGGCGACCAGGTCATAGTTAGGGGCATGAACGCCGGGACGGACACGGTTGATGCCTCCTCCGTACAGGTCCCGCTCGTGTTCGAGACCGGGACCGTCCTTACGATGACGGCCACGACCACGGCACCGCCGACGGGGACCTTGACCCTCGCCACCATCGGACCGAAGAGCACGGACGTGCCCGTCAACGTCTTGACCACGACCAAGTTCCGTGAGCCGGGGGTCAGTTCGCCCGGCCTGAGCGACGTCCTGGTCGGCGACCAGGTAACCGTCCGCGGCACGCAGGCTGGAGGAGGCGTCGTAAATGCCACCTCGGTAGATGTCCCGCTGGTAACCCAAACCGGCACCGTCCTCACCGGTACGGCGACCACGATATCGTCGACGGAGGAAACGTTCACCCTGGCCGCCAGCGGTTGGAAAAGCACCAACGTGACCGTCGACGTTTTCGGCACTACCACTATCAGTGAGCGGGGTCAGAGTTCGGTCAGCTTCAGCGACATTCAGGGCGGCGATCAAGTCACAGTTCGCGGCACGCAGGGCGGAGGCGGCGTCATCGATGCCACCTCGGTCCTCATCCGTCCGGCCGGGCGTGGGCACGGTTTCCCCGGTTGGGGCGGTTCCTCCGGCGGTTGGGGCGGTTCCCCTGGCTCCGGCGGTTCGGGGGGTTCGGGGGGCTCGGGGGGTTCCCCCGGTTTTCCAGGGTTCCCTGGTGGCCCCGGTCATCACGGCCACGGGCGATAACGAGAGCATTACTGAGGGCCAGGTAACTGGCCCGCCAACCAAAAAAACGAGGTGCCCTAGCCGGGCACCTCGTTTTTTTTATCTCCCAGGATGCTGCGCTACTACCAGGAGCAGCGCCTTGTTC
>CAYZVQ010000039.1:20094-22576 GCA_964481925.1 uncultured Acidimicrobiaceae bacterium
CGGGTTACGGTGGGTCGACGCCTCGCCCGGGCCGGGACTTGGCGCCGGCGGCCGCCGACGCATCCAGCGTCGCAAACGCTCTGGGCAGTGCTCGGCTCAGCGACGGCCGCCATCGCATGGTCGGGCGAGCACAGATAACCGCCGCAGCGCGTGGGAAGCCCTATACTTTTAGTCACGAAAGAGAGGACTAGTTAGGAAAGAGGAAGACGCGGGGATAGGAGATCCAGATTGGGTGCTCTTGGTAAAAACGGGCCCGACCGTCTATGGACGGCTGAACTGTTCCGCAAACTGCTTGAGTCGGCACCCGAGGGGGTGATCGTGGTCGACGCCACCGGCCAGATCATCCTTGTAAATGCAGAGACCGAAAGGCTCTTTGGTTACGGGCGCCACGAGTTGGTCGGCCAGCCCGTCGAGCTCCTCGTCCCCCTGCGGTCCCGCAAGCAGCACCAGCGGCGCACAACCGGCTACCTTGCCAACCCCCACCCACGGTCGTCAACTACCGGCCTGGAGCTTTTCGGGCTCCGTAAGGACGGCACTGAGTTCCCGGCCGAGATTTTGCTCAGCCCGTTCGGGCCGGACCAAAGTGACCGGCTGACCTACTGTGCCATCCGTGACATCTCGGACCGCAAGCAGGCCGAGGACAACGCATCCCGCCTCGCTTCGCTGGTGGAGTCCTCGGACGACGCCATTGTCGGTGAGACCCTTGACGGCGTGGTGATGAGCTGGAACGTCGGCGCCGAGCAGCTGTACGGGTATTCGGCCGAAGAGATGCTCGGCAAGTCGGCCTCAATGCTGACGTTGCTGGGCGAGGATGACAACCTAGCTGCCGTCTTGGCACGGGTGAAGACTGGCAAGCGGGTCGTCAACCTTGAGGCTGTCGGGGCTCGTAAGAACGGAAAGCACGTAAGAGTGGCCCTGACCATCTCGCCGGTCCGGGATGGCCAGGGCCAAATGGTCGGCATCTCTTCAATTGCTCGCGACATGAGCGCGGTCGTGCGAGATCGGGAACACCTGCGTTACCTGGCTGACCACGACGAGCTTACGGGTGCCTTGAACCGCCGGCGGTTCGTGCGCGACCTCAACGAACAGCTTGAGCGTGCCCGGCGCTACAGCGAAAGAGCTGTCGTAATGCTCGTCGACATCGACCAGTTCAAACAGATCAATGACCGGTACGGTCACCCGGTAGGCGACAGGGCTTTGAAGATGGTCGCCACCGCAATAGCACAAAGGCTGCGCCGGACGGACACCGTGGCGCGGATCGGGGGCGACGAGTTCGGCGTTCTCCTGCCTTACGACGACCCCGAACAGGGCGCGGAGGTAGCAGCCGACCTTCGCAGGGTGGTAGCAGAACTCAGGTTCGACCCGGGCACGGGGCGCCGGCTGCATTTGGAGATCAGTGTTGGTACCGCCCTTCTCGACCGCTACACCGAGAGCGACGAGGAGGTGGTAGCGGCCGCTGATAAGGACATGTACCAGGACAAGTTCCGCTCTCGGAGCGCAAGGGGGGTCGTCAGGGACCTGACTACGAGCCGCCGCGTCCGGGGGACAAAAGTGCGCCCGCCAGCGAGGACCTCACCGTCAACAGCCTGAGCGTCCAGGCCCGACGATCGGGTGCTCCCTAGAACGCGGCAACGTTGATCGGCTGTCTGACCTAGACGCCGCGATCGGCGTCAAAGAGGAGCACTTTCAAGAAGCGCTGGGGCCGACCTCGCCAGCATCTCTGGCCAGAACCTTCAAGGCGCTTAGCTCGGTCCCGAGCGAGCTCGCGAGGAGGCGACACACATATGTTCGGCCAACCCCGGGCGCGGTCCGGGCGTGAGGTCCGTTCGGTCCCCGTAGTTGGCGCGAGCATCCCGTAGAAGGAGTCGATAGACAGCGATCGCGCCCCAAGCACAAATGGCGTGACGACGTCGTTTGCGACCTCGCTCGCCGGTGCGAAATACAAAACGTGGTCCATTATTGCCAATGTCGCAAAGCTCGGGACGTTCACGAGCTTCAAGCCCGGGGACGGGACGGGGCCCATGGCCCACATTGACGCGGGCACGCATCATCGCACTTGGTTGGGCGCCGTGTCAAGGGTTTTGTTCGGCGGCGAGGCTCCCAGCGTGGCACCAAAGGGCACGAGGCCCTCTGGTACGATCCAGGTGGTGACGACTGCTCCCGGCACCCAGCAGGTCAGCTTCGGACCACGTAGGCGTGCCGCGCGGGAGGCAACCGGAGCTCGGTACCCGCTCCGGCCACGTCGAGCCGTTACCAGGGCGCCATCGCCGGCTATAAAGTGCGCTAAATGTCCGTAAAATAAGCCGAACGTCCGCTAATGCGGAAGTGTACGAGGAGCTCGTCTATATCAACAACCTGAAGAGCGGCGCCGCCACCCCGTGGTTGGCAACGTCATGGGCCTGGACCAACAGCAACAAGACGCTGACCTTCACGGTCCGCAAGGGCGTCACGTGGACCGACGGGCAGCCCTTCACCGCCCAGG
>CAYZVQ010000040.1:0-22355 GCA_964481925.1 uncultured Acidimicrobiaceae bacterium
TGTCGGCTTCGACCTACGAACGTCTCCAGGCCGAGCTCGACGACCTTAAGACTCGCGGACGGGTCGACATAGCCCGACATATCGAGGCGGCGCGCATGCTGGGCGACCTGTCCGAAAACGGCGACTACCACGCCGCCAAAGACTCTCAAGGCAAGATGGAGGCCCGCATACGTCAGCTCGAAGCCATGCTTGACGACGTCGAGGTCCTGCACGGCGGCCCGTCCGAAGAGGTGGTCGCCGGCGTCAAGGTCTCGTTGCGCCACATGGACAGCGACGAGGTGGAGCGTTACCTGATCGGTTCGATCGAGGAGCGGGACTCCGGGGCCCAGGTGATCTCCCCGGGCTCTCCTCTCGGCAAGGCCTTGATGGGCAAAAAGGCCGGGGAGACCGTCACCTACGAGGCTCCCAGCGGCACTCTCAAGGTCGAGATCGTCTCCGTCGGCGATTAGCCGGGCCTAACGGGCGGCAACCGGTTTGCCCCCGGCAGGGCCTCGCCTCTCAACCGCGCCTGTACAACTGCCGATGAGGCAGCAGCGACCATGGGATCCCCCTACATTTCGGGCTGCCCGGGATGACCCTTCTGCCGCCAGGCACCGGGGGGCCGGCCGGGAACGGAGGGCTGGCATCAGCCCGCCTTTCGTCGCGTCCTGGCCTGGCCGTGGCCCTGGCGGCCCCGGTGAGCCTGGTGGCCCTCTGCTGGCTCCCCCGCTATGCCCCCGCCGACCGCCTGGCCCTCGGGGCCAGCCTGGCCGCAGCCATGGTGGTGGTGGCGGCCGCCCTAGGCGGTCTGGAGGGTGGGGAACCCCGGCGCCAGGCCGGCCCCGGCCCTAAGAGAGAGGTGGTGGCGTCCCGCCCGGCTTGGGCCGACCCCGTCGCCCTCAGCACCGACCGTTGGCTGGCCCTCTGGCCCGGCGTGGCCGGCGCCGGCGCCATCTCCTCGTGGGTGGCCCGCCTGGGCGGGGCCGGGCTGCTGAGCGCGTTGGCGTTCGGCGCCGCCGGCGTAGGCCATGGCGCGGCACCGTCGGCCCTGGCCGCGCTGGTCGTCGTGGCCTTGGTCCTGGTCTCGGTGTCCCCGTACGGGCTCCCGCTCATGGCCGTGGCCTTGGCCACAGTCGCGGCCGCCGGGGCCGTCGTCACCGTCGGTGGGATTGTGGCCCTGTGCCGGGGACGCCTGACGGCCGCCCTCCTGCCCCCGGCGGTTGGCGGCCCACACGGCCCGGCCGCCATCGCCGTGCACTCGGCGACGACGGTGGTCCTGGTGTGCCTGCTCGCCGCCGGCCTGCTGGCCGCCGGGCCTGCCGTGCCGAAGGCAAGGGGCCGAGGCGCCAGGTGGGCCATGTCGGCAGGAGCGAGCACGGCTGTGGCCTGCTGGGCGCTGGCCGTACCCATCCTGGTCCGGGCCGGTGGGCTCAGCTCGGCCGGCGTGGCCCGCCTGGGCGGTGCTCGGGCGCTTACGACGGCACTGGCCGCGGTCCTCGGGCCCTTGGGTGGAGGCGACGCCGCGGGGATGGCGCACGCGGTCGTCCTCGTCACGTGCCTGGCCGGCGCCTTCGGGGCCGCCGGCGCGGCCACGGGCGTGGCCGGCAAGGTGCTCTCCGATGTCCGCCCGGCCCGCCGGGGCCGCCGCCGGCCCGGGGCGCACGACGACGGCACCACCCCGGCCCTCCTCGCCCGCTCTTCCGCCCCGCGACACCCGGCGCTGGCCATCGCGGGCGCCACCGGTCTCTTGGCCGGCGGGGTCGCCCTGATCGGACCGCGGCCCTGGTTGGTGGTGGCGCTAGGTGGCCTGGCTACGGGGGCTCTGGCTCTCATCGCCCTGGCCCCGCCCTCGCCGGGCCGGCGCCAACGCCTGCCGCGGCTGTTGAGGGTGGCCGTTGCCCTGATATGGCTCCTGGCCGTAGGGGGCGCCCTCGGGGGGGTCGGCGCCTGGGCGCTGGTCGGCGCCGGGGGCCTCGCCGTAGCTGGAGTGGTGGCCGTCCGGCCCAGACCGGACCGGGCCGCTCTGGCCCAGCTTTTCGGCCCCACGCACCGCCAACGCGCCGCACAGTTGGAGCGCGTCGCCGGCACCCTGGCGCACAAGGCCCTGCCTGGTCTGGCGAGCGCTCTCGAGGCTCTGTCCGCCGGCGAGCAGCTTCGGCTGCCCGCCACGGAGCTGGCGGAGCTCAAAGCCGCGGCCCGCCCGCTGGAGGCCACCCTGGCCGGCGGACCTCACGCCGCCCGCCAGTCCAGGACGAGCGACGCCCTGGTGGAGGTGTCCAAGCAGGTGGCGCGGCTGGCGGCGGCGGTCGAAGCCGTGGCCCGCCTCGACACCAATCGGCTGGAGGAGCTCGTGGAGGTGCGCGTTGGCGCCCTGGCCCACGCCAACCGCAACCTGGTCGACTCGCAGTGGCGGCGTCGTCAGCTTCTCGACCGGACCGTCCGGGCGGCCGAGGAGGAACGGGCCCGGATCGCCGCCAACCTCCACGATGGCCCCATCCAGCGCCTGGCCGCGCTGGGCCTGGTACTTGACCGCTGCCGCCTGAGAATGGACCGCGAGGACAAGGACGGCGCCCGCGACCTGGTCAAGCGCGCCCGCACCGAGTTGAGCGAGGAGATCCGCAGCCTCCGCCAGTTGATGAGCGAACTGAGGCCGCCCATCCTGGACGAAGGGGGCCTGGAAGCCGCTTTGCGCGACCACCTGTCGTCCTGGACCAGTGCCTCTGGCATCGAGGTCCGCTTCGAGCCCGCCTCTCACGGGCTGCTCAGCCTGGACAGCGAGACCGTGGTCTACCGGGTGGTCCAGGAGGCCCTGGCCAACGTGGCCAAGCATTCCAGGGCGAAGCTCACCACGGTGACGATGTCCCAATCCGGCAACGGGGTCCAGGTCGTCGTACGCGACGACGGGAAGGGCTTCGACGCCCCACCTCAGCCCGATCTGCTGCGGGGCGGCCATTTCGGTCTCGTCGTGATGCGGGAACGGGTGGAACTGGCCTCCGGCCGCTTCGAGATCCACAGCGCTCCCCGTACCGGCACCGAAGTGGTGGCCTGGCTGCCGACCATCATGGCCAACCGGCCCGTCGAGGTCGCATGACCGGCTCCAGAATGCCGCGCCTTGTGGTCGTCGACGACGACAACCTGCTGGCGGAGGAGCTGGCCGGGTTGTTGACCGACGTCGGTTACGAGGTCACCGGAGTGGCCAACGAAGCCATGCAGGGGATCGCCCTGGTGGACCGGACGCACCCCGACGTCGTCGTCATGGACGTGCGCATGGACGGGATGAGCGGGACAGAAGCGGCGGGCATCCTCCAGCGCCGTCACCCGGACCTGCCTGTGGTGCTGCTTTCGGCGTACAGCGACGAGGGGATCCGCCAGGCGGCCCGGGACGTCAACGTGGCCGCCTACCTGGTGAAGGGCTGCTCGGCCGGCGAGCTGCTCTCGACTATTGGCTCGGTCATCAAGCAGAGCCAGGCCCGAAGGGGCCCACCGTGAACCACCCCAACGGCCGCCATGCCGCCCTTCTGGCCGGCCCCGTCACCGGTCGGGCGGGCCCGCGCGTGTACACGGTCCTTATCGCCGACGACGCCCCCGCCACACGGCGTGCCCTGGTCGAGCTGCTCGATGACACGCCGTCACTGACCTGCGTGGCCGCCGTCGGCGACGCCGGAGCCGCCGTGGCCGAAGCGGCCTGTTACCGGCCCGACCTGGCTTTGCTCGACGTGATGATGCCGGGCGGCGGCGGCCTCGCCGCGTCCGTGGGCATCAAGGAAGTGTCGCCTCATACCCGGGTGGTCGCCTATTCAGCCGCCGGGGACAGGGCGACGGTCGTCCGTATGCTGCGCAGCGGGGCCAGCGGCTACCTACTGAAGGGAGCTTCGGCACAGGACGTCATTGACGGCCTCGTGCATTGCGCAGAGGGTGCCACCGCTCTGTCAGAGGGCTTGTCGGGGCACCTGGTGGCCGAGATGGGAGAGCTCGGACAGGCCGAACGGAACTCGGACGCCGCCGCCAGGGCCCGCTACGAGCGCCTGGCCGGCCTGTTGCTGCCGGGAGCGGCGACACCGGTCTACCAGCCTGTGGTTTACCTGGCCGGCGGGGACACGGCCGGCTATGAGGCTCTCACGGACTTCGGTGAAGGCCCGTCCAGTACTGAGGACATTTTCCGGGAGGCTCACGAAGTCGGCCTCGGTGTGGAGCTGGAACTGCACACGGCCCGCCTGGCTGTAGCCGGCTTCCGGGTCGAGATGGAGCGGTCCCCCGGCCTCTACCTCGCCGTCAACGCCTCCCCGGGCCTGCTGTACCGGCCCGCCCTGCTCGAGGTCCTGTCCGAGCTGCCGGCCGGGCGGGTCGTCGTCGAGGTCACCGAGCAGCGCCAGTTCGACTCTTACGACCAGCTCCGCGACGCCGTCCAGCTGGTCCACGAACGGGGCATGCGGGTGGCCGTGGACGATACCGGCAGCGGCTTTGCCGGGCTCCAGCGCCTGGTGGACGTGGGGCCCGAGATCGTGAAGCTGGACAAGGCCATAACCAACGAGATCGACTCCGACGCGCCCCGACGCGCGCTCGTGGGCGCCATCCGGCATTTCGCCGACGACATGGGCATCACGATCGTGGCCGAAGGCATCGAGCGGCCCGAACAGCTCCGCGTCCTGCGAGAGATAGGCGTCGACTGCGGTCAGGGCTACCTCTTGGGGCGGGCTCGTCCCCTGCCGCACTGAGCGCCGTCCGGCCCGCCTCCCGTGCGCAGGCTGGCCCTCGGTAGGCCAGCTGGGAAAGCGCCGCCCTTTCCTCCCGTACGATCTAAGCAGTGGCTCTCTATTCCTCCAGTTACATCGAAGCCGTCCATGACGGCGTCGTTATCTTCGACGGCGCCACGGGCACCAACCTGCAAGCACTGGGCTTGGGGGAGGACGACTTCGGCGGGCCTGCCCTCGAGGGTTGCAACGAGATGCTGTGCGTTACCCGGCCGGAGGCGATCGCCCAGTTGCACCGGTCGTTCTTCGACGTGGGCTGCCAGGTCGTCGAGACCAACAGCTTCGGCTCCCTGCCCTGGGTCCTGGCCGAGTACGGCGTCGGCGGGCGGGCCCGGGAACTGGCCCGGGCCGGGGCCGACATCGCCCGGGACGTTGCCGACGGTTATGGACCGGGCCGCTTCGTAGCCGGCTCGCTGGGCCCGGGTACGAAGATCGCCTCACTGGGCCAGATTTCTTTTGCCGAGATGAGAGACGGTTACCAGGAGGCCGCCGCCGGGCTCATCGCCGGGGGCGTGGACCTGCTCATCATCGAGACCGTCCAGGACCTGCTCCAGGCCAAGGCGGCCGTCATCGGCAGTCGGCGGGCCATGGCCGAAGCCGGCCGGCAGGTGCCGCTCCAGGTCCAGGTCACCATCGAGACGACGGGCCGCATGCTCCTCGGCAGCGAGACCGGGGCCGCCCTCACCACCCTGGACGCCCTGCGGCCCGACGTGATCGGGCTGAACTGCGCCACCGGGCCGGCGGAGATGGGCGAGCACCTGCGCTACCTGAGCGCCCGCAGCCGGGTACCCCTGTCATGCCTCCCCAACGCCGGCCTGCCCTCCGTGGTCGAGGGCAAGATGCACTACGACCTCACCCCCGAACAGCTGGCCGAGCACCACCGCCGGTTCGTCACCGAACTCGGCGTCAACGTGGTGGGAGGGTGCTGCGGCACCACACCGGCCCACCTGAAGGCGGTAGTAGAGGCCCTGGCGGGGACCGTGCCGGGGCCTCGCCAAGCCGACTTTGAGCCCGGCTGCGCCTCGCTGTACAGCCACGTGCCCTACGACCAGGCGCCGTCGGTGCTGAACGTGGGCGAGCGCACCAACGCCAATGGCTCCAAGCGTTTCCGGGACGCCATGCTGGCCCGGGACTGGGACACCTGCACGGAGCTGGCCAAGGAGGCGGTGCGAGCCGGCAGCCACGTCCTAGACGTCTGTGTCGACTACACGGGCGCCGACGGGGTGGCCGACATGACCGAGGTCGCCAGCCGCTTCGCCACCCAAGCGACCCTGCCGCTCATGATCGACTCGACCGAGGCCCCGGTCATCGAGCGCGCCCTCCAGCACATCGCCGGCAAACCCATAATCAACTCGGTAAACCTCGAAGAGGGCGACGGCGCCGGCACCCGCCTCGACGCCTTTTTGTCCCTGGCCCGCGAGTACGGCGCCGCCGTCGTGTGCACCTGCATCGACGGAGAAGGCCAAGCGCGCACGGCGGAGTGGAAATTGCGGGCTGCCCGCGCCATATACGACCTCGCCGTGCAGCGTTACGGGCTGGCTCCCGAAGACCTTTTCTTCGACGCCCTGGCCTTGCCCGTGAGCACGGGCATGGAGGAAAGCCGCCGGGACGGCATAGAGACCATCGAGGGCATAAAACTGATCAAGTCGGCGCTGCCCGGCGCCCGCACACTGCTCGGGATCTCCAATGTCTCGTTCGGGTTGAGCCCGGCCGCCCGCCAGGCCCTCAATTCGGTTTTCCTGCACGAGTGCCAGCAGGCCGGTCTCGATGCCGCCATCGTAAATTCGGGCCGGATCCTTCCCCTCGACCGGTTGTCCCCCGAGGCCGTCGAGGTCTGCCTGGACCTCGTGTACGACCGGCGCGACGCAGCCCGCGACTACGACCCGCTGTCCGAGCTGCTGCGACTTTTCGATGGCGCCACTTCGGAAGGGCTGGCCCAAGAGGACCGCAGCGGGTGGCCGCTGGAGCGACGGTTGGAACAACGCGTGGTGGACGGCTCGAAAGACGGCCTGGAAGCCGATCTCACCGAAGCGCTCCAGGCCGGGGCGCCCGCCCTGGAGATAGTGAACGGCCCATTGATGGCGGGCATGAAGACGGTCGGCGAACTGTTCGGCTCGGGCCGCATGCAGCTCCCGTTCGTCCTGCAGTCCGCCGAGGTCATGAAATCGGCCGTCGGCTTCCTGGAACCGCACATGTCCAAGACCGACGAGCGCGGCAAAGGCAAGGTCGTGCTGGCGACAGTCAAGGGCGACGTCCACGACATCGGCAAGAACCTGGTCGACATAATCCTCACCAACAACGGCTATGAAGTGCACAACCTCGGCACCAAGGTGGCCATATCCGACATGGTGCGCACGGCCGAGGAGGTGGGCGCCGACGTCATCGGGATGTCCGGCCTGCTGGTCAAATCGACGCTCATAATGCGCGACAACCTGCTCGAGCTCAACGAGCGGGGCCTCGAGCGCTACCCCGTCATCCTCGGCGGTGCCGCGCTCACCCGGACCTTTGTCGAAAGGGATCTCCGGGAACAGTACAAAGGCCGGCTTTTCTACGGTAAGGACGCCTTCGAAGGCCTGCACACCATCGACCGGTTGATGGAGCTCGACCGCAGCGGCGGAGAGGACCCTGATTTCGGCCGGGCCCCCGGAGGCCGGGCCCGCGTGACGGCCCGACCGGCCCCGGCGGGGGCTACAAACCTCGACGCGCCGCGACCCGGGCGTTCCCCTTCGGTGGCCCTCGACAACCGCGTTCCCGTGCCGCCCTTTATCGGCACGAGGGTCGAAAAGGGGCTTCCCCTCGACGAGATCGCCGGCTACATCAACGAAACCTCGCTTTTCCGCAACCAGTGGGGGTACCGGCCCCTGGAAGGCGAGACCGACGCCCTATTCAAGGCCCGGGTTCGGGCCGTCCTGCGCCAGCAATTGTCCGACGCCCGCCAGGCCGATGTCCTGCGCCCCGCCGTGGCCTACGGGTACTTCGCCGCCAACGCCGACGGGGACGACCTCGTCATCTGGTCGGGCACCGAGCGCTCCTCGGAGCTGGCCCGCCTCCACTTCCCCCGCCAGGAGGAAAGCCCCTGGCTATGTATCGCCGATTTCTTCCGGCCCCTGGCGTCGGGCGAGAGCGATTATGTGGCCTTCCACGTCGTGACCATGGGCTCGGCGGTTTCCGAGGAGACGGCCCGTCTGTTCGCTTCGGACCGCTACGGCGACTACCTCCACTTGCACGGCCTTTCGGTCGAGATGACCGAAGCCCTGGCGGAGTACTGGCACTGGCGCATACGCGACGAGTGGGGCTTCGCCTCCGAAGACGGGCCCAGCTTGCAGGGCCTGTTCCGCCAGCAGTACCGGGGCGGACGGTACTCCTGGGGCTACCCGGCCTGCCCGGACCTGGAGGACAACGCCGTTTGCGCCTCCCTGGTGGGGGCCGAGCGTATAGGCGTCGAGTGCAGCGGGGAGACCTCGTGGCAGTTCCACCCCGAACAGACGACGGCCGCCATCATCTGCCACCACCCTCAGGCCAAGTACTTCATTGTCCGCCGTTCACCGGCTAGCTCGAGCCCAGGAGCTGGCGCTCGAGCCGTTTGAAACCCGCAGTCGACCAGCCCCGGCCCTGTTCACCGACCACCTGTTCACTGACCACCTGCGCCTCGTAGCCGTCGAGGTCGGCTAACCAGCCCGGGGCGTCTGCTCCCATGGCCAGGGCGGCGGTGGCGTAGGCGTCGGCGGTGGTCAACTCGGGCCCGACCACGGTCACGGAAGCCAGTTCGGTGGCCGGCCGCCCGGTGAACGGGTTGATGACGTGGGCGCCCCGCTCGTAGGTCCCCGAGGTCGCCACCGCCGCCTCGCCCAGGGACAGGGCGGCACTATAAGCCCCACGCCGGCGGGGGTGGCGCACCCCGACCTCCCAGGACCGACCGGGGCCGGGCGTGCCCCGCAGCCGGATATCGCCCCCGCCGTCGATGGCGTGGTCGGGGAACCCGGCAGCCACCAGAATGGACGAGGCCTGCTCGATGGACCAACCCTTGACCACCCCGCTGGGGTCGAACCGAGCCGTGGCCCAAGCGTCGAAGAAACCGCCCGTAGCCCCGTGCAGTTCGTGGCAGAGCGCCAGGATGTGGTGCAGCTCGGCGCAGCAGTCGGCCGCCGCCAGCTCGCCCCGGTCGAAGCGGTTCACCTCGCTCCCGTACTGGTAGGTGCTGAAGGTCGTGTCGACCCAGTGCAGCCACTCCACGGCCGCCTCCACCGCCCCCGCCACGCCCTCGGTGGGAGCCGGCTTGCCCTCAACGGGAGCCGGCGTACGCACGTCGAAGGTGACCACGGTCCCCATCACCGCCTCGTGGTGGACGGCTCGCGCCCATGCGGAGGGTGCTGCGAGCTCGCTCACCCGTTTGCCGCCGTGAGAGCCGATTGCAGCGACTGGGCGAAGGCATCACTGGTGTACGTGGCCCCGGACACGACGTCGAAGTTGACCCCCTGCGCGGCCAAGGCCTCCTGGACGAGCTCGGGAACGGCCTCGGAGTTGATCATGGCCGACCGCCCGTCGATGGCCGAGTTCTGGGGCACCGTGACGTTGACGATCCGGTGCCCGTCCAGGGTCGCCGCCACCTCGATGTTGCCGTAGAGGTAGGTGACCAGCTGCCCGTCGTACGTGCGCGTCGCCGGCCCCGTGGTCGTGGGGCCAACCGTCGTGGGGCCAACCGTCGTGGGGCCGGCCGTCGTGGGGCCGGCCGTCGTGGCCGTTTTGCCCCCCGCCGCCGCCGTGGTGGGGGCGGAGGTAGCGGGGGCGATGGTGGTGCCCGGGGCCCCTGATGGGTCGGTGCCGACGCTCACCCGCTGGACGTTGACCGCGCCCGAGGATTTGTAACCGAGCAGCGCGACCAGGCCCACCACGGTCCCGGCAGTGGCGATAACGGCGCGACGCATGTTCGTGCTTGTCCTCCTAGAGCTCGAACGATTCAGTGTGGATCTGGCGCTGGGGGACACCCAGGGCCCGCAACGAAGACGTGACCATCCCTGAGAACCCCGCAGGGCCGCACAGGTACACGTCCCTTTCGGCGACGTCGCGCACCAGGCTCTTGATGTGGTCCGGCCCCAGGTACTCGGGGTGCTCGCGCCTCGAGCCGACCAGGTAGTGCACGGGCGCCTGCCGGCGGGCGGCGATGTCGTCGAGTTCGGCCCGGAGAGCGAGATCCCCGGGCGCGCCCGCCCGGTAGATGAAGACGGATCCTCCCGGACCGGTGACGGTTGACTCGAACAGGGCGCGCAGAGGAGTTACCCCGACACCGGCGGCGATGAACAAGACCTTCCCTTGCCGGCGCCGACGGTCCGTGAAGGCGCCGTAGGGCCCCTCGACCAAGACCTTCGTACCCGGTCGCAGCCGGGCCACCTTGGCGCTGTGGTCGCCCCGCGCCTTCACGGTAAGGCGCAACCATCGGCCGTTGGGCGCCGCCGACAAGCTGAAGGGGTGAGCCTGCCACCACCCCTCCCGGGTCAGGAAGCGCCACATGAAGAACTGGCCGGCCTCCACGTCCAGCTCCTGTAGCCGCCGGCCGGAGACATAGACCGACGTCAGTCCCGGCCCTTCGCTCACCGTGCCGACGACCACGAAGCGGTGACGCCACATGCGGGCGAGCGGGCGGCCCACGCGATAGGCGATGAGTAGGGCGGCCACGACCCCGTACATGGCCCCCCAGATGACCCTGTTGAGCGGGTGAGTGGCAAAGTCGGCGCCGGTGTTGAACTGGTGGGCGAACGACAGCGCCAGGGCAATGTAGGTGTATAGGTGCAGGAAGTACCAGGTGTGGTAGCTGACGCGGCGCCTCACCGCCCGGGCCGACAAGACGCCAACCACTACCAACAGCGCCAGGCCGACGGTGGCGGCGAGCATGTCCGGGTAGGTGAGGACCACCGTCTTGGTCTCACTGACCAGGCCCTCGTGGGCGGTGACGGCGTAGCCCCAGATGATCAGTACGGCGTGCGCGACCAGCAAGCAGATCGAGTACTCGCCATTGCGGCGGTGCCAGACAGCCAGCCGGTCCATGCCTATCATCCGGTCCAGCCAGGGCACGCGGCCCATGAGCAGCACTTCCACCACGACCAGGTAGGTCCCCAAGAGACCGGTCACCCGGCCCGCGGATGTCAGCCACGGCCCGGCACCCCAGACGCTGGCCGCGGCCGTGTCGTGCCACCACATGTAGATGACGCCGCCGGCACCGATCGCTACCAGCAGCGCGACCACGCCTTCTCGCGTCTTCTGGCTGAGGCCCAGGGCGCCCCGGTGCGGGCCCTTCGCCGCCGCCCGGGCCTGAGCTCGGGCCGGCGCCAAAGTGGTCACATCACCCATTTTCGCCCGTCAAGGTGAACGCAGCCTGAGGAGCCGGCGGTTTCAAGACCTGCGCATATCCCCGCCTCCCCGAGACCGAACGGTCAGACGTCGAGGACGGTCAGGGCGTGGTCAGCCACGTTGAGGGCGCGAGGCCCTGCGGCCGTGGCAACCACTATGTCCTCTATGCGAACACCGTAGCGACCCGGCAGGTACACGCCCGGTTCGACAGAAAACGCATGCCCGGGGACCAGAACTTCGGAGTTGCCGGCAACGATGTACGGGTCCTCGTGCTCCTCCAAGCCGATGCCGTGCCCCGTCCGGTGCACGAAGTAAGGCCCGTAACCGGCCTCGGTGATGACGCGCCGGGCGGCGTCGTCTACCGCGCTGCACACCTCGCCCACCTGCGCCGTCCTGACGCCGACCGCCTGGGCCTCTTCCACCACCTCGTATATCCGGAGCAGTTCGCCGGGCGGGGGGCCCGTCAGGACCGTCCTGGTGATGTCGGAGCAATAACCGGCCAGTGTCCCTCCGAAGTCGCACACCACGGCTTCACCGGGGCCGATCGTGCGCTCACCAGGCTCGTGGTGAGGGCTGGCAGAATTAGGGCCGGACGCGACAATGGCAAAATTGACCTTCTCGTGGCCTTCGGCCAAGAGCCGGTGAGTTATCTCGACCGAGACGTCACGCTCGCTCCGCCCGATCAGGGCGATCTCTCCCGCCAACAACGCGTCCGCCACGCGGTCGGCCGCGGCCGACGCTTCGGCCAATGCCTCTACCTCGGCCTCGTCCTTAACCGCCCGCAGGGAGGCGGTCACCTCTGAGGCCGGCCGCCACCGAGCACCTGGCAGTGTGGCTTGCAGCCGGAGGACGAAAGTGGCCCACGCCCGGTCGCTTATGGCCAGCGTGGGCGAGCCACCGACGCATTTGTCCACCAATGAGGTGACGATGCTTATTGGGTCTTCCATCTCGGCCCACGGCTGCAGGGCGAAAACCCCCGGTAGGGGAACGACCCGGGGTGCCTCCAGCTCGGGGACCACCAGGGTCGGCTCGCCTCTGCCCGCGGCGGGGACCACGAGCATGGTCAAACGTTCGAGGGGCATGGCCACGTAACCCGTGAGCCAGGGCAGGTCCGCCCCCAGGGAGAGCAGGAGCGCACCGACACCGGCGTGGCCCATAGCCTCTTGGGCCCGCGCCAAACGTGCACCGAACTGGGCCGCCTTCACGCCGCTCCCCCGCTGCCATGGGCCCGCCCGGCACCGACAGCTACAGGCCCGGCACCACCAGCCGCATGGCCGGCGCCCGCCGCCGCCTGGCGGGCATGATAGCTCGAACGGGTGAGAGGCGAGGCCACCACACGGGGAAGGCCAAGAGCTTCGCCGGCGGCGGCGATGCGCGAGAAGTCGGCTGGGGCCCACCAGCGAACTACGGGCAGATGGTTGACGGTGGGCCGCAGGTACTGGCCGATGGTGACGATGCTGACCCCTATGGCGTGAAGGTCGGACAGGACTCCCAGTACCTCGTCTTCCTCTTCGCCGAGCCCGAGCATGAGGCCCGACTTCGCCGTTAGCCCAGCGGCGACCGCCCGGGCCAGGACGGCCAGGCTCCGGGTGTAAGAAGCTGACGGCCGTACCGCCCGCTGGAGCCGCGGCACGGTCTCCACATTGTGGTTGAGCACGTCGGGGCGGCGCTCGAAAATCCGCTCCAGGGACACCGGGTCACCCTTGCAGTCCGAAATGAGGACCTCCACAGCTGTCCCCGGGCACCGCTGACGGATGGCATCGATGGTGGCGGCAAAACCCGATGCTCCACCGTCCTCCAGGTCATCGCGGGCGACACAGGTGATGACTGCATGCGCCAGTCCCAGGTTGGCGACGGCTTCGCCAACGCGCCGGGGCTCGTCCGGGTCGAGGGGCAGTGGCTTGGACGTGTCGACCTGGCAAAAGCCGCATGCCCGGGTGCAGCGGTCGCCGTTGATCATGAAGGTCGCCGTCCCGTCGGCCCAACATTCGAAGATGTTGGGGCACCCGGCTTCTTCACAGACTGTCGCCAGGCCCAGGCTCCTGACCGTCTTGTGCAGCGACCGGTACTCGGGCCCCATGTGGGCGTTGGCCCGCAGCCACTCGGGCTTGCGAGCTCCGAGGGCCAACGCGCCAGCGGTCGGCACCCCGGCTTGCGCCAACCGCCCGAGGAGGCGGACGGGGGTGCCGGTCCCGTCCACCTCCCTTCGTGGTGCAGGGCCGGCTGGCTGCGCAAGGTCCGTTCGCGCCACAAGCGAAGACGTCCCCGAAGGCTCCGGGACGAGCACCGGCGCCGGGCGATGACCTGTCGCATCCTGGCGTTCGACGACGCGGCCCCTCCCCCAGCGCTGGGCGGCCAGGGCGAAGAAGGTTTCGACGACGTCGGCCATGCCGGCCGGGCAGCCTTCGGCCGCCATCGAGGTGACCTTTTTGCCCTCGATCCCGCACGGGACGATGTGCCCGAACATCGTCATGTCGGGGCTCACGTTCAGGGCAAAACCGTGCATGGTGCGCCGCCGGCTGTGGCGCGCCCCGATGGCGCAGATCTTGCGGGGGTCGGGGCCCGAGGGGTCGACCCAGACACCCGGGAAACCTTCCAGCCGGCCGGCATTGGTGAGGCCGAGGCGGGCCAGGGAGTCGATGACCAACTGTTCGACCTCGTGGACATAGGCCGGGGCGGCGCCCGTCCCCGCCTGGACCGACAGGACCGGGTACCCGACGAGCTGGCCGGGCCCGTGGTAGGTGATATCGCCGCCACGGTCCACCCAGAGCAGTTCGGCCCCGACGCTGGCCGGGTCGACCAGCATGTGCTCGGCGTGGGCCCGGATCCCCGCCGTGTAGACATGAGGGTGCTCCAAGAGCAACAGCCAGTCGTCAGCGCCGGCACCGGCCGCCCATAATGCCCGCTGGAGAGCATGGGCGTCCCGATAGGCGACTCGGGCACCCAACCAGCGCAACCGTAGGGTGCGCCCCGGGGCCAGCTGGAAATGACCGATGGTGGCGGTAGCCATTTCTGTTACAAACGCTCGATTTCCTAGAGCTCGGAAGCCCAGTCGCGGGTCTGGAGCACGTCGCGCAGCCGGGCCATGAACGCCGCGGCATAAGCGCCGTCGACGGCCCGGTGGTCCCACGACATGACCAGGTTGCCGACTGGGTGGATGGCGATGCCGTCCGAACCGTCGGGCATCTCGACCACCACCGGCCGCTTGCGCACCCCGTCGGTGGAAAGGATGGCCACCTGAGGCTGGTTGATGACCGGGACGGTGATGAAGGTGCCAAAACCACCGGCGTTCGTGAGCGTGAAGGTGCCCCCGGAGATGTCGTCCATGGTCAGGTGTTTGGAGCGAGCCCGGGATGCCAGGGTCGAGATCTCCCGGGCCAGGGCCACCAACCGTTTCTCCTCCGCACGGTGGATGACGGGAACTAGCAGTCCCTCGAAGTCGAGGTCCACGGCGATCCCGAGATTGACCTCGCCATGGACTATGAGCTCGTCGTCGCCGACAGAGGAATTGAGGTACGGCCATTCGGTCAGAGCGTCGACGACCGACATGGCGATGAACGGAAGGTAGGTCAGGCTGAAGCCCTCGGCCGCCTTGAAACGGTCTTTCTCGGCGTGGCGCACGCGGTCCACGGCCGAGTAGTCGACCTCGACCGCGATCATGGTGTGAGCCGAAGTCGCCTTCGAGCGGACCATGTGCTCGGCCGTCCGCCGCCTGATGTTGGTGAAGGGGACCACCGTGTCCCGCTCACCGGCCACCGGTACCGGGCCGGCGGGTACGGGCGCCGCCCGCAAGGCCGGCGCGCCCTGGCCCGTCACGGCCGGAGCGCCCGCGACCGCCGGTGCGGGCTGGCCCGCATCCGCACTCGACCCGTTGGAGCCCTGACGCTCGACCGCGGCGAGCACGTCGTCGCGGGTGATCCTGCCTCCCAGCCCGGAGCCGGGGATCGCGGCCGGGTCCAGACCGTGCTCGGATATGAGCCTGCGCACGACCGGCGACAACAGCTTGCTCGGACTGCCCTGGGCCGGGCCACTGGGCGGGCGCTGGTCGGCCGGTCGAGCGCCGGGCCGGGCTGGGCCACCCGAAGGAGGTTTGGCCGGCGCCGGCGCGACTTGGCCGCGGCGGGCACGACCGTCGGCACCCCCGTCGTCGGTCTCGAGGCTATCTGCCTCCCCACCGGCGGTCTCCCCGCCGGCGGTCTCGGCCACGGCGGTCTCGGCCACGGCGGTCTCGGCCACGGCGGTCTCGGCCACGGCGGTCTTCGTGCTGGGCGGAGCGCCGGCCGCACCGTTCACCGCCTTGTCAGCGGGGGCCCCGATCACCGCCAGCTTGACTCCGACCGAGACCGTCTCGCCTTCCTGGACAAGGATCTCGGTGACAGTCCCACTGGTGGGCGAGGGCACCTCGGAGTCGACCTTGTCCGTCGAGACCTCAAAGAGGACCTCGTCTTCGGCGACGGTCTCGCCCACCTGCTTGTGCCACTTGGTGATGGTGCCCTCGGTAACGGTCTCACCGAGTTGAGGCATCGTTATGTCAGCCAACGTGAAGACCTCTTCCGGCCAGGGCGAGCATTGTCTCGCCGAAAACTTCGGACAATGACGGGTGCGGTTGGACGAACTGGGCCACCTCTTCGGCCGTGGCCTCCCAGTTGACCGCCAGGTAACCCTGGCCTATCTGCTCGGTCACCCAGGGGCCGACCATATGCACCCCGAGCAGGCGACCCGCCGAACCGTCGGGCAACTTCTCCGCTATCAATTTCACCAAGCCTTCGGTGTCGCCGATGATGGCAGCCCGTCCGTTGCCCACGAACGGGTCCTTCTTGGTCACTACCTCGTAACCGGCTTGTCGGGCCGCTTCTTCGGAGTAACCGGCAAAGGCCACCTCCGGGAAGGTGTACACGCACCAGGGGACGCGGCTGTAGTCGATGGGCATGGCCTGGCGGCCCAGCAACTGGTCGATCACGACCATGGCTTCGGCGAAACCGACGTGGGCCAACCCCGGCGTGGCGACGAGGTCGCCCGCCGCCCAGACACCTTCCTCGCTCGTTTGCATCCACTCGTCGACCTTCACGAAACCACGCTCATCGACTTCAACGCCCGACCCCGGGGCAAGCAGCCCGTCACTGTAGGGTCGACGGCCCACCGACACCACGACCGCCTGGACCTCGATGTTCTCGACTTCGCCCTCGTCCGCGGTGGCGGGCGCAAACTGTACCTGGGTCGACTTGCCGTCCTCGGACGGAGTGTGCCCTTTCACCATCACCCCGGTCCTTATGTCGATGCCCCGCCGGGCAAAGGACTTGACCACGACGTTGGTCACGTCGCTGTCGACGCCCGGGAGGATGCTGGGCAGGGCCTCGAGGACAGTTACCCGAGTGCCCATGTCCGCCAGCATGGAGGCGAACTCGCACCCAATGGCCCCCCCGCCGATCACCGCGGCCGACTCGGGCAGCTGTTCGAGGTCGAGGACCTCGTCGCTCGTGAGCACGAAGCGCCCGTCCAAGCCGAAGCCGGGGATGGTCCGCGGCACCGACCCGGCCGCCAGGATTATGGCCGGCGCCGTGAGCTCAGTGACCGCGCCGTCCGCACCTTCGACCCGCACCACGCGTCCCGCTGCCAGCCTGCCCGCCCCTGCAAAAGTCGTCACCTTGCACCGCTTGAGCAGGCCCTGGAGGCCCTTGTGCTGTTGGTCGATCACCTTGCGTTTGCGCGCCTGGGTGGCGGAGAAGTCGACGGTCCAGCCGTCGACACCGATGCCGTACTCCTTGGCACCCCTTACGGTCCGGTAGACGGCCGCCGTCTCGAGGAGCTCTTTGGCCGGGATACACCCACGGTGCAGGCAGGTACCGCCCACTTTTTCTTTCTCGACCAGCGCGATGCGCAGGCCGGCGCGCCCGCCATAAAGGGCGGCGGCGTAACCGGCCGGCCCCCCGCCGACAACCACGACATCAAATGACTGCGCCTCCACAGGCTCGGCCGTAGGGACCACCACCTTTCTCACCCTCAGAGTATGCTCGCCGGCCTCGTTGGTGGCCCAACCGTGCCTTCTCGTGCACCTCCTTGGACCTCGACAAAGCCAGGGCCCCCGCCGCTGCCTTTCCCGCGGCGGCCCGGGATGGCAAGCTCAAGGGCGAGATGCTCGCGCCCGACCTCGTCGACGCTGACCGGCCTTTTTGCCGCCGAGCAGCGCTGAGGTCCAAGTTCAACAACACGTCGAGAGCCGTACTGGCCTCCCTCCTCCTGGCGGCTTGTGGCGCCGGCCGCTCGAGCGCCCCCACCACGCCTGCGGCCAAAGCTCCGGCGCGACCACTGGAGGTCGTGGTTTCTGCCTACCCTCTGGCCGTCCTGGTGAGCTACCTGGGGGGCAAATGGGTCAAGGTCGTCGACCTGGCGGCTCCCGGGGAACCGCCCCAAGACATCTCCCTGCGCCCTGACCAGCTTGCACTGGTCCGCGCCGCCCCGCTCGTGGTCGATGTCGGCGACGGTTACCAACCCAGCGTCGAGACGGCGGCGCGCTCGGCTCACCGGCACCTCTCCCTGCTCCCCGCGGTGTCGTCGACAGCAGAGCCGTACGAGTTCTGGCTCGACCCGGCGCTGATGAGCAAGGCCGCCGCTCTCGTCGCCGCCGCATTGACCACCGCCGACGTGGGCGCCAAACGACAGTTCGATGACGCCTCGCAGGACTTTCAGTCCGTGGTCGGCTCCATCGAATCGGACCTGGAGAGCACCTTTTCGGACTGTACCCGTCAGGTGTTCGTCACCGCCGACGGCGCCTTCAAGCGCTTCGCCACCAGCTTCGGCCTCACCGACGTCGACGTGGCCAGCATGGGCCCGCAAAGGGCGGCCGCGCTGGTGAAACAGGACTCGCTCCCCGATGTTTTCAGCGAGGCGGGTACCCCCACCGGGGCCCTGGACAAGGTCGCACGGTTGGCGGGCGTGGGCGTGAAAAGCTTGGACCCCATGGAGGTTGTGCCCGCGCCGGACAGTACCGCCCCTCGCACCTACTTCGCCATCATGGAAGAAGATCTGACGGCGCTGGAAGTCCCACTCTCGTGCGACACGACGGACACCTACTAGTAGGGCGGGCCCCGACGCTGCTGGGGCTGTCTTGAGGACCAGCTTCGACCAGCCCATTGCGGCCAGCGCAGAGGCGGCCCAGGCCGCGTTCCTCGATCCCGACTTCTATGCCACCCTCGGAGAGCTGCCGGGGATCTCGGCGCCAGAAGTGCGCTCCTGCTCCAGCCCGTCGCCCGGGCACGCCCGGGTCGTGCTCGGCTACCGGTTCGCCGGCACCCTCAACGGGCCGGCCCGCAGACTGCTCGACCCAGCCAAGCTGACCTGGGCCCAGGTGACCGATGTGGACCTGACGTCCAGGCGTACGCAGGTCGAGATGGTCCCGGACAACTACTCGGGCCTGTTCAGCTTCAAGGGCTGGTACGAGTTGCGTGACGAAGGTAACGGGCGCAGCACCCAACATTTCGAGGGCGACCTGCGCGTCCACCTCCCCCTGCTCGGCCCCCTGGCCGAGCGGGCCATCTCCGGAGGGATCCGTGACAACCTGGCCGCTACAGCTCGGCTCATCGAGCGCTACGTGGCCGGAGCACCCGAAGCTGCGAAGGACGGCCCCGGTGCCTGAAGATCTGGCCGGCGCTCTGGCCGGTGCCGTGGCTGCCTGGCCGGGGGCGGGGGCGGCCGGCGTGGTGTCCAGGAACGGCGTCGAAGCGACGGCTGGGCAAACCGAGCGGTCCTTCCCGTGGGCTTCGGTCACCAAGCTGCTCGTCGCCCTGTCCTGCCTGGTGGCCTGGGAAGAGGGGACGGTAGACCTGGACGACGCCGTCGGGCCCCCCGGCTCGACCTTGCGCCACCTGCTGGCCCACGCCTCTGGCCTGCCTTTCGAGGGGGGGCAGCCGGTGGCGCCGCCCGGCCGCCGGCGCATCTATTCCAACTCCGGCCTAGAGCGGGCGGCCGAGCACCTGGAGGCCCGGTCCGGTATGCACTTCGGCGATTACCTGCAGGTCGGGGTGCTCAGCCCGTTGGGCATGAACGGGACCCTCTTCGAGGGGTCGCCGGCCCACGGGGCCAGCGGGCCACTTGTCGACCTGCTGGCGCTGGCCGGAGAGCTTCTTTCGCCCACCTTGATCAGCGCCACGACCTGGCAGGTCGCCACCAGCGTCGCCTGGCCCGGCCTGTCCGGCGTGCTCCCCGGCTTCGGCCGCCAGGACCCCTGCGACTGGGGCCTAGGCCCCGAGATCCGCGGCCACAAGTCCCCGCATTGGACAGGCGCCCGCAACTCGCCCTCGACGTTCGGCCATTTCGGCCAGTCAGGTTCGTTGCTCTGGGTCGACCCCGAAGCCGGTGTGGCCCTGGCCGGCCTCAGCGGGGAAAACTTCGGGGCATGGGCTAAGGCGTCCTGGCCACCGCTGTCCGACGCCGTCGTCGCCTACGCCACGAGCCGGGACCGGACGGGACCGGCCTGATTACAGAGCCCGCTTGGTTACAGGGCTGGCTTAGTTACCGGCCCGGCTCCATACCCACCGTCAAGGGCGCAGCTCGGGAAGTTCCTGTTGGCGGGTAAGGACATCGGCCATGATGTCGCCTTCGTCCCGGGCACGGTCGAGCACCTCGGGCCACTGGAACGAGAAGCGGGCCGGGTCCCCGCCCGCGAGCGCGTCCTCGACCTCGTCCCAGGTCATCGGCGTCGAGACCGTGGGCTCGGGGCGGGCCCGCAGGGAGTAAACCGATACGGTTGTTTTCGAAGCCGCGTTCTGGCTCCAGTCGATCAGCACCTTCCCGGCCCGGGCGGCCCGCAGTTGGTAGGAAAGCACGAGGTCGGGATGGCGCTTCTCCAACAACTGGGCGACCGCCTTGGCAAAGGGGGTGGAACGCTCGTACGTCGCCCCGTTGTTGAGCGGCACGTACAGCTGGAGCCCTTTGCTCCCCGAGGTCTTGGCCCAGGCTTCGAGGTGCAATCGCTCGAGCACGTCTCGCACCAGCAGGGCCACCCGGGCGCACGTGAGGACGTCCGCCGGAGCACCCGGGTCGAGGTCGAAGACGACCGAGGTTGGTGAGCCGAGGTCGGGCTTGGCCGCCAGGGTCGGGTGGAGCTCGATCGCCGCCAGGTTGGCCAGCCAGACCACAGCCGCGGCCTCCTCGACCAGGCAGTAGTTGACATCGCCCATCTTCACCGTCCCGACCCACGGCGGCTTGTGAGATGGGCAGTTCTTCTCGTAGAACGAGCCCTTCTCCACCCCGTCCGGGAAACGCTTGAGCGTCACCGCCCGGCCGACCAGGTGCGGGACCATAACGGGCGCGATCTGGGCGTAGTAGTTGACCATGTCGCCCTTGGTCGTGCCCGTGGCCGGCCACAGCACCTTGTCCAGGTTGGACAGGTTGAGCGCCTTCCCCTCGATCTCCACCGAGGTTGCACCAGCTGTCCGGCCGGCCCGGGGGCCGGCACCGCCCACCCGGGGCGCCAACCCCGGACTGCTCACGCCGAAGCCCGCTTACGTGGCCGCCCGTGTGCCTCGTTGTGCGAGGAAGCCCCGCTCCGCGAGGAGGGATGGTCGTGCTGGGCCCGGGCGAGGCTGGCCTCGAGGGCCGCCATCAGGTCGAGTACCGGCGCGGGGCGCTCGGGCTCTTCGGGCGTGGCGATCTCGTTGCCCTCGGCTTTGGCCTCGATGAGCTCCATGACTCTTTCCCGGTAATCGTCCTTGTACTTGGTCGGGTCCCACTCGGCCGACAGCGAGCTGACGAGTTGGCGGGCCATGGTCAGCTCCCGCTCGGAGGGCCTGGTGTCCTTCGTCGTCGCCACCTCGAGCTCGGTCGACTCGACCACCTCGTCGGCGAAGAGCATGGTGGACAGGACGAGGGCGCCCTCCCGTGGGCGCAGCGCGGCCAGGTACTGCTTGGTGCGCAGCACGAAACGGCCGATACCGACCTTCCCGGTCCCGGTCATCGCCTCCGCCAGCAAGGCGTAAGAGCGGGCCGCCGGCCCATCGGGCAACAGGTAGTAGCTGTGCTCGAAGTAGAGGGGGTCGATCTCGGCCAGGTCGACGAACTCCTCGATGTCGATGCTGCGGCTCGATTCGGGCGCCAAACCCTCGAGCTCCTCGGGCTCGACGATCACGTACTGGCCCCGGTGGATTTCGTAACCCTTCACGATCTCGGAGTAGTCGACCTCCTCGCCGTCCAGCGAGCAGACCCTCTTTTGGTTGATCCGGCCACCGTCCGAGGCGTGCAACTGGTGGAACCGGATGTCTTTGGGGGAAGTGGCGGTCACCAGTTTCACGGGGACATTGACGAGCCCGAAACTGATCGAACCGCTCCAGATGGCCCTGGGCATATGACTATTGTGCCCGGCCCGGCCGGAAAAGCACGCCCTTGCTCACCTCGTAACATGCGGGCGTGCCCACGATCGCCGAAACTGCCCAACGACTGGCCCAGTTACTGAGCGGTGGCGGCGGTGAACTTTCCGACCCCGAAGGCAGCGACCTGGACTTTCTTCCCACCGTTGAGATCCGACCGCTGGCCCGGCTCTCGGCTCCTCCCGACTGCTTCGCCGTGGACGGTGGCCAGGCTCTGGTGGCCGATGCCCGCTGCTTGCAGGTGGCCGCCACCAGGGCCGCCCGCGCCCGCTGGCAGGACGGCCGGTGCAGCCTGGAGGAGCAGGAACAACTGGAGGTGCACCTGCTCCGAGGCAGCGGCGGGGGCAGCGAGGGCCGGCGTTCCTTGGCCGCGTTGGGGGCGCCCGTCGCCCCCGAGGCACCCGTTGATATCAACCTCCTGCGGGACTGGTCCGAGTGGCGCCTCATTTCGCGATGTGTGAACGAGACCGGCCCCGGGGGCATGGTCCTGGTGGACGGCGACCTCCAGCCCGATTGGCGGATCCCGGCCCACTGGCTGGAGGAGCTATTGGACCGCTCGACGGCGGCCCGGGTGGCGTTGATCGGTGTGACCAAGCACAGCTCCCTGGCCCGGGGCGGAGCCCCGCTGGTGGGCCAGCTGGAGCTGGAAGCTGCCGGCCTTTTCGGGGACCGCTCCTGCTGGTGGGCACCGGTTGCCCTGCGCCGCCTGGAGATCGGTCCCGGCCTGCTCGTCGTCGTGGCCCGGCTCGACCCCGACGCCCGCTTCGCCTTCCGCATCGACCTGCCCGCCGGCGCCGACGCCGCCGGCCTGCTAGGGCAGCTGTCAGCCCTGGCCAACGACGCCGGTTTCCCCGGTTACCCCTATCCGCTCTCGGTGGCCGACCGTCTGGCTTCCTGCCCGGGTTGGGCCCGCCAGGAC
>CAYZVQ010000041.1:0-15021 GCA_964481925.1 uncultured Acidimicrobiaceae bacterium
GCGAGGGCGAACGCGTCGGCGAACTTCTCGGGCGGGTCCGGTGCCTCCTCGCCGTCCATCCCCAGGCCGATGAGGGCGTCGTTGCGCTCGTTGATCAGGTCACTGACCATGGCCAGCGCCTCCGCCGGGGGGTCCGAGCGGAACACGTCGGCGATGAGGCGGCAGTCCACGCCGAGGTCGGACTTCGCCGCGGCGATGCCGGCCGCCATGCCCTCGAGCACGACAGAGATCGGTACTCCACGCCGAGTGTGCAAGGTCGGGTTGAAGAACATCTCCCGGTAGCGCAAGTTGCTGGTCCGCACGCCGTCCTCGAGCGATTCGTAGACGCATCGCGCGTAATACGGCCGTTATTCGTTCCCGTTTAACGGGAATGAACTGTGTGACCCCGCACGAAGTTGTCAGCGCGGATCGCTCACGAGGTTGTCAGTAGGGCATGGCCAAGGGCTTGGGCGGGCGTAGGTATGGGGCCTGCGCAGTTCGGGCGACCACATCGGGCCGTTCACGAGTTCTGCCCGATTACCGGCCGGGACGGATGGGACGACTTCTTCGGGACGAAGAGTTCGGGACGAAGCAGGTAAGAGCAGAAGATGGGACATTGCTAACCGTCCAGGTTACGCCAGATCTGACGCGCCTGGTCGGCCCCTGCACGGAGAAGATTCCCTTCTATCTGCAGGTGCCCGGGGCTCAAGGTCTCGCCGGGCCAATCAACCCGAACGATGACGGGCCCGCTTATCGGAAGCGGCCAAATCCAGAATATCTGGTGCGCCTCACCGGACGTGAAATACCCGCCCTGTGGGGCCATTCCATACGGAACCAGCTCGTCAGCGGGCGCCGGCCCGAGCAATCGGCTGTGGACCCGCCGCGTCGGAGTAATGTCAACGATTATGTCAACGCTGACGGGCGTCGTCGGTGCGTGTTTCCTAACTTCGGGCGCCAACAGGTCTATGGTCCCATCTCCTTCCCGACGCCACGCGCTGACTTCCATGAAGAAGCCCTCTGGGAACGCCACGACACGCTCTAACACAACAGCGGCGTCGGCAGATCGTCCCACGACCTCATGGACAGCCAAGAGCCCACCTACACAGCGCTTCGGAATAGCAGGCACAACCATCCAGTCCTCCTGTGCGTCTTAAAAGAGAATGAGCACGGAACCGAGCCTACTGCATTCCCGGGAGCGACGCCGAAGGCACTGACGCGGCCCGGCTTACCTGGTCGGTAATGAGTCGGTCAGAACCTGTGTCCAGGTAATCTCGCTTGACGGTTGGGCCCCTCCGGGCGAAACACCTCCCAAAGAACACTCCGGGGCGGCCGCGACGGGCCGCCCCGACCCGAGGGACGCTTATGGGTGCACGTCTTGGTAAACTACTGCGGTGAAACCTATTCCAGTACATTCGGCGTAGTACTCACCCGCAACTACCGTCTTGTTGACCGTAATGCCCCAGTTGATAGTCGTAAACGATTGGACCGTTGCAAGCTTCGGACCCCAGAGGTCAGCCGGGCCGCCTACGTAGATGTTGCAGGATTGGGCATATGATTCGTAATTATAGACCGTTCCTGAAAATGTCTTGACGTAATCGCCAGTGCCGGTGATCTGGAAGCAAAACTGAATCCCCACTTTCGTTGCGTTGGCGCAGGTCAGAGGAGATGTCAATGGTGTCGCAGTTGGCGTTTGTGAAGGCGCGTTGTCGGCATATGCAGTTCCCGAGACGGTCAGGATGCCGAGCTTAATGTGGCGCAAGAGAATAGGAACCGGACACGACGTATCATTATTAGTATCCTCCCCAAGGATGCGGTGATTACTTCCCGTCGAACGCACTTGGCGTCGCGCGGAGCAACCTATCAGAGGTTAAGGAGGGTCCCAACGAGAATTGGCGTGCTCGGGCAGACACCACGCCGACGAACGCTAGGTAGTCGTCAAGGAGCGGGTGCCCCAGGCTGAGCGAGAGCGCACCTTCTTCGGCGCAACGCGTGAGCACGGGAACCCAGGCCACACGACCTCCTCTGCGGTCGCTCAGCCCTTGGGCCACGCTTGGCCCTGGGTGGTGGATCACCTATGTAGCGGCCGAAGAACGCCCACGGCGCTTCGAAACCGGCGATCACGGACTCCGCGGTCTGGCGGAAGCTGAGCCAGACAAAGCAGTACCGGGAGTGCAGGCCGTGAAGATGAGCGCCCAGCAGACTTTCTTGCGGCCGAGGCGGGGTCTGGTACCAAGCCCACCTTGCCGAAGTCCACTTGGAGCTCGCCTCCGGGCGCGCCGTCGGCGACCCGCAACGTCGTGCTTCGGACTGAGCGCGCCTTGCAGAGGTACGCAAGGCTCTAGGGGGTTGAGCCGCGGGGCATAGGGAGGGCACAGCTCACGCAACGGTTTCGACGTTGGCGCGAAAACGACCGTTATTGACACGCTGAGGCTCTTAGCCGGGGCTGCCCCTGGCGGGGGTTCCAAAAGTCGTGTCCAAAATCAACGTCCCATCCAGCCCTCAGCCGCCGTTTTTGAGACAATGAGAAGGTGGGAGACCTCCTTGGCTACGCCCGGGTCAGCACGATCGAGCAGAAAGCCCCGACTACGAGCTGGCCGAGGCCCAAGCACTCGTAGAGGACCGACCGTAGGTAGTGGACCGTCGGCCTGCACCGGAAGTCGGTGTGGAGGTGGTCCTCGCTCGCCATGGCCCGGACGGCCTCGCCAACCGCGAAGGTCTTGCCCGTGCCGGCCGGGCCGTAGATGGCTCCCATACCTCGCGCCTCGGCCACCACCCTCACCAGGTCACAGGCGTCCAAGAGCTGCTCGGTGCCCACCACCGCTGCTCCTTCCAAGCCGAGGTAGTGGGCGTTCATCGCGCCCGTCCTTTGGGCTCGGGGCGCACCATGTGCGCGGGGATGGCGCCGTGGTCGACCAGGCTCCGGTTGGCCAGTGCGCTGAGGGCATCGTCGCCCAACCGGCGTCGCTCGACCGCGGTCCCTTGCTCCGTTTCCCCAGCAGCTGAGCGCACTATTCCCTCGCCGGTTAGTAGGGCATAGGCCTTCCGTCGTCTCCGAGCTGCGGAGCGCTGGCGGTCCGCCAGCCATCTGGCCTCTTCCGCCCGCCGCCGCAGCAAGCGCTTGGCTTCAAGCGGGTCGAGCTCGTCGGCGGCCTGGGCGGTGCCGAGGTGGGCGCCGTGGCGGAAGACCTCGATGGAGCGGTGGTGACGGGGCAGGTAGCGGACCTCCACTGTTTCGCCCACGTACCCGCACAGTTCAGCGCAGTTGTAGGTCCGTCCCTCAAGGCTGATTCCCCGCTTGGTGACGGTTCGTTCGGCTCGGGCCAGCAGGAGGTGGCGGAGGCGCTCGGGCGCAAGGACTTCGAGGGGGGTGGAGTCGGCGCACCACCGCTCCAGGGGTGAGGCGCCGTCGAGGCCTTCGTGGGGCCGCCGGTGGTAGCGCCCGACGAACTCCGCGAAGAAGCTGACGACGGTCTCGAACGGCAGCGGGGGGAGGTCGTCTTCGACGAGGTGGCCCCGACGGTCCTTCGGCCCATGGGCAAAGCCAGGCAGCTCGGCCAGGAACAGGACCTCGATGGTTTCGTTGGCCCGCTCCACGACTCCCTTCAGGTGGGGCGAGTAGGCACGGACGGGCCGGGCGTCGATGCCGAGGGATGCGGCGGCCGCCACCACCGCCTCGGCCAGGAACTCCTTTCCCCGGTCGTAACGCAGGCGCAGTGGCACTCCTCCGAAAGGCTCGCCGGTCTTGTCCAGCAAGATGGCCGAGCGCAGCGCCTCCAGCACGCTGGCCTGGGAGGCGGTGACGGCCATGGCCCATCCGGGGATGGCGCGCGTGGAACGGTCCACGAACATGGTCAGCCAGGGACGGACCAGCGAACCGTCCGGGAGCTGCGCCCGGAGAGCCAGCTCGGTGTGGTCGGCCTCCCAGCACTCGTTGCGGAACCCCGCTTTCCGTGTGAGGTAGGCGTCGTGGTCACGCCGGGCGCGTTCGCCCTTCGACAGACCAGCCCGCTGACCGGGCGACAACTTCCGAGCGACCGCCCGGCGCAAGGTGGCCAGGCTCGGCCCCTCCGCCCCGGTTTGCAGGCGCTCCCGATGCAGGGCGGCAACGTTGCCGAAGTGGTAGGCGAGGTCGGAGAAATCTGCGTCGTTCAGCTCAAAGTGCGGTCGCGGCTTGCGGGCAAGTCGCCCTTCCTTGTCGGCGCTCGACAGCCATCGCCACACGCTGCGGCCCGTTACCCCGAGCCCCGTCGCCACTCCCTCTACATGGGCGCCCGTGAGCAGGCCACGCCGGCGCAGGCTAAGAAGACCTGCCACAGCGCTCTCCCGGATCTCCCGCCCCTGGTGTTGCCTTCGGCGCTGCGGCGTGGTGTCACCGTTCATGTCGGCTTCCCCTTCTGGGGCCGACGATGGCCGGAGGGTCGCGGCACGTTTGCCGTCCGCCCCCGACTGGCCTACAGGCAGCTGAGCCCTACTGACAACTTCGTGAGCGATTCGCGCTGACAGTTTCGTGCGGGGTCACACAAGCACGTTCGTTATGCTGGGTCCCGCCCTCAGCTACTTACCATAATGCATATTCTCTTGACCTGAGCCAATGAAAGCCCAGGTGGGAGCACCTTTCTACGTTGTGGACATGTCGCCGACGATGCCCACCGGCGGGTGTTTAGCGACGTCGCTCTCGGTGCTCCACGGCTGACTTGTCCGGACACTAGAGCACCCCGGGACGAGCACTGGCAGGGCGCCGTTAGCCTCGCGGGGATGACAGCTGAAACTCGGACCGTCGAGCTCGGCGGCTGGGACGGCCCCTGGGACGCCGATGATCCTGACGCCAACTTCAAGGCCGACGTCGCCCTCTACTCCCACGTCGACCCGATGACGACTATCGGCCGGCTTGCCGCCGCCATGAAGATCCCCCAGGGTGCGGTCGTCCACTACGTGCTGGCAAGGTGGGCTTCGGCCGGCAGCGGTGGGCTCCTCGAGCTCGGGCCGTCGATGGTCCGCCGGCTCAGGGCGGCGGTCGAACGCGCCGAAGGGGTAGGTACCGACGCGGCCCGTTTGGAGGCGTACGTTGGTTGCGACCGGAGCCGGGCCGGTCCTCCGTCGATGAGCCCGAGGTAGCGCCGGCCGCCCCAGCGGAGTTCCTGTAAGCGCCTTCAGGTCGGTCTGGCGTCGTTGCTTCGCCTCCGGGACGCCACGACATCCGACAAAGCGGTGCCCCTGACCAGGGGCTGCTGAGGCTCGATCTCAATCACAGTGGTGCCCTGGGCGGAGACGCCGTAAGGCGCTCGAGCCAGGACACCGGTGGGGCCCACGCACAAGGAACGGCCGATGCAGATCTTGCCGGCCCAAGCGCCCGCCGTCATGACCCCCACGTTGGACACGCCGACCACGGTGACGTTGTACAGGTAGGCGAGCTCACCGTAGCTCTCCAGCCACTCAGAGCCGTAAGGGTGAGCCGCTTCGTCGTGGTCGGCATCGACAGCCCACGCGCTGGGCGACAAGATCACCTGCGCGCCCATCCGGCACAATGAGCCCGCCAGCTCCAGCGATCCCGGAAGGTTGTCGGCACAGATCGTTAGCCCAACACGTCCCAGTGCGCAGTCCACCACGGCCAAGCGGTCACCGACGTCATAGATGTCCAGTGCAAAATCGAGCTCATTGATCTTGCGATGATGAAGGAGGATGTCGCCCTGCGGCGACAACAGTACGGCGGCGTTATAGCGGTGAGGGCCAGCGGCCTCAACCAAACCAGCGGCTACGTATATCCCGTGCTCGCGGGCCGCTTGAGCCAGACGGTCGGAGTGCGGGCCCGGTACGGGTTGAGCAGCGTCTAACGCCGATGGGTGCGCCCAGCCCAGGTCGAGGCACTCGGGCAGGACAACAACACGGCACCCCCTCTCGGCGGCGGCAGCAACGCCAGCAACGGCGCGATCGAGGTTGGGCCCGGGACGGCCGCCTTCGACAAGGATCTGCCCAAGGGCAACCCTGTAGGACATTGGTGATTTATCGTCTCCCGTCGTCGGCACTAGGCGCCGCCGACGAGCTTGAAGTTGCTTGAGTCCCGCACTATGAGCTCTGGTTCGAAGATTTGCTGATGGTGAAGGTGGTCGTCTTGAGCACCCTTCTCCTCCAGCAGCAGTTCCGCCGCCGAAGCCCCTAGCCGTTCGCGTGGTTGGCGGACCGACGACAAGGGCACGGCGGCCGCGGCGGCGAACTCGATGTCGTCATAACCAACTACGGCCACCTCGTCGGGGACACTTATCCCCTGGTGTATGAGCTCCTGGAGCAGACCGAAGGCAACCAGGTCGTTAGCACAGAACGCGGCGGTCGGTCGTCGCCGCGACGACATTCCGGCCAGGCGTTGCCCAGCGGCTCTCCCGTCGGCAACCCCGTGCCCGGTCGTCTCCAGGTAAACCAGCTTGTCGCCGCCGTGACCGACCCGCTCCATCGCAAGCTGCGCGCCCACATGCCTTTCTGAAACCTGGTGGACTTTGCCCCCTCCGCCGACAAAAGCGATGCGGCGGTGACCGCGCTCCAAAAGATGCTCCGTAGCCAGCTCGCCCCCCAGTCGGTCGTCGACCGAGACCAGGCACCCGGTGAACGGCTCTTCCGTGCCCGCCGGAACGTGCCGGTCTAGCAGGACCACTGGGATCCCGTGGCGGCGGGCGTCTTCCACCTGGCGGAGCTGGATGTGCAGAGGCGAGATCAGGATCCCGCAAGTGCGCTGTTCGATGAACAAGTCGAGATAGCGAGACTCCCGCTCAGTGCTCCCATCGCTGTTGCACACCGTCAGGTCCAGGCCGACGGAACTAAGTACTACCTCTGCCCCCCTGGCCACGTCGGTGAAGAACGGGTTGCCCATGTCGGGGACTATGAGCCCGACGCAGCGCCCCCCACCGGCGCGCAGTTGGCGCGCCGATTCGTTCCGGACGAACCCGAGCTGGTCCATGGCGGCCTGGACGCGCAATAGGGTGGCCTCAGCTACCCGGCCGGGGCGGTTGAGGCAAGCCGACACCGTCGACACCGAGACCCCGGCCAGGGCAGCGACCTGGCGGATGTTGGGGCTCTTCACGAGGCCTGCCTCACGGCGCCAGCCGACCTAGGTGACATCGATGAGGGCTTCCGCTTGTTGGCCGAAGCGCACGCCGTCCACGGTAAGGTCGACGGCGACGCGCGCCCGGCGAGCGGCGATCGCATTTGTGTGAACAGTGAACTCGAACCGGGCACTGCGGTGAGGCCCGACCACGATGGCCTGGCTCGGGGGGTCGCAGCGCCAGCCGGCGGGAGCAACGGCGGCTCCGACCACTTCGGCGCTCCTCGGGAACGGGTTCTGCAATGTAGCGATAAGGGTCACCGTACCGCCCCTGTTCACCGCCGACCGGTAAGGCTCGATCTTCGCCCCGAAGCCGCCGGAACCGAAGTCGAACTCCTCTAGGGGCAGAAGCTCCCGGTGCAGGCGGGCCACGTGCTCACCCTCTTCGAGCAGGTGGTCCAGGTAGGCGGGGGTTACCGTGCGGGGCGACCAGTGGCCGCTGATGATCACGTCGGGGCCCAGCCGCCGGTACAGGTTGGCACTGGCCACAAAATCGTCCACCCGGAAACCGTTCCTATACTGGTAGTTGAGGTATTCCTGGCGCTCCCCCGGCACCCAGGCCCCATCTTGTTGGTCCCCGGTCGCCACTACTTTTCGCCCATCGACTTCGAAGCTGATGGCGACGGCATAGAGCGTATGGCCCCCCAGCTCGTACAGGGTGAGCTCGTACTCCCGCCAGCGGACCGGCCGGCCCAGTGGTATGACCCGGTCCACGGGGATAGCGTCGTACCACAGGCACGGCAGGTCGAACCGGGTCGGCGACACCAGTACCTCGGCCACATTGGCCCCCGCCCACACCTCTGCGCCTTCGACATCGCGCAACAGGTTGAACCCAGCCACGTGGTCGTCGTGATAGTGGGTCGGCATCACCACTTCGATGCGGTCAACGCCGAAGTCGCGGTGCAGCGTTGGTAGCGAAGCGAGCCAAGGCCGGCGAGCCGACCGATAGGGACTGGAGGCAATCCCGGCGCAAACGTCGTAGCCGTAGTCGAGAATGAGGGCGGCGCCGTCCTTGGACAACAAGGCGTAGGAAATGGCCCGGCTGGTCCGGTTCATGAGCAGGTGCTCGGAGACTCTCTCGTACGGCCGACCCAGGTGAGCGCCAAGTTCTCGGGCCTCGATATGCGCAGCTTGGGAAAGGGGCCGATGGTCGAGCAACTCCTGCAACCGTCCGGCCACGCTCTCAATGGCTGAGGCGGGTTCGGGGACAGGACCACCGTGGGCGGGAAGGAGCAGCTGCGGCTCCAGGGCCCCGATGCTGCGCAGCGACGCGATGGTCATGCCGGCACCCTCAAGGCCGATGTAGGTCCACTGCATACTGGCCAGGGACCACACCTTGCCCTGACCATAAAGGAGGTCACCGACAAAGGCCAGGAGACGCCCGTCGACTTCGATGAGGTAGCTCACCGAGCCGACCGTGTGCCCGGGCGTGGGGACAGTAAGTACCTCCCAGGGCCCGTAAGCCCGTTTTTTGTACTCCTGTACGTCTCCAGCCACCTCGACGGGATCCAGCAAGCTGAAGCGGTCCTGGCCGAGGTCATAGTCGTTGTCCAAAGGGCGAGCTTGCCAATGTTGGTCAACGGCAGCAAAGAGGTCGCGCTCCACTGGCGGTACCCAGATGCGTGCCCCCGCACTGGTCGCCCGGGCCAAGCCCTGGCCTTGGTCTCTATGGTGGTGGGTCATCAGGACATCGGTGAGCTCCGTCACTCCCAGATCGTCGAGGTGGTCGAGCACGGCGCCCGACCCGAAATCGACCGTGACGGCGCTGGCCCCCTTGCGCAGCAGGTAAACGTTGCACGTGTCCCGGACACAAAACACGTCCGGTGCCACCTCGAGCACCGTCCCCGGCCTATCACCCACTCGGCTCACACCCCTCTCGTTTGTGCTCCCGTCGGGACCGCCAGGGCCGACCGCCGCCCATAACGGTGCCGGGCCCCAGTGCCACTGTCCCCCTACGGCTGTTCTCTCCAATTACCCGGCACACTCGGTCCCAAGGCCCCGCACTTCGTTGACCACAACATCGGAGAGCACGCGCTATGCCCTAAGTTCCCTAAACCCCCCTGCTCCTGTGACGGGCGCCGAGCGCCCCGCGCGTCAGCGGGGCGCTCGGGTGGGAGGGACCGACTAGTAAGGAGTAGCGTGGTAAATGGCCTTCTGGATGTTGGGCTGGTTCAGGTTGGCGAGGTCGATCAGGATCGGCTGGAGCAATTGCATCTTGGGGAGATTGTGGTTGCCGTTAAGGTATTTGATGCTGTTAGCGATGTCCATGTACCCAAGCGTATAGGGGGACTGGGAAATAAGCCCAGTTAGGGAATGGTTCTGCAAGGCGGCTACTTCTTGGGTGCTGGCGTCGTACCCGACGACCTTGATCTTGCCGGCCTCGCTCATCCCGACGATCCCGTTGGCCACACCTTCTGCGGTGATGACGTTCGAGGCAAACACCCCGGCCAGCTTAGGATGAGCCGTGATCTCTCCCTCGATTATGTCGGCTGCCTGGGTGGCCGAGTTCTCGTTCGCGTAGAGCGTCGGCAGGATGGTGAACTTCTTGTTGGCACGCATGATCTTGTCGAAGCCTTGCTCGTGCTCGGACAGGGAGGTCACACCAGGGTTGATATCCATGTACACAACCTGGCCCCCGTTAGGGATCCACTTCTCAAGAGCCTTGGCGGCCACTTCGCCACCGACATAGGAGTCGGCGGCTACAGCCGTGAATATCTTGGTGGTGTCGACAAAGTTGCCCGTAGTCATAACGGGTATACCCGCGGCGATGGCAGCATTGATGGGAGCGACCATGGCCGTGAGGTTGGTCGGGTTTATAACGATGGCGCTCGGGTGCTTCTGGACCACCGCCTCGAGCACCGTTGTCTGCTGGGTCGGGTTGAAATCGGCTGGCCCCTGGACGATGGTCGATATCCCCACTTGCTTGGCCGCCGCCAGGAAGCCTGCGGTCTCGGTGGCGAAGTACGGGTCGCACGTGCAACCAGGTATGTAGGCGATCGTGTAATGTGAGCCGGCAGCGGGCTGGGGCAAGACGATCGGCGGTGCGGCGGCAGCGGCCTGTAAGTAGCCCTCCGGGTGCAACGCTATGGCTGAGGCTGTGCCTGTGCTCAGCGATGCTCCCATGATGCTGAGCATGCTGACGGCACTGCCACAGGCGGCTATCTTGGCGAGTTGCTTCAACTTATGTCCTCCTCTTAGTTTGTTGTGCAGACCTGGGACGGGCGAGAGCGGTGCTTCAACCTGCCTTTGTTTCACTTGATCTTTTGACGTTGTCGATGGCAACGGCACAGATCAAGATGGCCCCGATTATCACCTCCTGCCAAAAAGATTGGACGTTTGCGATAATCAGGCCTGTAGTGAGCACCGCCGGGATCAGTACACCGATCGCGGTGCGGAACATGGTCCCACTTCCGCCGAAGAGGCTGGCCCCACCGATGACGACCGCGGCGATGGCTATGAGGTTGTCGGCACCGTGGGCGATGACACTGGTGGTCGTGAAACGAGCGATGTCCATGGCGCCGGCCACCCCGGCCAGAAGGCCCATAATGGTAAACAGGACCACTACGTGGCGGCCGACCTTGATCCCTGCTCGGCGGGCAGCCTCGGCATTGGACCCGATGGCATAGGTGTAGCGCCCGAAACAGGTCCGGGCCAGGACGATCCCGGCCACCACCATGATGGCAGCGGTGATAATGACCAGCAGAGGCACGCCCAGCACCTGGCGGGCGCCGATGGCCGTCTGCAGGGTCGGAGACAGGCCGGCGATGTCGGCGCCGCTGGTGATCACGTCCGACAAGCCGATGGCCATCCCGAGCGTCCCCAGGGTCACTATGAACGACGGTATTTTCAAGGCCACCACGAGCACGCCGTTCAGAGCGCCCCAGGCGGTGCCGACGACAACCGCGGTGAGCAGGCCAACGGTCAGGGCGACGTCAGGATGGTGGAAAGTAGTGCCGGTACCTTCTATGGCCACGATGACCTTGGCCGCGATGACGGAGCTGAAGACAAGTACGCTGCCCACGGAAAGGTCTATCTGGCCACCGATTATGACCAAGGTCATGCCCGCGGCGAGCACGCCCGACTCAGAGGCGTTGTAGAGGATGTCACGGAAATCGGGTACCGAGAAGAACTCCGAGCCCGATATGGACCAAAAGGTCACGATCAGGGCCACCAGCACCAAAAGCACCCAGTTGCGGGTGAGCTGGCGCAGCACCTTGGCCCGGGTACCCGGCTCCCGGCCCGGCGTCGGGGCGGCGGGGGGCTCGTGCACCAGGGCTCCGCCGGTGCGGGTTGTCGTCACGACCTGGCCTCCCGCCATTGGGAGCCCGTTATTGCGGCTACAACTTCGTTGTCGGTGGTGTCCCTGGTTACGAAGCTCCCCTCGTTCTCACCCAGACGAAGGACTTCGATGCGGTCGGACACGGCGAGAGAAAAGGCCATGCTGTGGCTAATCACAATCACGGCCACTCCCCGGTCCCGGGTCCGTTTGATGAGCTCGACCACCTGCGCCGTCTGGACGATGCCCAACGCCGCCGTCGGCTCGTCCATGATCAGTACCTCTGACGCCCAGATAGCCGAACGGGCGATGGCCACGGACTGGCGCTGGCCCCCGGAGAGCATCTTCACCCGGGCCCTGACGTCGGGGATGCGAGCGCCCAGCTCGGCGATCTGGCGGACCGATTCGGCCCTCATGCGCGCCTCGTCGTAGAAGCCCAACTTGCCGAGCAAGCCAGGACGGCGGAGCTCACGCCCAAGGAAGAGGTTGGAACAGGCGGACAGGTCATCGGCCAGGGCAAGGTCTTGGTAGACGGTCTCGATCCCGATCGAGCGTGCCTGGGAGGGCGTGGCAAGGACATGCTCCTGACCGAGCACGAAGATCCGCCCAGCGTCCGGTGACAAAGCTCCGGAGAGGACCTTGATCAGAGTGGACTTCCCCGCCCCGTTGTCCCCCATCAGAGCCAAGACCTCACCGGCTCCAACGGAGAGCGAGACATTGGTCAATGCCTGCACGTGACCGAAGCGCTTGCTTATGTGCTCAGCCATGAGGGCGGGCACTGAGGGTGGCGCCACTGCCTCGACGCCCGGCGCCAAGCTGCCGCCCATGACACCTCCCATCCCGTGATCGTGCTCCCGTTGCGAGTCGATGTAAAACGATACACATCGGTAATGGTGCGGTCAAGGCCTCACCGCCCCGCAGGCGGAGCAGACTGCCTATCCCCCCTCTTACGGTCACTACAGCGCAGAGACAACGATCGCGATGGGGCTCAGAGAGGGTCAAAAGGCGCTGCATCGGGTTCCTCGGCGTCCGAATTGTTACGGTCATGTTTCCGTATCGTTACAGCTGCCCACCGCCGGCTTGTCGGGGCGACCTGTCCAAGCTCCCGCCCCACCGGGCTCTTGGGCCCTCCCCAGAGTGTCCTCAATGATGCATAAGCATTATCCAGCAATCGAGCCCAGGCCCTCATGACCCGATGTCACCCTAGAAAGGCTGCCCAGCCACCAACGCCGTGTTGACAATGTTGACGATACGTTTACGTCGTTGACGCACCTGATAGTGTGAGGTCATGGCTACGAGGATCGGAACCGCCGACGTTCAGCTGAAGAACCCTCCACGGGACCGGACCGCTGTCTCCTTCGTCGCGCCAAGAACCGGTGCCAAGGGGAGCGGGGCCAAAGCCCGTCAGGCGACGCGGTCGACTGACGCAGGGAACGCGACGAGACTAATGGGCGCCAACACCACCATGGTGCCCGGCAAAAGGCGGCGGGACGATGCGAGAAAGACGCCCGTCAAGGCTCGGCCGGCCCTACCACCAGCCATGGAGGCGGCCGTGGCCGGTTTTGTCCAGGCAGCAGACCAGCTGGGTCTGGCAGCGACTCTGAGCAGCCTCAAGGACCCAGCCGGCTTTGGTGCCGAGCTCGCCCAGCTCGCGGCCACCCGAGCCACTCTCCAAGCGGCGACCGGCGGGCACGTGAGCGTCGCCGAAGCCGCGACGATCCTCGGGGTCAATAGCCGTCAGGCGGTTCATCAGCGCATCGAGCGGGGCACGTTGCTGGCTATGGACGTAGCTGGCCAGATAGTCGTACCCACCTACCAGTTCGACGGGAGCAGGGTCCGGCCCGAGGTTACCCGGGCCGCCAAACTGCTCGCCCCCGCGGGCCTCAGCGACGTGGGCGTCGTCTCCTGGTTCACGACCCCTCAACCGGAGCTCGACGGCACCGCCCCCGCTAAATGGCTAGCCGCCGGTTCAGACGCTACCCGGGTGTACGAGGCGGCCCGGCACACCGCTGGCGCTCTGGCCCACTGACAGCGAGCGCGCCGTCCGGCGGTCCACCAACCGAGGTCACCGACGCTGCACACTGTAGGCCGTGCGTGGCCACGTCAATCCCCATACCCGCGGCACCCGTAAGGTACGCGCCCCAAGTAGCGGCCTCGACATGCGCCACTTCCCGTCGTGCACGCTCGCGGCCGGCAGCGTCGTCTATCGGGTTCATCGTGCTGGCTTCGGGCCTTGGTGGTTCAGTTCCGACGGGTCCCAGCGGTTCGATATCCCCGAACCGTACGGCACCTGCTACGTCGCGGAGCATCCCATCGGTGCGTTCCTGGAAACGCTGGCCCGCCTGAGCCTCGTGTCCACCGCAGACGTCGCTGGCCGGCGCCTGGCAACCATCCGCCTCAGCTCCGACCTGCAGCTTGCAAACTGCCTCGACCCGACTGCGGCGGGATTTGGCGTGACGGCTACCACCAGTGCCGGCTATCCCTACCGAAAAGTGTCGCACCCATGGGCCACGCGGTTCTTCCAGGCTGGGTTCGACGGCGTCCGTTATGGCGCGGCACATCACCCAGCGTTGGCCGAAACCTCGTACGCCCTGTTCGGCCCGACCGGTGCCAGCGCTGGCCACGGGACCTTCACCGACGGCACCGTTCCCGACAAGCTGCTCCAACTGGCACGGGCCCAGTTCGGGTTCGTCGTCGTTTAGGTTTAGGTACACTCCGGACTCGGCTCAATCGCTCGCTCCGCTGGGATGGCATGCAGCACGTCTCCTCGCCCGATCGCGGGCTCCTTCGGGCTACGAGACGGCAGGCCTCTCGGGCACTCCAACCAGCACACCTCCAGTACCTGGCGATGGCTCCGGACAAACTCTCCCCTCTGGATCTCAGTGTATCTCGCCATCACGAGCCACATTCTTCGCGACACCCTATGTCGAAGGCGTCGGCATACCGGTAAGCGTGCCGACGTCGGTGACACTCTGTGGAATCCCTCAAGAGTTGGGGTTCACCTCCACGGTCCCATCATCGAGCGCAATGGCAGCAGCTGCATCGACATTTACTCCAGCTGCTAACGGCCCGGACTCTCCGGCAGGCTACTACTACGGGAGCGACGGCGGTTGGACTATAACTGAGTCCTCCCAAAACGGGTATTTCGTAAACGGCTATTATAAGGAGCCCGAGAATAAGGCCGCCAACTTTGGCGGCTACATCGGTGAATCCTCATATTGGCCTGACAGCCAATGCGGCCAAGTGGGCTTAGACAATAGCCCGCAGATGGCCAGCTATGCAGCCTACAACCAGTCAAACCACAACCTGGGTGCCGGGACAATCGCATATTACATGGGCGCCGGTGCCGGTCGCGATGGGGGTCTTACCGACTCCGCATGGGGCATCGAACAGGCACAAGACGCAATCAGCGGAACAACCTCTCACGGGTTCAGCTATAAGTACATATTCTTTGATGCCGAGCCAAACGGAGGGTCCGGCTCGCTTGACAATGGCTGGACCACGAATTGGACCACCACCTGTGGCACCTCGTCAAACGGCTCAGTCGCATCGGCTGATAATGTGAACGTCTTCAATAGCTGGTGGGACTACTTTAGCGGCCACACCCAGTATATGCCGGGGGCCTATAGCTCGCCCGCTCAGGGACCCAATTCCTGGAGCGCGTACTTCGGCAGTA
>CAYZVQ010000041.1:15121-22021 GCA_964481925.1 uncultured Acidimicrobiaceae bacterium
CGGGCGACCTCTCAGGCCTGACCGTGTGTTAGCCGGCGGCGACAGCACGAGCACCAGAAGTCATGGCTCGAAATATCGCCGTCATGCTGGAGATGGGAAGCGGGCAACAACTGTGGAAACAGCCCCAGATGGAGGTATCGTAACTGTATGCGATCGCTAAAGCACTGGGGGCTGTTCACAGCCCTGACAGCGGCCGTCACTCTGCCTGTAGCTCCGGTCTCTTCTGCATCAGCATCGGCGGCCACGATGACCCCAGTTGGGGGTCAAGCGGTTCAGACGTTTCTCCAGAGCGCAGAAGCAGGCGGCCTTAGGCCCAGATTTACGGCCACTTACCTAGTCGAGTACGCGAAGGCAGGAGGCACAGTTGGCCATAGCACGGTCGTCGCAGCGCAGAACACTTCGGCCCTTAGGATGTACACCCAGAATCCACGGTTCGACTTTACGAGAGCGCGGGCGCCGGATGTGGAGTATGAAGTGTTCATCGCGATTCCAGGTGCTAAGGAGCACTTGTCTAACGCTGCCCCTGGTCTGTACAGCTGCGAGCACCCCGCGTCCAAACCGTGGTCGTGTGTTGGCCCGTACCAACATCTGGGCATGGAGAGCTCGGCAGGACTGATCGGCCCGTTTCCAGAGTACGACTTGCCTGACGAGCTCAGCAATGCGCTATATTATTATTTGCCGTCGGTCGTTGGCGCACCGTTGAAATCGGACCGCCCAACCGGAATGCATGCCTATTCCTTCCATAGGTTTGACCTGGGTATGTCGCTAAACTGCTTAGCGGTGGGACCGAATACCTTTCACATTGTGGGGAGCGCCTGCCTTAGCGATAATAAGCTCATTGTGCAATATTCGTTTCCCTCGAAGGCGTCGGACGGACTGTATGAGGTATCGGACATGATCCGGTACTCCACCAGCGTGAAGACTGACGCGTTTACACCTCCGGCTAAGCCTCAGAGGAACTCGTGAAGTAGGCGACGGGACGAGGTTGCAATTGCAGGACACGACCCAGGAGAACTGCACTGCTAGACACCTGGGTGCGCCCGTTCGACGACGCGGACGAGGACGGGACCGCCGCGCTCTACAAGCCTAACGGGAAGGCTGAATCGCTGCCCTCTGGGACCGCTACTCAAGCGCCTGGCCCACAGGCTACACAGTTGGTCCCCGACGAGGATGAGACACCCTCCGGGGAGCCCCACATGGACCCAAGCGGAACGTTGGCCGATGTCCGGCTCTGATTAGCAGTGGCGGCAATCGCAAGGGGAGTTGCCATGCTGCTCGCCGACGGCCAGACGCAGCATGGCCGAAGGACAGACCGTGTCGGCAACGGCGTGCATAGGGACCGGTGTCGGGAGCCTCGGAGCCCTTGGCAGCGAAGCGCGCCGTCCCGATGTTGCCAGACCGAGCCCGCTGAGCCGGTCTCGTCTTTCCGTAGAAAGGCTGGCATATGCGGAGAACTGAGGCCGTCGCTGTCATGACCCCACGGCCCACCATTTGCAGCCCACGAGATCAAGGTCCTCTGCTCTGCCTAGCCAAGGCGATTCGCCAAGCAACTCTGGGCGGTCTTGGCCCCTCGGCGTGGAAGAGCTTTCAAATGATGGACAGTAAAGAGAACGTGCCCACGACAACATTCAATAACTAGAGATTCGACATCAGGGACACTAGTTTGATAGTAAAGAGAATTGCATCCAACGTGGTTGGTACGCTGCCGACGCTCGTGCGGGCCGTGTAGCTCAGCTGCACCGGACCGTCGAAGCCGGTGGCGGCCCGTGCGACAAAGCGGGCTACCTCTGTCGCCGTGGCCCTGGGCAGTGTCGACCGGACGGTCGACGCCGGCGCGTAGAGGTCGGCCTCGTGCCCGGTTACGAGCGACGAGATGTTCACGAGCGGGATGGCCGGGGGCACGGCGCAGAGCAGGTACTCGCTCGGGCCGTTCGCCGTCATCACGGTGGTGGTGCCGCCGACCCGGGGCAGGCTCACCTTCAGCTCGGCGGCGGTCCGACAGGCGAACTTCGGGCCCATGTCGTCTGGCGAGGTGATCACGAAGCCTGCTTTCGCCCCGGGAGCGAGAACGACAGGCTGCGGTGGCGCGAAGGCAGGTCCGGGACCGTCGTGGCCGACGTGCACCGGGATCGCCGAGCCAACTGCTTCGATAAAGGACACGTGCGGCTGGCCCTCGATGCGGCACGTGAACTTAGAGATGTTCGCGGCTCGTAGCGTCACGATCCCAGTACCTGTCGCCGCCCTGGCCCCGATGCCCCCGATGGTTAGTTGCGACGAAGCGCACGCCGGTACTGCCACGGCTTGAGGAGCCCGCTCCAGCGGACGTGGCGCGGCTGGCGCAGAGGCCACCCCACCGGCGAGGAGGGCGCTGACCATGGCCTCGCCCGTAGCGAGCCTCAGGAATGTGCACGTGCCATGGGTCTTCATCGGAGGGAAGGTTCGCGCGCACTCTGGGCACGCGGGTCGCGGCTTCATTAGGGAGGGCTGTCTAAGCGGGGGGAAGGACTTCCCCTACCGGTAGCCGACCTTGGGCCTTGTCGCCTTGCGCAGAACTGAAGTGACGGCGCCTGCGGAAGCCGTGGACTGACAACACGCCAACGCAGTGCAGACGGCTCCGCGCCCAAAACGGCAATCGCCCGGGTGCCAAAAATGGCACCAGTGGTTTGTGAGGTTCCTATCCCGTTGTTGTCGGGAACGGTACGCCACCCACTGGTGCAGTCCCTGGTGAAGGACAACCCGCAGGGCAAACCTGAGTAGTCGGCGTGCCCGGGCCGGGCGGAGTGGTGGGTGTGCTGGCCGAGTTGGCGAGGTCGGTCAACCTCAGCGAGCTGATGACCTCCTCGGCCGTCGTTGGGCCCTTGCCCAGCCCCACTACGGCTTGCATGCCGGCGTAGCCGAGCTGGAGCGTGGCCTCGGGGTCAGTTGCGGTGTAGCTGTAGTCAAGCACGGGCCGGAAAGCCCCAAAACCGAGCGCTTTGCTGAACTCGTCCCCAAGCTCGGGCTGCCCGGAAAAGACCCAAAGCCCGTCGACAGGCGGGGCCAGCTGGGGCCCGAAGACAAGTCCGCACGAGATGGAGAAGAACCCGTCGCTACCTAGGTAGACGGCCGGCGAGCGGAACATCCGCCCGTCGCAAACCCCGGGCTCAGGGTCCTGCCTGTTCACGACCTCGACCGGCCAGCTTGGGGGGACGCTCGCCTGGAGCCCGTCGAAACGCACCGCCTTCCACGACGTCGGCACCGCGGCGCCACGGCCGTCGTCGACAAGCACGGCGAGCGAGGACGGGCCGAGCGTGGCAAGGACGTCGCGGCCGGCGCCGGCGGCGACAAGCTCCATATGCAGTGATGGCACTGCCACGACCTCGTGCTCGGGCACCTCATGCACCGGGGCCCAGACGGCAATGCCGTTGACAGCTGAGGGCCTCCACCCTCGTGGGGGCCCGCCGGCTAGGGGCTCGACGACGGCCCAACCGCCAGAGCGGGGCGGCACGCAGGACCTTGGCTGGTAAGCGCCCGGGCGGAGAAGGAACTCGTCGGTTGACACCTGGTACAACGAGCCGCCGACGGTGACGACTTGCCCGGAGGCCTCGGCCCCGCTGGCGACATGGGTGCATAGGCTGACGGCCGCCCAGCCCGGCGGCGTGTAGAGACGCAAGAAGCCATAGTCGAGGGCCGCCCACCCTGCTCGGCCAGTGGCCTCTGGTGAGGACGCTGGGAACGCCGTCACGGCGCTAGCACCCTGTGCCGCGCCCCTCCCGTTGCTGCCCGTCATGGCCACGACAAGGGCGCCGATGAGCAGGACTACCGCGCCCACCGGAGCGGCAAGAGCGAGCCGGCGGCCAGGTCGCCAGTGGCCCGCTCCGCCGCTATTGGGGCCCTCGTCTTGGTGCAATGCCGGCACTTCCATGCAGTATCGCGTACAGGCCCCTGAGTACCTCGACCGAAGGCATCGGTAAGGTGCGTCTCGTGCCGGGCGCCCCGCCCTACCCGGAGCCGTTCACCCCACAGACCGCCCCGGCGGTGCTCGAGGATCTGCTTGCCATGGAACTCTCCGCCATAACCAAGCGCAAACAATTGCGCGACTACGACGACCTGCGTGCGATCGAGCAGATAGCCGGGCGAAGGGCCGAAGAAGGGCTGGCGCTGGCTGCCCGCCGGTACCGTCTTCGAGACACCGCCAGCTTCGTCGTGTTCGAGACCGCACTGGGCCGCGTGGGCGAGTGTGGGCCCGACCCGCTCGTCGTGACACCTCGCCAAGAGCTTAATTCTTACTGGGTCAGGCGGGCGGCCGAAGCGGTAGCCGGGTCGAGCCGCTGGGACGTTCCGGTGCTCGACGACGACCAAGCCGAGGCGCTGTTCGGCCCCTTACCCGAGGGGCGGGACGGCACCAGCGGTGAGGTCTAACGACGCGAACTCGTCACCTTGTACGGCTTGGCCCGCGGTCCCTGGACGCGGGCCGGGACCGGGAAGGCATTTGGACGGGGGTGGCCACCAGCTCACTTGTCGCCTCCGGACGGGCCCAGGTTCACCAGGGCGGCCAGTTCGGAGTTGCTGAGATCCCCGATCCAGGCCTCGCCCTGGCCGACTACGGACTCGGCCAGGGCGCGCTTGGTCTCGAGGAGCTGAGCCACCCGGTCTTCGAGGGTGCCCTCGCACACCAGGCGGTGGATCTGCACCGCTCGGCGCTGGCCGATCCGGTGCGCCCGGTCGCTGGCCTGGTCCTCTACCGCCGGGTTCCACCAGCGGTCGTAGTGGATGACGTGGGTCGCCTGGGTGAGGTTGAGCCCCACACCCCCTGCCTTCAGCGACAGGAGGAACACGGGCACGCTGCCGGATTGGAACCGGGCCACCATTTCCTCACGTTTTCGGGCCGGCACCCCACCGTGGAGAAAGAGGGTGGGTACCTGGAGCGTGGCCAGATGGGCCTCGATCAGCGAGCACATCTCGACGAACTGGCTGAACACCAGCACCGAGTCGCCGGCACCCACGATCACCTCGAGCAGTTCGTCCAGCGCGGCCAGCTTGCCGGACCGGCCCGGGACCGGCCCGGCCTGGTGCAGGTACTGCGCCGGGTGGTTGCAAATCTGTTTGAGCACTGTCATCAGCCGCAGCACCAGGCCCTGGCGCTCGATGCCTGACTTGGTGGCGATGGCGTCGAGGGCCTCGCGCACCTCGGCCTCGTACAGCGACACCTGCTCGGTCGTGAGGGGCACGGCCAGGTCCGTGACCGTGCGCTCGGGCAGGTCGGGGGCGATGTCGGGGTCCGTCTTCTTGCGCCGCAGGAGGAACGGGCGTACGGCGTTGGCCAGGCGCTCGGTCGCCTCCTGGTCGTGGTTGCGCTCGACGGCGACGGCAACGGTGCGCCGAAAGCGTTCCAGCGGCCCGAGCAACCCCGGGGTGGTCCAATCGAGGACCGACCACAGCTCGGTGAGGCGGTTCTCGACCGGGGTGCCGGTGAGGGCGACGCGGGCTTGGGCCGGGATGCTCCGCAGCGACTTTGCCGTGTCCGATAAAGGGTTTTTGGCGTGCTGGGCTTCGTCGGCCACCACCATCGCAAAACCTGCCTGCGCCAACGCCGCTTTTTCCCGGCGTAGGACGCCGTAGGTGGTGAGCACGACCTCGCCGTCGGCCAGGTCACCGAGGTGGCGTTCGCCGCCGTGGAACCGCCGTACCGGCACCGACGGGGCGAACTTGTGGAGCTCCCTTTCCCAGTTGCCGAGCAGGGAAGTCGGGCACACCACGAGCATGGGCGCGGCCGGGCCCAGCCCTGCTTGGTGGTCCTCCAGGCGGTGAAGGTGCAGAGCGATCACCTGGACCGTCTTGCCCAGGCCCATGTCGTCGGCCAGGCAGCCACCCAGCCCCAGCTCGGTCATGCCGGCCAGCCACGCCAGGCCCCGCAGCTGGTACGGGCGCAGTTCGGCCAACAGGCCTTGTGGGGGAGCGAGCGACGCCAGGTCGCTGGCGGAAAGCCGGCCGAGGCGCTCGGCCATTTCGGCGATCGCACCATCGGCGACGATGTCGACGAGCTCGCCGTCCACCTCGAGTTTCCCCCCGAGCAGGGCGCCCAGCGCGGCGGCCGCCGCCACCCGGCGCGACCTCCTTTCTTGCGCCTTGGCGATGAGGGCGGTGTCTACGGCCACGAAGCGGCCCCGGATACGGACCAGGCCCCGCTTGGCCTCGGCCAGGAGGTCGATCTCCTCGTGGCTGAGCGCCTCGCCGTCGACGGTGAGCTCGTAGTGGAAGTCGACCAGCGACCCGAGGTCGAAGCGCCCTTCGGTCACCGTCGCCGGCGTCGGTGTCATGACCGCCCGCAGGCTGAGGCCGCCGACCAGGAGCTCAGTGGGCCACAGGACGCCGATCCCGGCGCTGGCCAGTTCAGTGGCCCCGTCGAGCAACAGGTCGGCCAGCAGGTCGTCGTCGAGCTCCAAGGCGTCGGGGATCTGTTGGTCGAGAAGGGCGCCTATCGGCTCCCAGGCCCGGGCGCCCCGGCGCAGGGCCAGGAGCAGGTCGCGCTCGGCCTCTTCGCCGAACCGGGCCAGCACCGCCGCCGGCATGGAGAACAGTTCGGCCGCGTCCACCACCAGGCTCGGGTCGGCCAGGCTCGAGATCTGCAGCACCGCTCTGGGCTCGCGCTCCCTGTCGTCACCGAGGTGGACGCGCAGAGCGAAACTGGCCCCGCCGTCGAGACCGGCGGACGCCTCCTCCAACCATGGTCGCAAGTGCGTAGCCGGCGTCAGCTCTGGCGCCGCGAACAATGGAGAACCGGTGGCCGTCACCGCCGCCGCCGTCCTCGGCAGGGTGTCGGCCAGTGCGTCCCAGGCTGCGGTGATAAGGAACCTGGGAGAGTGCACACGCAACGGCGAGCTCACATTTTCGAGGGGGACGGCGTAGGCCAGGGGCGGC
>CAYZVQ010000042.1:0-21754 GCA_964481925.1 uncultured Acidimicrobiaceae bacterium
GGTCAGGGTCTTTTGCCTACAGCAGGTGGGGACGTGCTCGGGCGGGCAGAGCACCTTGGGCCGTTCATGAGATAAGGCCATGGACGCCGGGCGCCGGGGGCAGCGCAACTTTCCCATGACGGCGGGACAGGCCACCCGGTGGTAACCGTCTTGGTCGTCGGCGCCCAGGCGGGCCAGTTTGTAGTGGGCCAGCTCGGCCGTGGTTTGGTCATGAACGACGATCTCTGGGGCACTGGCACCCCGGGCCCGGGTCGCCTGCACGGAAAGCCCTCGCCCCGTGTTCGGCGCGTGAGGGACCACGAACAGCGGTCTTCACCTTCGGGAGACCACTCTTGACGACAGTTTGAGCCCTTCGCCCCCTGGCAGTGCCGACCGTTGCGAGGTATTCACGGTCACCAGGAGGAGCTCGAGAATCGTCCGACTAAATCTATCATCGCAACGGCCTTAGCCGTGGCCGTCGCCCTCGGCTCCGTGACTGCGCCCGTGGCAGCAAGCGGGACGAGTCCTGGTAACAGCGGCGGCAGCGCCAGCATGGCGCCCGCGGGGACCCCGGCGCCGAACATCACCACTGTCCACTTCAGCAACATCGGCCCCCCGACAGTGTGAGAGCACGAGGAATAAAACATACGGTATCTCCGTCTCAAGTACGGGCGGTCCATCAGCTATGCTCTGGCGCGGGATCCGCGTCCCTGAAGATGTTGCTGTCGTCGGCTACGACGACATCGAGGAGGGCACGCACTGCACCCCCGAGCATCAGTACGATCTCTCCCGACAAGAAGTTGATCGCAGAGACGGCAGTGTCCCGACTGCTCTTCAGGATCGGCAAGGACGCAAACCTGCCTGGCGTGGACATCACTGCCAGCCACAAGTTGATTGTCAGAGAAAGTACCGCTGGACGCAGCGGCGCCCTAACCGAGAGCAAGTGGCGAAGGTGAGGTCCGGCGTGTCGCATAAGTTTCATGTCAGCTTGATGACGATCTTGGTCTCGGCCTGTCTTGTTTCTCCCTTGGCCTCAGCCATCACGTCAGCTTCCACTGTACCGACCAATCCTGTCCCGTCCTATGTGTTCATCCACGACCCGAGCATGATCCGGGAGGGCAAGGTCTGGTACCTGTTCTCGACCGGAGATCCCCATGGCGGCGTAAACCACGGCAATATCCAGATCAGGGTTTCTACCAACCTCCGGACTTGGCGCCTCGAGGGTACCGTATTTGCGCAAATCCCCAGTTGGATCACCAAAGAGATTCCGTTGGTAGAGAACCTCTGGGCTCCGGACATCAGCTACTTCAACGGGCTTTATCATCTGTATTACGCTGCATCGAGCTTCGGTTCTAACAACTCGGTCATTGCATTCGCGACAAATCGGACGCTGGACAAGGCCAGCGCAGCATACCACTGGGTAGACGCCGGGTTGGTGTTCTCGTCCACGACGAGCGATGACTACAACGCCATCGATCCGGCAGTGATAAGCGAGACAGAAGGAAAAAGATGGCTGCTCTTCGGGTCCTTCTGGAGCGGGATAAAGCTGCTGGCTCTTAATCCGACGACTGGTAGGCCATCGTCGAAGGACCCTCAGCTCTACTCGTTGGCATCCGCGCCGTCACCAGACCCGGTCGAAGGCTCTTACATGGTCAATCATGCCGGTTACTACTACCTGTTCATATCCAACGGCGCATGTTGTCGTGGCGTCGGAAGCACCTACCAGATATTGGTGGGCCGGTCACGATCGATCACTGGGCCGTTCGTCGATCCGAATGGCACCGCCATGACCAGTGGAGGAGGTATGGAGCTGCTGGGCAGCGACGAGGGAATGATAGGCCCGGGCTCGTTGTCCGTTGCCCAGGACGGTTCATCCGACCTCATGGTGTACCACTACTACGACGCGTGGGCTCAGGGCGATCCGTGGGTGCAGGTCCGAGAGCTCTACTGGACTCCTGACGGCTGGCCGGTCACCGGGCCGGCGATCGTCCCGGTCCCGGGAGCACCGTCTGGGTAGTTGATGGACAAGGGCGATGCCATCGGTTATTTGCCGGGCCGCAGGGCCGTCGTTGGCGCCGAAATGCGCCGGGTTGTCGCGCATATTCCTTCTTGCCAACCGATGGTCCTTGAGATGGTGATGTCCAATTTGCCGGTACCGCTCATCGGTCGGCTGGCTTCGATCTCCGACGGCTCGGAGATCAGTGTCGGCATCGTCGATGAATTGCACGCTCGAGGGCCCGCCGCGAACCGAGGCATCGCGCAGCGTCAGCAGCCCCGTCGGTCGGGAGCAGGGTTCACCTCGCTCGTAGGCGACGGGCTGCGTGCGTCACGCGGTTCGTGAACTGCTGCGCTATTGTTCAATCTGCGCAACCACCTTGTTCCATAGGAGCGAGAAGAACCCCTCATAGGAGTCGTCCATTTCCCCTCTTCCACTACCCATACTGGCCATGTCGCTAACTTCGACTATCGCCTTACCGCGTTCCTTGTCAAAACTCGGGGTCGCCAGTCCATTGAATCCACTCGCGATACGCTGGCGTCCAGCAGCCCACGTTATATGGTCGTCGCCCATCTGCTTGCCCTTTTGTAAATCCAGCCCTGCGACCGTCTCACCGTTTCGCTCGACGCGAATCATAAGCGAACCGTCGCTAGCACGAACATGGCACTTCAGTCCTTGGGCACAGGAAGCTCACCAGGCGGCCGAAGGGTAAGCATGCTTTTGTGCCGTCTTGTTCTATTCCTCGCCGGAGAACCGTTCCCAGGCCGATTGACGGGTCATGCCGAGTGCTTCGCCTATGCGCGCCCAGCTCACGCCCCGCGCCCTGAGCGCTGCGATGTGTCGAGCGACACCGCGGTCCACGTTCGCGTGAGCAGCGTGGGCCTTCACCATCTCGGCAAGCAACTCGTGGTCTGACAGGCCGTCCCAGGCTCTCAGCGTTGGGGGGTCGTCTCGGCTCGTCGTCCCGCGTGCGATTGCATCCCGAGCTCCTTTCAGGTCGAGTTGATCGGCGATGATCTGGTTACAGAGGTCCACGCACTCATCGCAGATATAAACGCCCGGCCCGGCGACTAGGCGGACAACCTCGTGTTGGCTCTTGTCGCAGAATGAACAGCTAAAGCCCTCCTTGACGGCAGTAGGTGCCACGCGTCTCCTCCTCGTCACCACACGTGCCAGGATAAGCCTGACAAGTCAGTCAGGATAAGCCTGACGTGCGGCAAAGTCAAGCCTTCCCCGGCATGCACCCGAACGGCGTCGTACCGAGCACCGCGGACTAACTTCGTCATCACCTTCTACGACGACAGCTTTGAGCGCATTGGTGACGACATCGCGAGCGACATCACGACAGAGCTTCCACCGTTCCCCAACAATTGGCCATCCGAGAGGGACTACGTCGCCGCCGGGCGGAACAACGACGGGGCGCCACCGCCCGCAAGGCATATCGTGGGAAGCTCAGCTCTCACGATTTGTTTGGTTGGTGTGCTGAGGGCAGCCGATCAGGAATATGACGCCAGCGGGAGCCCGAGGTCGTGGCGCACGATGTTGGCGTCGGCCACTGCAGTGGAAGCGTCCTGGGAGTAAGCGATGAACCAGTCGGTGTCCGAAGATGAGGAGGCCAGGCCGGATAGTATTCCGACAACACCCTGCACGGCTGCGTCGCCCCGCACGACCGCATCGATATCGGCAATCGTGCCTGCTGGCCAACTTTGGCTGAGAAGCTTGTGGTCCTGGGCCTGCATAGCCGAGACGTACACGTTTACGAACGAGCTAGCGTCGGCATACGATCCCCCGCTTCTTTCCCAGGCTCCGAATGCCTGAGAGAAAGTATTGCTGGCCACGCTCAGGGCCACCCTATCGGCGGTGAACTGGGCCCCGGCGGCAGAAGCGCTGGCCGGTCCTGCACTCATGACCACTGCTGAGGTTGCTGCTGCGGCGACAGACAACGCCGCAGCAGCGGCAACGAAAACTTTCTTCATGGGTTCCTCTCGGAGAGTATGACGATCATGTGGTCCCGCCCCCAGAGCCTATACGGTGTAGCCCTACGAGCAGTGCTCTGGGACATTGCCTTGCTGGTTGGGCTTGACGGCTCCACCAACCCTAGTGGAGCGTTCCGCTATAAGGCGGTGATCCGGATCCCGTTGCGGCCCACGGGGTGAATGTTCCTGGCATTGACCTCCAGGTACTTACGCAGCGTCTCGATGTTCGCCTTGTAGTCAGCGTCGTAGTACGGGTACGCCTTAGGCATGCGGACGACATAACCAGCTTCCACTGTCGTCGGGTCAACGAGCCCGAGAAGGGCGATCTCGCGCTTGCCCATCTCCACCAGTTCGTGATCTGACAGCGACCAAGTTTCGTCCCCCTCGAACACGAAATACTCAAGTCCGAGACAGGTACGTCCGTCTTTGACCATGTAAGGGGACCAGCGGCCGAAGTTCTGGATCCGGCCCATCTTTACGGCGGGGTCGTGCACGTAGACCCAGTTGTCCGGAAAGCTCGCGGTTTCGGGCACCACTAGCGCGACGGTGACATGATCACGGTAATGGAGATCATCGGCAGCGGCGAGCACCTCCGAAGGTGGAGCCGGGTCAAGCACATTGACCAAAGCGGACAGGGCCATGGAGGATACGACCGCACCCGCTGCGTGTTCCGTTACGATGCCGTCCGTGATCGTGCTTACGGCCACGGCCACACCGCCTTCACAACGGGCACGGACGACAGGAGCCCTCATAAGCACCCTTGAACCCGCGGCCTCGATCTTGTCCCGACAAGTCTCCCACATCATCCCCGGGCCTAAGCGGGGGTACTCGAACTGGTCGATAAGGGTGGTGATGTCCCGTTGTCCCTTCTTCGGGAACAGCGCCCGTTTGACCGTCTGGAACAGGTTGAGGTTCTTGATCCGTTGCGCAGCCCAGTCCGCTTGCAACTGAGAACCGGGGCACCCCCATACCTTTTCGGTGTAAGTCTTGAAGAAATGCTCGTACAGGCGCCACCCGAAGCGAGCCGCCACCCAGCCTTCGAAGGTGCTTTGGTCCTTAGGGGGCCGCGCCCGGGCCCATGCGTACGAGCCGACGCAGCGCAGTGACTCGAACAGGCCCAAATTGTGAAGCGCGTTAAAGGGCTTGAGGGGGTAGTCATAGTAGTTGCCCTGGTAGTAGATCCGGGACAGACGCGGTCTCAACATGAAGTCCTCAGCAGGCAGGATCTCGTGCCAAAAGTCTTGAACTGCGCCCACCTTTGTAAAGAACCGGTGGCCGCCGATGTCGAAACGCCACCCGTCTCGTTCGACGGTCCTCGATATCCCGCCCACCTGGTCGTCGGCTTCCAGGACAGTACAGACTTGGCCCCGCCGCGCCAACTCGTAAGCTGCCGTCAAACCCGCAGGTCCGGCGCCGATAATGAGGACGTCCGCTCCCGTTTTCGGTGGGTTGTCGGGCCGGGCCATGGGTTCGTCAACATTACCGAGATGTGAAGTGACTGGTTCGGGCACAGACTTGCTCCTGGACATAGGGCGGCGAAGCCGTCAGGGGTGCTCGGGCGGACGGCAGTCGGGCACCCCAGTGGCCGCCCATTTGTCCGCAAGACCGATAACTGCCAACTCGCGTTCCGATCCCCTAGGCTGAGACGAGGGGCTAATATACCTCATGGTTCCATCGAATCCATAGATGTATTAACTCGTATGGGACTAGCGCGACCGCCCTCTCTGAGCTCTGGGTTGCCCGCCGATGAGCGGCGCCAGTGGTCCCCCTTGTCTGAACCAGTCCATCTGGGCGAGGTCCACAGGCCGGCCGCTCCCAGTTGACTAGAACGGCTGGGTTCGTCGGCCGACGGGGCTAGCCATCCACGCGCAGCACCAGCTGCTCAACGCTGTTGAGCGCGTCGGGAGGGCCCACGGAGGGCGACGACTCTAAGTGCCGGCTCGATTCGCAAGGCACGTATGAGCTGGTCACAGGCTTAACGAGCACTGGCGTGTGGGTTCCTGGTCCGGCGACGCGGCCACCCGTCGGTGGCGATGAACATAGGAGGTCGTTCTGGTTACAATTGGGTATTGCCATGCTGCTATAGAGTTGATAGATTCAGTCGGGTATTGGGCCCACCACGGCCCACGGAAAAGAAGGATGCAGCGTGCCAATGACTGTTGAACAACCCCCGCCGCTCTCATGGGTCTTTCGTTCGGGACCGGTAAGCGTCTCAGTCGAGCCCTTCCCTGGCCACCCGGGCGTGCTGGTCAGCGGTGTCGACCCCGCCGAGCCACTCGACGACGCCACCGTGGGGGCCCTCCGTCAAGCTCTCGATACCTGGAAGGTGCTCTTTTTCCAGAGGCCTGAGCCTGCGCGGTTTGGGCGTACCGTGCGCGTCCAACCCGCCGTCCTGGACAACTCAGCGGTCGGTTGAGCCGACGATGAGGCGGTCGGCAGGTCCGGGCAAATAACCGCCCACCCCACCTTCCGGGCAAGTCTTGAGCCAACTGACGTGCGGCACCAGGGAGCCACTGCCGGACCTCGTCATCGAGGCGGCCGGGGAGCGGGCTGAGCAGCGCAACGGGTTTTCCGCTCGTAGTCTCAGCCCGCCGATCGTGGCCTGCCATGCGGCCACTCTCGTCGCCGGCTTTGTCGTTTGGATGTACCTCGACCGGCACCTGTGGTTCTACGGCGACGAGTGGGACTTCATCGTGAACAGGGGCGTGTCCCACGCGTCGCTGAGCATCTGGGCTCCCCACAACGAGCACTGGTCGACGCTGCCCATATTGGCCTGGACGGCAATGTTCTCAGTTGTCCATTTGGGGCACTACTGGCCGTACCTTGCCGCTTTGTTGGCAGTCCATGTGAGCGTTGTGCACCTGCTTTGGCGCCGGTGTTTGTTGGAGGGTGTCGACCCATGGGTGGCCACGGCCACGGGCTTGCTCCTGGCTCTGCTCGGGTCCGCCGCCGAGGATCTGACATGGGCGTTCCAGATCGGTTTCCTCGGCTCACTACTGTTCGGTTTGATCGCTTTGGAGCTGGTTGAGCGCCGGGGGCCGACCGTCGCTACCTCGGTCGGGGCCGCGTTGGCTGCTGTCGCCGCCCTGATGTGCTCTGACGTCGGTGTGGCCATGTTGGCGGCCTTCGCGGTGCTGGGCCTGGCCCGGCGCGGCTGGCGCGGAGCGACGCTGGTCGTCGCTCCACCGACGCTGGCCTTTGTGGCGTGGTTCATCTTGGTGGGCCGTACGGGCCTGGCTGGGGACCCGATAACGAGGAAGATCATCCTTGGCATTCCTCGTTTTGTGTGGCAAGACGCCGGAGCAGACGTGTCCCGCGTCCTGAACTTAGGGTCGTACCACGTGAGCTTCCTGCCGCCCCTGTTGATGATCTGCCTTCTCGCTCGGGTGGCCTGGCATGGGCGCCGCCTGTACCACCGCTACCCCATTGTCCTAGCGTCGGTCGCCGGGGACGTGGTCTTCCATGTCCTGACGGCCCTCGGCCGAGAGCGCATCGGTGAAGCCTTCAGCCCCAGCCGGTACGTGTACATCGACGCCGTGTTCCTTCTCCCTGTCCTTGGGATAGCGCTCGGGAGCCAGTACCTGGTGGCCGCGACGAAAGTGGGACCGGGGCTACGCATCCTCGCGGTCGCCCTGGTCGTCGCCTGCACGGTGGGCAACGTCGACCAAGGGGTCGGATTCGCTCGGTCCCGCACCAGCTACGTGCTGATGCTCAAGGCCGAGATCGAAGGCAGCGCCCAGTTGCTGGCGGGCGGCCAGGCCGCCATCGCCGTCCACCCCATCAGCTGGTCTTCCGGGCTGACGCCGCAGGCCCTGCTCAGCCTCGAACGCCGCCGTTTGCTCCCCATGCTCCACTTGACAGACGCCCAGCGGGCAACGGACGAGACCATCTTGGACGTGACGGTCACCAGGCACCGCTTGGTGACCGGCAGGTTTGCCCCTTTAGTGTTCTCCGACGACGCGACTATCCAGACCACGGGCCGGGATTGCGTGACAGTGCGGGCCCGGGGGCGCGGTCGCCCTGCTCAATTGGTGCTTGGACTAGCCGGCACCGATCGGTGTGCCGCCGTCCACTTCAGCGGGACGGCGACGAAGATATCCGCTTTCCTAACGCCGGCGTCGCATGCCCAGTCCGGTGAGGTCCTAACTTCGCTCAACGTACCCGCCGGAGGAGCCTGGGTAAGCGACGCCGAACCGGGGGACAATTTAGGGTTGGACGTGCCCGCCGGCCGCGACACGTTTTGCGACTTGAGCTTGCTTTCCCGAGACACCCTAGCGACGGCCCAACATAGCGACGCAAACTAGCCAGGTCACGCCCGAGGTACTACTTTATCCGGCTACGGGCTCCGGTCGGACCGACGTGAGCGCGCCACGGGTCGGCATTCCCGGTCACCACCCCCTTCGGTACCGGCGCTGGCTGCCGTTGAGCGTCAGCCTCGCCGCCTTATCGCTCCCGGTCCTACCGGACGGCCTTGGCTACGACCCCTGGTCTTGGATGATATGGGGCCGTGAAATGGACCACGGGTCGCTGGTGACCGCCGGCGCAGCGTCCGCCTTCAAGCCGCTGCCTGCTTTTGTAGACGCGCTAATGGCGCCCTTTGGCTCAGCGGCTGGCGATCTCTGGCTGGCGTGCGCCCGGGCCGGTGTGGTGATCTCTGCCGTACTCGTCTACCACTTGGCCAAAGCGCTTGGCGGGCGGGCGGCCGCCGTGACAGCGACGGCCGGGTGGCTCTCCGCCAAGCAGGTTGCCGGGTACCTCACCCTGGAGGGTATGTCCGAGCCTCTATGCGCGGCCTTTGTCTTGTTGGCTGTCGACGCTCATCTCTGCCGGCACCGGCGCCTGGCCGTGGTGCTTGGTGCCGTGGCCGCCCTCGTTCGCATCGAGCTGTGGCCTTTCGTCGCCTGTTACGCGGCCGTTACCTTCTTCACCGAGCCTCGCCGCCCTAAGACGGTGCTCGTCCTGGTCGTTGCCGTGCTGGCCGTGGTGCCGGCGGCATGGTTCCTCCCCGACGCCGTCAGTTCAGGAGACCTGTTCCGTTCGGTGGTAAGGGCCACCCAAGAGAGCCAGGGCGGGCCCCTGCTTACGTCGCACCCGGGCCTCAGCACTGTCGCCGAGGGCGCCGGCATGTTTGTTTGGCCTTTGGTCGCCCTCTTCGTGGCTGACACGACGATAACCGTCGTCACATGGGTGCACAACGACTGGGTGTCGGGCGTAAACGTACAGCAACTTGCCACCGAGCTCCCCATAGCGGTGTCGAAGCTGGGAGGGCGTCACGCCGCCGTCACCTGCGGGACGATTGCCGCCGCGCCATTGCAAAACCCAGCCGTAGCCTGGGCCCTTGACGTCACGCTGGGCCACGTCGGCATTTCACCCTCGGGCCATGGCGTGGTCTTCGCCACCGATGGCCAACCCCCCGTCCATACCCACGGCTACCGGTCAGTTGGGACGGTGGGGCCGCCGTCGGCTCGCTGGGCCCTGCTGACAACGTGTGGCACGACATTTGCGGGCGCGGCCAGCGGCCATTAGAAGCCCACGGCAACCAGTCCGTCACGAACCCCTGACGCCTCCCCGCCCACCTCACCGTTCGGGGTTGCCGCCGGGCCGGGAGCGCTCATGCGGCCGCCGGGCCCGGAGCTTGGGCTCCGAGTGCCCGGTCAGGGCGGGGATGATCATCACCACCAGTACAGCAGTTGAGCCCCCGACCATAAGCCGAGCCAGCGGGGCGGGACCGGGGCGTACCAATAAGCTCACGGCGACCACAGCGACGGTGGCAACGCCGGGAGCAGCGGAGAAAAGCGATCGACGGGCGAGGTGAAAATAGGTCAGCAGGGCAACGGCGCCTAGGACAGTTCCTTCCACGCTCAGCAGGCCGACCAGCGCGGCCGTCCCCCCGTAGCGTGACCCGAACAAAACGTCAACGAAAATGTGCCGAGCGACAACCAGCACCGCCGTAGTGACCAGGCCCAGGCCGAGGACGCCGGCCAGGCCGATGCCAAGGAGCCGGCGCGCCCGCGCCCCGCGCCCTTGGTCACTGACAAAGCGAGGGAAGACGACGACGGTCACCGCCATGGGCATGAACAGGGCGATGCGGCCTATGGTAACGGCGGCGGCATAGTTGCCGGACTGGGCCGGGAAGATGTGGCGGGCCATGAGCGTGTCTACGGCCACCAGGGTGGAGTAGCCGGTCAGGGCCAAGACGGTCGAGGTGGTGGCCCGCATGGGCAGGACTAGTTCAGGTCGGCCCGACGGCCAGCTGTTACGCCAGAAAACCCACAGCACGACACCCAGGGTGACCAAGGCGTTGAGCACCGTGGCCAGCACCGGCCCGTCAATACTAGGGTCGAGCACCCCGGCCAGGGCGGTGAAGGCGACTCTGACCACGGCCCCGGCGATGAGCGAGACGGCAATGGGACGCCACCGCAAAGTCCCGATCAGGACGCCGTCGAAGAGAGAACTGCTCACTGAGGGGGCCAACCACAGAGCCAAAAGGATCACGGGCAGGACGGTACCCAACCCGAAAAAGCGCGCTGCCAACGGCGACATGGCGGCCACTAGCACAGTTGCGCACAGGCCCGAACCAATGAACAACGCACCGGCGCGGCGTACGGTCGGAGGGACGCCGCCCTGGGCTTGGAGCACAACCTCGCGCACTATGGCGGCCTGTACCGCATTGAGGGGTATGGCGGCAATGGACACGACGTTCAAAAGGGCGGCCACCGCCCCGTAGGCCGATGGGTGCAAGAGGTGGCCGACCAGGCCGAAGAAGGCGAAGTTGGCCACGTTGACCACTGTCGCGGCGGTGATGTACCACAGGTCGCCGGCACGCCGGAGCCGGGTCATACCCATGGCCAGCAGATCGCCGGCCCGTCGGTGGATGCCAGGCGCTCTGGTGGCCATGGCAGGCCCGGAGCCCTGGAGGTGCTGACCTGTTCGGGGCAGCTGGTTTGCGGTAGAGCCCTCGATCACCTGCTACAGGCGAACAACGTCCGGCCGAACTTCCCGCAGAAAACGCCCGTCCCATCGGTGTCCACGCCGATCGCCTCAACGCGGTTGAAGTCGGAGTTGGCCTTGATCCAGGACGCTATATAGGCAGGGGCCCACTCCGGCAAGGTCCAGCGGAACCACGACTCATGAGCCTGGCCGGTGTCAAGGAAAAGGACCCTGCCAGTCCTGGTCGCCAGCAGCCGCATGAGCTCTTTGGCGCTGGATGTACCCCGGCCCATCACAAAGTGGTGCAGGACACTGAAACAAGAAACTATATCGGCCGTCTGAGCCGGGTCGCTCAACAGAGCTACGCAATCGCCCACCGTGATCTGGGCGGCGTCGATCCCATAGACCAACGGGCCGAGCTCCAAGGCCAGGGGGTCCATCTCCAGACCTCTCGCAGCGAAGCCTCGCTTGCCCATCTCGGACACGAACCAGCCGTAACAGGAGCCGACGTCCAGGTAGCTCAGGTCCGCTCCCGCCGGCGCCATACCCGTCCGGTCGAGGTAAGAGATCATGAAACCGAGCCGGTCATGGCATTTGCGCATCAACGGCCAGTTCTGGACTTCCGGGAAGTCCACGGGCTGGTAGAGACGGCGGCTACCATCCAACCAGGACATATCGAGCAAGAGCTTTTGCAGGTACGTACTGGTCGACCCCGGGGCCACCACGACATCGAGTTCCTGAGCGCCCTTGTGCATCTCGATGGCCAATCGATGATGCCCGTCCAGTACCGAGTAATAGTCCGACCCGACTATGCGCCGGACGCGAGGCAGCGTGCCAAGCCGGCTGCGGCCCGGCCGGTACTTGACCGGGAGGCCCCGGTAGCGGTCAAGGTACTCCCTGGTCACCTGGACCAGGCCGGGGACGTCGTCAACGCCCCGGTAGTGGCCGGACAGGGTGGCGGCCAGGTGGATGCGCTGGAAGTAACCGCTAGCCCGGATATTGTCCTCGTCCAGGGCGGCCTCGCCCTTTTCGTCGTAGGAGCTGAGCAGCTCGTCGTAAAAGGAGTCCTCCAGACGGGTGGACGGGTCCAACAGCTTGCTCGAGCGCAGGGCGAAGTCAAACCCCGACATCCCGTTCCACCCCCCCAACAGCAGAGTGTGGCGAGGCACGACAGCCCGATGGCCTCCGCCAACTTTGTCGCGCAGCAGGAACTGGAGTTGGCGCAGGACCCGCACCCGGGAAAACCGGAAGCGGAACCTGTACCAGGGCCACAGCACCGCCATCACTAAGTCATTGCTCAGTAAGGACTGCTTGCGGAAGGGCCGCAGTGCCCGTCTCCAGTCGCGGCGGCGGTCGAGGGCGAAGCGGAACAGGCGCCGGTTCACCGCCGCCACCCCGGGGACCAGCGCCAGCTGCCGCACAAGGCGTTGCCATGTCGTACCGGCGATGCTGGCGGCAAACTGGTTATGTGGTACGTCCGGCGAGCGCTTGGGCACCGACCGGTCTTCGGCCATCACCCCGTCCTCGAGTGCCGGAGAGGGCGAGGTCACTGGGCTGGGCCGACTGCCCAACTGGACCTCATCAGTCTCTATCAAATCCATGGCCATAGTTAACTCATGTTACTCATGGATCAGCTGCGAGTTCAACATGCGGTGAACCCTGGATGAAGCGATGGCTATCTGCACCCCGTAGGACCAGGTCTTGGTGTAATTGAAGTGGGCGGAAAGGTCGTTGAGGCTCTGGGCGCCGATGGTCAACCATGGCCCGTCGTCGGAAAAGCTTCTGAGCCGGGCCGCTACCTACGCCAGGCCCCAGGTGGCATGATGAGTTCCTACAATGCCGATTGCTCATATTGACGTGCTGGTGACCGTGGCGCCCGCTGAGGCGCCCTACTGGCTCGTGGCCCGGTCCAAGCGCGTCGTCCATTTGGCAGACGCGACCATGCCGGCTGAAACCCTGGCTGAGCTGCGGGCCCGGATCCCGCGCCTGGTAGCAGTGTTCGGAAATGGCCAGGCGGCGGCCAGCGCGGCCGCCAAGGTCCATGAGGCCGGGTTCCCGCTCGTGGTTTTTACCGACGATGCCAGCGTCGCCGTGCCACTGGGTGTCGAGGTACGCCCAGCGACCGACCCGGGCCTGCCCATGGCGGTCGCCGACAGCGTGCTCGACCTGGTGGGCGAGACGCCGCTGCTGGCGCTGCACCGGACGGGGCGGGGCGTGGCCTGCCACCTTCTGGCCAAGCTGGAGTACCTGAACCCAGGTGGCAGCGTGAAGGACCGCCCGGCGCTGGCCATGGTCGCCGCCGCCGAGCGCGACGGCCACCTGTTGCCGGGCGGCACCATCGTCGAGCCCACGTCAGGCAATACCGGCGTGGGACTGGCCATGGTGGCGGCCCTGCGCGGTTACCGCTGTGTTTTTACGATGCCGGACAAGATCGCCGCCGAGAAGATGCAGCTGCTGCGCGCCTACGGGGCCGAAGTGATCGTGTGCCCGACGGCAGTGGCACCGGAACACCCTGATTCGTACTATTCGGTGGCCAACAGGGTCACGGCCTCGACACCGGGGGCCTTCCAGCCCAACCAGTACCACAACCCGGAAAACCCGGGTTCCCACTATCGGACCACAGGCCCGGAGATCTGGCGGCAGACGGCCCAGCGTGTCACCCACCTGGTAGCCAGCATCGGTACCGGCGGGACCATCAGCGGCGTGGGCCGGTACCTGAAGGACCAGAACCCCGCCGTCCAAGTGATCGGCGCCGATCCCGAGGGTTCGGTGTACTCCGGAGGTGGGGGCCGCCCTTACCTGGTAGAAGGCATAGGCGAAGACTTCTGGCCGACCACTTATGACCCGAGCGTGGTCGACCGCGTCGTCGCGGTGTCCGATGCCAATTCCTTCGCCACCGCACGACGAGTTACGCGTGAGGAGGGCCTGCACGTAGGCGGGTCGTGCGGGACAGCGATCTGGGCCGCCCTGGAAGTGGGACGCGAACTCGGACCAGACGACGTGGTCGTGGTCCTCCTGCCCGACTCCGGCCGCGGTTACCTCTCCAAGCTCTACAACGACGGCTGGATGGCCGACCACGGGTTCCTGCAGGCGGCGGGCCCGACCGTCGGGCGCGTACTTTCTCAAAAGAGCGGCACCATACCGCCACTGGTCCATATCCACCCGGACGAGACGGTGCGGTCCGCCATAGCCCTGCTGCGCGAGTTCGACGTGTCCCAGATGCCGGTCGTCAAGGCCGAGCCGCCGCTCGCCCTGGCCGAGGTCGTCGGGTCGGTAAGCGACCGCGCCCTGCTCGCACGAGCGTTGAGCGACCCGGCCTCGTTAGAGAGCCCGGTGTCAGCAGTCATGGGCCCACCGCTACCCACGATCGGCACCGGAGAGACGATCGACCAGGCAGCGGCGCGCCTGCAGGACAGCCCCGCCGTGCTCGCCCTCGACCAAGGCCATCCCACCGGTATCCTCACGCGGTCTGATTTGCTCGTCTACCTGGCCCGCCAGTGACCCCTCCCCCCACAGCCGATAACCCCGGGGGCCCGGGCGCCGGCCGCCACACCGGCGCTCTTGGCTTCGAGTCGTTGGCCGTCCACGCCGGTCAAGCGCCCGACCCGGGCACCGGCGCCGTGGTTACGCCTATATTCCAGACCTCGACCTTCGCCCAGTCCGCGGTGGGCCAACACCTCGGCTACGACTACGCCAGGACGGCCAACCCCACCCGCAGCGCGCTCGAGACGTGCCTGGCCGCTCTTGAGGGCGCGAGGTACGGGCTGGCCTTCGCCAGCGGGATGGCGGCGGCGGACGCCCTGTTCCGCCAGCTCCGGCCGGGGGACAGGGCCCTCATCCCCGACGACGCTTATGGCGGCACCTACCGGCTCGTGTCCAAGATCCACGCCCCGGCGGGCCTGGACTACCTCCCGGTGGCCACGCATGACCTCCAGGCCATCGCCGAGGCGTTTACTGACAACACGCGCATGGTGTGGGTCGAGACGCCTTCCAACCCCCTCCTGCGAGTGATCGATATCGCCGCCGTAGCCCAGCTGGTCCACGAGCACGGCGCTGTTCTCGTGGTCGACAACACGTTCGCTACTCCGTACTTGCAGCAGCCACTCGCTCTTGGCGCTGACGCCGTGGTCCACTCGACGACCAAGTACCTCGGCGGGCACAGCGACGTGGTGGGCGGGTTCGTCGCCACCTCCGACGAAGACCTGGCCTCGCGCCTTGCTTTCGTGCAGAACTCGGCCGGGGCCGTCCCTGGGCCGTTCGATTCGTTCTTGGTCCTGAGGGGGGTCAAAACCTTGGCGGTGCGTATGGACCGTCACTGCGCCAACGCCGCCGCGGTCGTCGAGCTGTTGCGTAGCCATCCGGCCGTCGACCAGGTCTATTACCCAGGTATCCCGACGCACCCGGGCCATGACATCGCCGCTCGCCAGATGCGGGGCTTCGGCGGCATGATCTCGTTCACCCTGCACGCTGGTGAAGCCGCCGCCCTCGCCGTGGCGGGGGCCACCCAGCTGTTCACTCTGGCTGAGTCGCTCGGGGCGGTGGAGTCGCTTATCGAGCACCCGCACCGCATGACCCACGCCTCCGTCGTGGGTTCCGCCTTGGCCGTTGACCCGGCCCTGCTCCGGCTCTCCGTCGGGATCGAGACCGTGGACGACCTGCTGAGCGACCTCAGCCAGGCGCTGGGGACCTTGGGCTGAGCCAACCCGCCCTTGACCAGGACCTAACAGAGGCGGTGCCGCTCCCATGACCAGCCCCGGTCGGCCGGTACGCCTTGGCCTTTTTCTGTTTGCGACCGGGTACCACCCGGCCGGTTGGCGCTTGCCAGAGGCTGAGGCCGCCGGCGCTACCAGCCCCGCTTTCTTGCACCGGATAGCCCAGACGGTCGAGAGGGCCAAGTTCGACTATTTCTTCCTAGGCGACGGGCTGGCCACCAGCGCCGACATGCAGTACCGGTACCCGTCGCAGATGGCCCGCCTCGAGCCGTTCACCATGATGGGCAGCATCGCCGCCGCCACCCGGAGGGTCGGCCTCGTCGTGACCGCCAACACCACCTATTCCGAGCCGTACAACGTGGCCCGCATGCTGGCCTCGCTCGACTACCTGAGCGCCGGGCGAATTGCTTGGAACGTCGTCACCGGGGCCGATGGGCGGGCGGCGGCGAACTTCGGCCGAGAGGAGCACTGGGCCACAGACCAGCGCTACGACAGGGCGGAAGAGTTCATAACGGTGGTACGCCAGCTCTGGGGCTCCTGGGAGGACGGCGCTCTACGGTGGGACAAATCGACCGGGGAGTTCGTCGCCGGGGACAAGGTCCACGCCATCGGCCACCAGGGCCAGTCCTTCTCCGTGTCCGGGCCGCTCAATGTCCCCCGGCCCCCGCAGGGATGGCCTCCACTGGTGCAGGCGGGCACGTCGGGACGCTCTCGCGACCTGGCCGCTCGGTTTGCCGACATCGTGTTCACCGCCCAGCCGACTGTCGGCCAAGCACAGGAGTTCAGGAGCGACATCCGGGCACGGGCTCGCGCTCTGGGCCGCGACCCGGACCAAATTGCCGTCATGCCCGGTCTGGTGCCCATCGTGGGCGAGACGCAAGCGGACGCCGAACGGCTTTACGACCGGATGAACGCCCTCGTCGTCGGCGACGACCGGAGCGCCCTATTTGGTGTGGCCGGCGCCAAGCTCGGCGAGCACCCGTTCGAAGGCCCGCTCCCGGCGGGCGATGGGTGGCCCGACCAAGGACATGCCCTGGCCGAGTACGTAGAACTGGCCGAGGCGTCGATCGGGCGACGGGTGACCAGCGTGCGGGAGCTGTGCGAGTTCTATACCGCCAGCGGGCGAGGGCACCGTCTGGTCGTCGGGGGCACCGCCCGCGTCGCCGACCTCATCCAGGAGTGGCATGGAACAGGCGCCGCCGACGGCTTCAACATCTGCCCGGCCTACCTACCCGGGGGGCTGGACCGCTTCGTCGAACTGGTGGTCCCCGAGCTGCAAAGGCGCGGCATCTTCCGCCGGGACTACGAGGGCCCCACCTTCCGGGCCATCCTGGGACTGCCCCGGCCTGACTAGAGCCGCAAACGCGACGAGATAACTCCCGTATCGAACCCGGCGAGGTGCAAGCCCCCGTGAAAACGGGCGTGCTCGATCTTGAGGCACCGGTCCATGACGACGTCGAGCCCGGCGTCGTAGGCCAGCTGGGCGGCGACCAGGTCCGACAGGCCGAGCTGGGCCCAAAAAGTCCGTGCCCCGCAAGCGATGGCGTCACGGGCGACGGCCTCCAACTCCTCGCTCCGGCGGACAACGTCAACGAGGTCGGGGGGTAGGGGGAGGGCGGCGAGGCTCGGGTAACAGGGGCGGGCCAAGATCTGGCTCTCCTTCGGGTTCACGAAAAAAATTTCGTAGTCGCAGCTGGAACTGACCAGGTAGGCGGCCACGAAGTAGCTAGGGCGGGCCGGGTTGGCCGAGGTACCCACGACGGCCACCCGCCGGGTGCGGCGCAGGAGGGCTAAGCGCTCGGTCGCCGTCGGAGGCGCCCACGGCTCTCGGTCGCTCACCGCTACGCCCCCTGGGTCGCACTGAGCGCCTGGTCCAGGTCCCAGATGATATCGTCCGCGTCCTCCAGCCCGGCCGAGGTACGAACGAGGTCGGCGCCCACGCCCGATGCCTCCAGGGCCTCAGTCGACAGCTGCCGGTGGGTGGTGGAGGCGGGATGGATGACGAGCGTCTTGGCGTCGCCGATGTTGGCCAGGTGGCTGCACAGACGGAGGGCCTCGATGAACTTGGTGGCCGAGTGCACCACGATGTCGGCACCGTGCTCCATCGGCCGGCACAGGTACGGGGTGGCCAAAGTGGCGTCGACGACGAAAGGCACGCCGTGGTCGTGGGCACGCCCGGCCAGAGCGGCCAAGTCGGCTACCGTCCGCGAAGGGTTGGCCACCACCTCCGTGTACAGGCACTTGGTGCTAGGACGGATGGCGGCGGCAAAGGCGTCCGGGTCACCGGCGGGCACGAAGGTCGTCTCGATCCCGAGGCGGCGCAAGGTGACGTCCAGGAGCGTGTGGGCCCCGCCGTACAAAGAGGCCGAGGCCACGATGTGGCCCCCCGCCCCGGCCAGGGCGGTGAAACACAGCGTTTCGGCCGCCTGCCCGCTGGCAGTGGCCACGGCCCCTATCCCGCCTTCCAGGTTGGCCATGCGTTCCTCGAAGGCGGCCACCGTTGGGTTGCAGATGCGTGAGTAGATGTTGCCGTACTTCTGCGAGCGAAGAGGTCGGCGGCGTCGGCGGTGTCCTCGAACACGAAACTGGAGGTCTGGCAGATGGGGACCGCCCGCGCCCGGGTGGTGGGGTCTGGCCGCGCCCCCGCGTGCAGAGCTCCGGTCCGGAACCCGAAGGCCCGGTCAGGGCCGCCCGTCGTCACCTCCCGATCCTGTATCTTGACAAAACCGATGGAAGCTATGAAGATTGTGGCCCCAGGCGTCACGCCGAAGCTCGGCACTCAAAGTCAACTACTACCCTCCGCTGTCGGTCATCGGGCCGCCCCAGCCAGGCCAGTTCCGCGTCGGCGCCCACAGTGATTTCGGTGTCGTCACCCTCCTGGACCGCCAACCCGGCTACGGCGGCCTGCAAATCCAACTGTTGGACGGGACCTCGGGCGGCCCCACACCCATTACGAGACCTTGGTAGCCAGGGATTACGTCGACGCCAAGATGGCGAGCATCAACGTAGCCTGAGGCTTCCGGGGGACGCACTAGTCCAGGGAGGTGGCCTCGAAGCTGCGCACCTTGTCGTCAAGCGGCACGACAGTAGCGATCTGGGGGTGGGTGTGTTCTTTGGCCAGCATCTTGATCGCCGTGCCGTACGTAAGGAACTCGACGACATGACTGGCGAAATGTACCGGACGGTCAACGATCTTGGCATCTACCAGCCCCGTCCCGCCCGCCTGGCTGATGTGGCTTTGGAGTTCTTCCATCGCCGCTTCCCGAGCTTGGTAGAGCGTCTCGGTGTAGTTGGTCAGCTCTACGTTCTGGGTTGACTGGCCGATCGCTGTACCCAGGGCCCGCCGGGGGGCATGAACGTAGGACACTCCGGCCACCAGGTCGAGCGGGTACCAACCGGCGGTGGTGAGGACGGCGAAGTCGCGGGCCGACAGGTCGCACAGGAACGGGTACCGGAAGCTCACCTTGAAGCGGTTCTGCCCGGCCTCGTCGGTGCACGAGCGCACGGCCGTGCCCGTAACGACGACCACAGCGCGGTGATGAGAGCTCTTGACCTCGACATCGACCCCCAGCACCCCGACCGCTTTGGCGGCATGAGCCTGCTGGCGTATCGACTCTTTGGCTTCGTCGAGCGCCCGATGGAACGCGTCGTGCGCGTCCGTGACCGGCCCGGTGCTCCACACCCACACGCCGGCCATGATCGACACGCAGCCGACGCCGAACACCACTTCGACCGGCTCGAGGCCTACCGAGTGCAGCAGCAGTATTTCGTCGAGCGACAGGTCGGAAGTAGTCCGGCCAGGCCCGGTGGCGCGGCTGTTTTGGCCTATCCCGAGCATCTGGCCTAATTGGCGCAGGTCGGTCTCTTTGCTTTCCGTGCCGCCAAGCGCCGTCATGTCCGGGCTCATGATGCGAGGCTCACGGTCGAGATCGGAGTGGCAATAGGCAGGGTACCGCGCACCCGCCTCACCAGCGAGCCGAGCAGGGAACAGGTGATGTAGGTGCAGCCACTGCCCTCCGACTCATGGACCTGCAACCGCACGTCGTACAAGGACGCGTCCCCCGAGGCCCCTCTTATGGCATCGATGGCGCCCGAACGAGCCAGCTCGTGAGCTTCCTTGAGAGGGATGATCACGTAACCCGTACCGCACCGTCCCGAGCCGTAATACTCCATGTTGCAGCCCTCGACCAGGACGGCGGTGCAGCGGGTGTACGCGACGGCGCTGGGCACAAAGCCGATCTCGACCAGCTTGGCCAGCTTATGGCCGGCCAGCTGTGTGGTCCATGGCTGCGCAGGGGCAGCAGCCCCTTCGACCACTACGGCCGTGCCGTACAGATGGACTTCGCAGCTCTTGTCGTTGGTGGGATGGTCCATCTCCGTGGTGACCCCGACCACCCCGTGTGCCCCTATGTCAGTAGCCTCTTTGAGCATCCGTTCCAGAGCGACCTGGTGAGCTGACCTCCAGGCGCTGTCCAGCGCGTCGACCCGTCCGAGCCAGCCCGTGTTATGGACCGTCTGCTCGTAGCAGGCACATGGATAAGTGGTGACCGCATAAGTGGAATAGCTGGACCAGCCTGATATCTGCCCACAGTAAAAACCCTGGACCAGGCCCACGGGCTGCAAACCCATGGACAAGCAGGCCACAAAGTCGGGGATGGTCAGGCCGGAGTCGAAAGCGTTGGGCTGGATAGCCGCGTCCGGGGTCAATTGTCGAAGGTGATTATCGTGGTCGGCCGGGGCAGAGCCACCCCGTCAGAGCCGGCCCGGCGGGCCACGGCGGTCCCCAGGGACAAGAACTCGATCGTGTGCTCACCCCACTGGTGGCTTTTTTCTTCGAGCCTCATACCGACCACACCCGTGGCTCCCACGTTGTTCGCTTCGTCCTGCATCCGTTTCATCGCCAGCTCGCGCGCGTCGTACATTGCCTGAGTGAAGTTCTCGAGCTCTGCGTTCTGGCCGATCTGGCCCAGGGCCTGACCGATGCCCCGGTGGGCAATGTGGTAGACGCAGGTGCCCATGACAAGTGCCTGAGGCATGTAGCCCGTCTGCGCCAGCGTCCAGAAGTCCTGCCCGCTCAGGTCACTCGTGAACGGCTTTCCAAGTTTGTTCCGGTAGGAATTACCGTCCTCGGCTTTAACGGCGGTCCCGACGGCGATGAACTCGGCCGAGTCGTGGCCCCATTCGTAGAAGTTGACGTCGAGGCGGACCCCGACGACACCGTCCGCACCCAGCTGGTCAGCTTCCTCTTCCATGCGGTTCATCGCCAGCTCGCGGGCGTTGTACATCGCCGCCGTGAGCTTCGTCAGTTCCTGGGAGGAGCCCCAGTTGCCTTTTTGCAACCCGATGTGGTAAATCGAACTGCCCATCACCAGCCCCAGGGGATGGAAACCGACTTGTTTTACCAACAGGAACTCGTTAACAGACAGGTCGCTGGTGAACAACCCGTGCTCCAGCTCTGCGAGCCGAGCACCGGCGTCCTTGGGTAGGTCCGAAGGGATGTTGCTCATATGGGTCCTCCGATAATCACTTTCTCGAGAGCCGCCCGCGCGCTCTGGTTGCTGACAGCTTCCTTTTGCAGAGCAGTTAAGAGCCGGCCCAGCCATTGCTCGATCGGCAGCTCCTCGTTCCTGATCCGGATACCCCCGGAGGTGCGCCCGACAATGCAGCGCACGGAACGACCCTCTAGCTGGGCCTGGTACTCGTCGGGCCCGAGGTGGACGGTGATGTTCTTTATCTCTTCCGACTGGTGGTGGAGCAGCCCAGCGGAGGCATGAGTGACCTCGACCCGGTCCCCGAAGGCGTCCTGCAAGGTCTTGCCTAGGACTCGGAGCATCATCTTGACGTCTTTGTTGTCCGCCAGCAGAGCGGCGGCAGCCATCTGCATGTCCACCTGGCCGCCGGGGTCAGACAGCCCCATGTCGCTCATCGTGACGGCGCGCTGCTGCCCGCACCCCCACCCGGGGGCGTCGTGCCCGGTCCAAGAGCAGCGGGCGCCGGGAGAGAGGAGATGGCGGCCTGGCTCTTGAGAGCGGCCAGCTCGTTTTCGACCTGGGAGCTGGACCCCAACTCGTTCAGCTGCTTGGCGATGTCGTCGCCATGATCAGCCCCGACGTCCTCGAGCACGCCGGACTGAAGCAGTTCGTCCAACGCCCCGGCGTGGG
>CAYZVQ010000043.1:0-19470 GCA_964481925.1 uncultured Acidimicrobiaceae bacterium
CCACGACCACGACGACGGTCGCCCCCACGACCACTACCACGCACGCCACGACCACGACGACGGTCGCCCCCACGACCACTACCACGCACGCCACGACCACGACGACGGTCGCCCCCACGACCACTACCACGCACGCCACGACCACTACCACGCACGCCACCACTACGACGACGACCGTGGCCCCGACGACCACTACGGTCGCGCCCACGACCACGACGGTGACCTCGAGCAACCTCATCCCCGACCCTGGTTTTGAGACCTCGGCAGTCCCGGCCGACTATTGGGGCAGCACCCTCGCCCACACCACAGCAGTGGTCCATTCCGGGTCGGGGGCACTGGCGCAGACCACCACCTCTACGAGCGGGGGATGGGACCTCGACGACAATTCGAGCTGGTACGCCCCGATTAGTTCGGCCTATACCTATAGTTCCGCCATTTGGGTACGGGCAACGGCGGCGGTCAGCGTTGATATAGGCGTGGACTTGTTGACATCAAACGGCACGTATGTGGACACGGCCAGCGGGCCCTGGGTCACGCTGGCCGCGAACACCTGGACCGAGCTCACGGTCAGCGGGATCAAGCCCACCTCCACCGAGGTCTATGCCGGAATGGAGCCGGACTTTCAAAAGGCGCTGAAGGGGACGGTCATCTACTGGGACGATATGGCGCTTACCGGTTAGCCAATGTTGCCTAGCGGGCGCGAGAACATCGCTGGGCGGAGCCTCGGGACTGCGTCCCGAACGGGGCACAGCCCCGTGCCCGACCAGCGCAGCAGCACGCGTACTGGTCCCTCAGGGCGGGACCAGGTCCCAGTCGACGTGCAATGGACGGGTTAACTCACGATCTTGTCGGCGAGATCGCCGCCGGCGAGGCGGCAGCGAAGAGCCTCCTCGGGAAGCGGAAATCGCCGACAGCTATCTTCTGCACAAACGACCTGCTGGCGCTGGGTGCGGAGCGTGCGGTCCTGGAAGGTGGGCGCCGCCTCCCTGATGACGTCGCCCTCATCGGATACGACGATGTTCCCTTCGCGGCCCTGGCGTTCGTACGGCTCACGTCAGTGAGGCAACCCTCCTACGACCTGGGACACCGAGCGGCCGAACTCCTGTTGGACGAGGCGTCCGGGACGTCCCATAGTCTCACGACCACTAACGTGAAGCGCCTGGCCTGCTGACGCCGAGGTGACGTGTGGATATCCGCACACTGGGGACTTAAGGCCTGTTGTGGTGGTATCAGCACAACGGCTGATTTACGATAATGTGTTGATATGAGCACAGCTCCGGTTATGTGGCGGGCATCGAACGGGCGCGAGCTTGGCCGCGCCCTCGCCCGTCTTCGACAGCAAACCGGTCTCACGCAGGAGGCAATGGCGACGCGGGTCGGGATCGAACGCACGTACCTCACCCGAATGGAGACCGGTCTCGCCACCGAGCAGCTACAGCGCGTCTTCGCGATCCTCCGCGAAGTTGGCTACGAACTGGCCATCGTCGCACGGGACAACATTGGCTAGCCGTCCCGCCCTCGATGTCTGGCTCTATGACACACTAATTGGCACCCTCAGCGAACCAACGTACGGGAAGCTTCGCCTCGACTACAGCACCGAGGCCGAAGCCCGCTTCCGTCCTGGCTCCATTGTCCTGTCCACTTCGATGCCGGTTAACGCCGACCGTCGTCCTAGGGGTCCGAGTGGAACCGCTCTCCGAGCCCGCCCTCGAAGATCTCATTGCCCATCTAAGAAAGCGACCTCTTGGGGCTGACATTGACGTTCGCGTCTCGTTGCCTGGCGCCCAGGAGAAGCTGCTGTTGGCGATAGCGCCGGACGGCTCCTGGGGCCGACCACTCGGAGGCGCACCGTCAACGCACATCCTGAAGCCACAGGACATGCGCTTCGGCTCCTACGCGGCCGCTGAAGCGTTCTGCCTTGACCTCGGCCGAAAGCTAGATCTCACAGATGTTGGTTCATATGTGGTTGAGATTGCAGGCCGGCCTGTCATCGTTGTGTCCCGGTACGATCGGCGCCGGGCACAGACGGGCGTGGTCAGGGTCCATCAGGAGGACGTTTGTCAGGCACTCGGCATCGATTGCTCTGATCAACCGCGTCGGAAGTACCAATCTAATGGTGGGCCCAGTCTCGCGGCCTTCGCCAGGGTACTCGCGGAGTTTGCTCCGATAAAGGACCGCTCGAAGTTGTTGGCGCTCACGACCCTCAACGTCGCGGTCGGTAACGCTGATGCTCACGCCAAGAACATCTCCATAATTCACGACGAAGCCGGCACCGTACGCCTGGCGCCCGCTTACGACGTCACCCCGACCACGTTCTACACGAACATCCCCACCCCGGACGGCCTGAAAGACATGACCGACAAACTCGGCATGTGGGTCAACGGCAAGCGAAGTGTCCATGATGTCAGCGCAGAGGACCTGGTCGGGGAGGGGACCGTTTGGGGTCTTCCCGAAAGCACCGCGTCGCACGTCGTCAGTTCCACCCTAGAAGGGATCCACCGGCACATTCATGCCGCGGCAAAGTCGGCAAAGATCCCCGAGGCAATGGTCGACTTCGTCGCCAGTCGGACGGCCGCTTTGGTCGCTGGCAAATCCCCGCCTCTAGCTGTTCGGTAGCGCGGCCCGCAGTCGCGCGGCCAGGTCGGCGGCGAAGTCCTCGGAGGGATAACGATGGCGGGGCCACAGGAAACCTCGCAGGCCGTCGCCGAAGCTGCGCGGTACGACGTGGAGGTGCACATGGGGGACGCTCTGGCTCACGACCTCGTTGAGGGCGAAGAAGGCTCCCTCCGCCCCCAGGGCCGCCCGTTGCGCTGCCGCCACCCGTCGCCCGGCCCCGAGCAAGGGCCCGAGGAGCTCGTCGGGCGTCTCTGCCAGCGTGCCGTAGTGGGCCCGGGGCACGACCAGGGTGTGGCCGTCGAAGACGGGCCGGTTGTCCAGGAAGGCGACGAAGCCGTCCTCCTCCAACACGGTGTGGGAAGGAAGGGTGCCTTCAATGAGCTGATCGAACAAGCAGGCTGACGTGACAGACGACATTACGCCGTTCCAGACGTGTGCCCGATGAACCTTCTCGGGGCCGGTGCCATCGCGCCTATTTCCCGTAATGAGAACGCACTTGGATAATGATGATGTCGTTGCCGTCCACCTTGTACACGAGCCTGTGTTCCTCGTCGACCCGTCTTGACCACAAGCCGGTAAGAATATTGCGGAGAGGCTCGGGGTGGCCTATCCCTGTGAGCGGGTGACGAACAACGTCAGCGAGAAGCCGGTTGACCCGGTTGAGAGTCGCTTTGTCTGTCCGCTGCCAAAACAGGTAGTCCTCCCACCCGGTCGGGACGAATACCAACCTCACTGGAGCAGGTCGTGCTCTTCAATCTGGCCTGTCCGGGCTTGCTCCATGCCCTCCAGCAAGCGACGGGCGTTGGCCGGGGAGCGCAGCAGGAACGCCGTCTCCATGAGCGAGTCGTAGTCGGCTTTGGCCATGAGGACGGCCGAGCCAGACTTGGAGATGATCTCGACCGCCTGGCGGTCGTCGTTGACCTGGGCGATCAAGGGGAACAGGTTCCTGCGAGCTTCTGAGGCTGTGATAGCCATGGTTGTCCCCCTTGGTTGGCCTTGCTTGGTTGGCCTACTTGGCCATGGTACCGGATTCGGTACTACTCTTTCATGACGGCCCCCACTCGATGTTGACGCCCCACGCCTCGCCAATCCAGCCCCGGTACGCCCCAACGAGCCCGAGCCAGCCGCTAAAGTGCAGGTCAGAGACCTGAGGCCCAGGTCAGGGAAGGCAATAGACACATATGCCCGATATAGCCGTTGGCAGCGCACCGCCCGAGACCGTCCTGCCCGAGCCTCCCCCCGAAGCCGCGCAGGCCCTGTCGGAGGCCATGACCAGTTCGTCTCCCCGGGCCGCGGTGGCCCCGGTGGCCGCCCGTTGGCCCCGGTACATAGAGGCGTGGGCGTCCCTGGCCGAGCTCAGCGCCGGTGACGACGTGGTCGCCGCCTATGCCTTTGCCCGTACGGGCTACCACCGCGGCCTGGACGCCCTGCGAGCGGCGGGGTGGAGGGGGTCGGGGTATGTTCGCTGGCGCCACCCGTCCAACCGCGGGTTCCTGCGCAGCCTGGAGGCGCTGCAGCTGACGGCTGGGCTGATAGGAGAGGACGACGAGCAGCAGCGGTGCGCACTCTTTCTCCGTCAGCTGGACCCAGAACGGGGCGGCGGGGACCGCTAGTGGCTTCGTCACCCGTAGGGCCTGTCCCCCCCGGGGCCGACCCGGCCGAGTTCGACCGGCTGCGCCGGCGGATCCTGTGGCGGATGCCTTCGGGCCTCTACCTTCTGGGCAGCGCCGCCGGGGGCCGGCGCAACCTGATGACCCACACCTGGGCCATGCAGGTCTCCCAGGAGCCCAAACTTCTAGCCGTAAGCATCCGCCACGACGCCCTGACCTGCGAGCTCGTACGCCAGGGCGGCGCCTTCAGCCTTTGTTTCCTCAAACGCGAGGACCGGGCCATCGTCAGGGCGTTCACCAAGCCCGCCGAGGAGGGGCCCGGTCCGGCCATGCTCGGGGGCGTGGCGGTGAGGACGGGTACCACGGGGACGCCCATCTTTTCCGGCGCGGCCTCCTGGCTGGAGTGCGAGGTGCGCCAGGAACTGGAGCTGGGCGACCACGCCCTGTTCGTGGGCGAGGTGGTCGACTGCGGTGCCCCGGACGAGGACGCGCCCCTGCTGCGGACCGAGGACACCAGGCTCAACTACGGAGGCTGACGCGGGCCGGTGGCACCTTTTCCGGGCCCCGCCGTGAAGGGGCTCCTGGGGGACGACACGGTAGACTTTGCGGGTGCCGTCAGCCGCGCCCTCCGTGAGCGGGCCCCGGGCCACGGACCGGCGCGCCGAAGTCCACGAGGCCCTGGCCGCCTACCGCGACTCGCGCGACGAGGTCGCCCTCAACTTCCTCGTTTCCGCCTACCAAGGCCTGGCCCGGTCGCTGGCCAACCGGTTCGTCCAGCGGGGCGAGGACATCGACGACCTTAACCAGGTGGCCTTGATCGGCTTGCTGAAAGCGATCGAGCGTTTCGACCTGGCCCGGGGGACCGAGCTCACAACGTTCGCCACCGCCACCATCCTGGGCGAGCTGAAACGCCACCTCCGGGACCGCTCCTGGTGGGTCCGTCCGCCCCGCCGGGTGCACGACCTCTACATAAACGCCCAGCAGGCCATCGACGAGCTGGCCCAGGTGCTGGGCCGGTCTCCCACCATGGCGGAGCTGGCCCGGCACATCGGCGCCTCCCCCGAGGACGTGATCGAGGCGCTCGAAGCCGGTGCGTTACGTAGCAGCTCGTCGCTGGACACGCCCGGCCCTATGGGTGAGGACAGCCACGCCTGGGGCCAGTTCGGGGCGGGGGACCCGGGCCTGGCCGAGGTGGAGGGGAGGCTGGTATTGACCCCGCTGCTGGCCCGCCTGGGCGAGCGGGACCGCCTGGTGCTCAATCTCCGCTTCGTCGGCGGGTGGTCCCAGACCCAGATAGGGGCCCTGATCGGTGCCACCCAAATGCAGGTCTCACGCATGTTGGCTCGCAGCCTGGCCCAGCTCAGGGCCTGGTCGGAGCCCGAGAGCGCATAGGTGGCGCTCCTGGTCCCACCCTGGGCGGCCCAGGGCCCCGCCGAGAGCGAGGGCCCCTGGCTGGTAACGACGCCTGAAGACCTCGCCGCACTGGTCGAAGAGCTGGTCTCGGTCCCCCGGTACGCCCTCGACACCGAGTTCCACCGCGAGCGGACGTACTGGCCGCGCCTGGCCCTGGTCCAGGTGGCCTGGGAGCCGACCCCGGACGCACCCGTGGCCATTGCCCTGGTGGACCCTCTCGCTGTCGACCTCGAGCCCTTCGCCAAGGTGCTGGCCGGCCCCGGGGTCATGGTGGCCCACGCCGCCAGCCAGGATCTCGAAGTCCTGGCCCGGGCGTGCCAGCTCGTGCCGTCGTCGCTGTTCGACACCCAGGTGGCGGCGGGCTTCCTCGGTTACGGGTCGGCTTCGTTGGCCTCCTTGGTGGAGCGCTTCCTGCACGTGCGCCTGGCCAAGGGCGACCGCCTCAGCGATTGGAACCGCCGCCCGCTTACGGCCTCACAGCTGTCCTACGCCGCCTCGGACGTCGCCCACCTGCTCGCCCTTACTGACATGATCTCCGGGCAGCTCTCGGCTCGGGGCCGGCTGGTGTGGGCCGAAGAGGAATGTACCGCCCTCCTGGCCCGCCCCGTGGGTGCCACCGATCCCGAGGAAGCGTGGTGGAAGCTGCGCGACAACCGACAGCTCCAAGGGACCGCCCGGGCCGTGGCCCAGGAGGTGGCCGCGTGGCGAGAACGCAAAGCCCGCCAGCAAGACCTCCAACCGCGCATGGTCCTGCCCGACTTGGCGCTGCTGTCGATCGCTCACAGCCCGCCGCCCAATGCGGACAAGCTCCACGAGACCCGGGGTATCGACGCCCGGTACCTGCGGGGCGGGGCCGACCAGGAGATCATGGCCGCCGTGGCTAGAGGCCGGGTGCTGCCCGCCGACCTAGTGCGGGTCGCCCAGGTCGACCAGGTGAGCAAGGAGCTGCGGCCGGCGGTGGCGCTGGCCTCGGCCTGGGTGGCCCAGCTGGCCCGGGACGAGGAGGTCGACGCCGCCCTCCTGGCCACCCGCAGCGATGTGGTCGAGTTCCTCTCCTTCAAGCCGGAGGCGCGCCTCGGGCAAGGTTGGCGGGCCGGGCTGGTCGGTGCGCCCCTGCGCAAGCTGGCCAGCGGGGCCGCGTCGTTGGCCCTGGACGGCCACGGGCGCCTGCTCATGGAGGACAGGCCGCGTCACGGCGGGGGGGCCTGAGCGCCCTTCGGCGTCGGTGGCCCCGTTACTCCCAGCCCCTTCTGGGCGCCGGGGCACGGCCGGCGGGGCCGCAGCGGCGGAGCTACGCCTCGGCCTGGCGGCCGCTTTCCGGCCGCAGGTCGAGAGTCAGGGTAAGGATCCCGCCCTCCAGGGTGGCGACGGCGTCGCCGATCATGGCGTAGTCCATGAAGTCGGTCCGGGCCTGGTCGACGAAACGCTTGCGCTCGGCCCCCTCGATCGGCGGTACGCCCCGCTGGCGCACGGCGTGCGCCCGGTCCCGAAAGCGCTGGAGCATGGCGTCGACGTCGAGCTCTGGAGGCATGGGGCCATGCTAGAGCCGGCGTCCGGGCACGTTGTCGGGCGAGTGGCGGCCCCGGCTGCGCTTTACATTTGGGACCGAGATGGCGGTAGGCTTCGGGGGTCTCGCACGTCTCGCTCAGGAGTCATTGTGAAAAAGGGACGGCACCGGCGCTTCGAAGAGGCGCGTAGTTTGAAGCGGTCTGTGGAAGCGGTAGTCGAGCCATGCCCCGAGTGCCGAGCGATGCCGGGCACGGAGCACGCCTCGTGGTGCCTGGCGATGGAAGACGAGGAAGATCAGGAAGGCGAGGGCGAGGTGGAGGTCGAGGAGAGCCCGGAGCTCGACCGCACCGACAGTCACCAGTACTGAGCACAGACGCTCGCCAGTACGACCATCGCGGGGTACAGGAGTGTCCGTACGGGGCGAGGCACGGTAATGGGACTTAGCCTCTTGCGCCTGTCCCGTAGCATGATGAAGTGGCAAACACCAGCCCTGGACCGCGCCGGCTGCCGGCTTACCCGCGGGTCGCGGACAAGCCCGACTTCCCTGAGGTAGAGCGCGAGATCCTGGCCTACTGGGCCCAGGACGGCACCTTCGAGGCGTCGGTAAAGGCGCGTAGCACAGCCGAGGAGTTCGTCTTCTACGACGGGCCTCCGTTCGCCAACGGCCTGCCCCACTACGGCCACCTCCTAACGGGGTACGTGAAAGACGCCGTGCCCCGCTACAAGACGATGCGCGGTTGGCGCGTCGAAAGGCGTTTCGGCTGGGACTGCCACGGCCTGCCGGCGGAGATGGAGGCGGTGAGGGAGCTCGACCTTCCCGGTCGGGCCGACGTTGAGCGCTACGGCATAGCCCGGTTCAACGAGTACTGCCGGTCGTCGGTCCTGCGCTACACGAGCGAATGGGAGCGTTACGTCACCCGCCAGGCGCGCTGGGTCGACTTCGCCCACGACTACAAGACCATGGACCCCTCCTACATGGAGAGCGTCATGTGGGCGTTCCGCCAGCTGTACGAAAAGGGCTTGCTTTATGAGGGTTTCCGAGTCCTGCCCTACTGTTGGGAGTGCGAGACGCCTCTGTCCAACTTCGAGACCCGGGTCGAAAACGCCTACCGCCCGCGCCAGGACCCCGCCGTCACGGTCGCCTTCGAGCTCTCCGCCCCCGGCGCCGGCCACCCGGCCGAGGCCCTCTTCGGGGCCGAGCTCCCCGCCCGGGCCCTGGTGTGGACGACCACGCCGTGGACCCTGCCCTCCAACCTGGCTCTGGCCGTCGGGACCGACATCACCTACGCCGTGGTGCAGACCGACGAGGCCCGCTACGTCATCGCTGAGTCCCGCCTCGAGGCGTTGGGCGAGGCCCTGGAAGCGGTCCTGCCCGGGGCTCGCCTGGTCGCCACGCTCGAGGGTGCCGAACTGGCGGGGCTTTCTTACCGCCCCCTGTTCGATTTCTTTGCCGACCAACCGGGTGCCTTCGTGGTGCTGACCGCCGACTTCGTCTCCACCGAGGAAGGTACGGGGATAGTGCACCTTGCCCCCGGGTTCGGCGAGGACGACCAGCGGGCGTGCGAGCAGGCCGGCATAGGCGTGGTGTGCCCCATCGACTCGCGCGCCCGGTTCACCGCCGAGGTACCTGCCTACCAGGGCGTCCAGGTCTTCGAAGCCAACCGGGCCATAATCGCCGACCTGCGCCGGGCGGGCGTCCTGGTGCGCCACGAGACCTACGAGCACTCCTATCCGCACTGCTGGCGGACGGACACCCCCCTCGTGTACAAGGCGGTCAGCTCCTGGTTCGTCAGGGTCACGGCCCTCAAGGAGCGGATGCTCGAGCTCAACCAGGAGATCAACTGGGTGCCCGCCTACATGCGCGACGGGGCGTTCGGCAAGTGGCTCGAAGGCGCCCGCGACTGGTCGATAACCCGGAACCGTTTCTGGGGCTCTCCCATACCGGTGTGGAAGAGCGACGACCCCCGCTATCCCCGCATCGACGTTTACGGCAGCCTCGACGAGCTCGAGGCCGACTTCGGCGTGCGCCCGGCCGACCTGCACCGCCCCGGCATAGACGAGCTCGTGCGGCCCAACCCGGACGACCCGACCGGGCAGTCGATGATGCGCCGGGTCGAAGACGTGCTCGACTGCTGGTTCGAGTCCGGTTCCATGCCCTTCGCCCAGGTCCACTATCCCTTCGAGAACGTGGACTGGTTCGAGGGCCATTTCCCCGCCGATTTCATCGTGGAGTACGTGGGCCAGACGAGGTGCTGGTTTTATACCCTCCATGTGATGGGGACGGCCCTGTTCGACAAGCCGCCGTTCCTCAACTGCATGGCGCACGGCGTGATCCTTGGCTCGGACAAGCAAAAACTGTCCAAGCGCCTACGCAATTACCCGGACCCCGAGGAGATGTTCGCCGCCTTCGGGGCGGATGCCATGCGCTGGTTCCTGCTTTCCTCGCCAGTCGTTCGTGGCGGCGACATCGTGGTGGAGCGCAAGGGCCCCTCCGAGGCGGTGCGGGGCGTGCTCAACCCGCTGTGGAACGCCTGGAAGTTCTTCTCTATGTACGCCAATGCCGACGGGCACCAGGCCCACGTGACTGCTGACGCCGTCGAGGTGCTGGACCGCTACATCCTGTCCAAGCTGCGGTTGCTGGTCGAAGAGGTCACCGACGCCATGGACGTCTACGACCTCTACCGGTCGTGCGCGCTCATAACCGCGTTCGTCGACGCTCTCAACAACTGGTACATACGGCGCAGCCGCGACCGCTTCTGGAGCCGGGTCGGGACCAGCCAGGCGTCGGACTCCTCCAAGTTGGCCGCTTACGACGTCCTCTACACCGTGCTGCACACTTTTTGCCGGACGGTGGCCCCCCTGCTGCCCATGCTGGCCGAGTCGGTCTACCGGGGCCTCACCGGCGAGCGCAGCGTGCACCTGGCCGACTGGCCCGACGTGTCCTGCCTGCCCGAGGACGCCCCTCTGGTGGCCCATATGGACACCGTCCGCGAGGTGTGCTCGGCCGGTCACTCCATCCGCAAGGCCCGGGGTCTGAGGGCCCGCCTGCCGCTGGCATCGGTCACGGTCGCCGGCCCCGGGGCCTCCGCCCTGGCCCCCTACTTGGACCTCATCGCCGACGAGCTCAACGTCAAGGAGGTCCGCCTGGTCGAGGAGGTCGACGACGTGGCCGACCTCGTGCTCCAGGTCAACCCGTCGGCCCTCGGTCCCCGGCTGGGGGCTGCTACCCAGCACGTGATCGGGGCGGTGCGCCGGGGCCAATGGATGCGCTTGCCCGGAGGCGAGGTCGAGGTGGCCGGGCACGTCCTGGCCGAAGGCGAGTACTTTCTTTCGCTCGTGCCCCGGGACAAGGACTCGAGCCGGGCCTTGCCGGGCAACGACCTCGTGGTCAGCCTTTCCCTCGAGATCAGCGAGGAGCTGGAGCTCGAAGGCCTGGCCCGCGACCTCGTCCGTCAGGTCCAAGAGGCGCGCAAGAAGGCGGGCCTCGACGTCTCCGACCACATCAAGCTAAGCCTCGACTTCACGCATGCGCCCGAGCTCCACCAGGCCGTCGGCGCCCACCGGGAAATGGTGGCGGGGGAGACGCTGGCGCGTGAGATCCACTTCGTCCACCAACCGCCGCCGGGCGCCGAGGAAGTCGCCCTCGCCGATGGGAGCGCGTACTACATAGGAGTGGAAAGGGTGGAGGAGTAGCGAAAGGCGCGTCCGGAGAGTTGTCGCGCGCGAAGCTTTGGCTCCATGACGACCACTAGCCCCTCCATGACGACCACTACCGCGCCGGAGCCCGCCAAGGGACACCGTGTGCCCGCGTTCGGGTTCACCAAACATGGCCACGCCGTGCACGCTCACGTCACCGACCACCTGCCGGACCACTCGCCATACGCCCGGTTCAACAAGAAAGTGGCCTTGTGGATCACCGAGAACGTCGGCACCATGTCGTGCTTTTGGATCTTCTGTGTCATCGCCCTGCTGGCGTTGCCGGCGGCCCTGGTGGAGGCGAAGGTCATCACGCCTACCATCGGCATCATCGGCGAGGCCGGCTTCGTGATCCTCGTCGAATGGGCAGCCCAGAGCTTCATCCAGTTGGTCCTGCTGCCCGCCTTGATGGTGGGCCAAAACCTCCAGAACGTCGCCGCCGACGCCCGCTCGGCCAAGACCTTCGAGGACGTAGAACGAATTATCGACCTGTTGGACGCCCATACTCAGGGGGGCGTGAAGGACATCCTTGAAGCTATTGACGCGCTGAAGTCGCAAGTCGTCTCGGCGGGCGGGAGCGGCGGGACCAGGGGGACGGCCACGGCGAGCTGACCTCCTGCGGGCCGGGCTCCGATGTCTTCCTGCCCGGTTGGGCGGCGAGGGGTGCTAGGCCGTGCCGGGCCCGGGCACCGGGTCAGGCGTACCCGGGGCCTCGGCAGCTTGGACAGTCTCGTCATCTTGGACGGGCTTGGAGCCGACGAGCAGCAGTGTGCCGGCCACGGAGACGATGATGCCCCCGAGGAGCAGGGCGGCCCCGGCACCTCCGGGCAGGCCCTGGTGATAGAGGGCGAAACCGGCGCCGATGAGGCCGAGCGAGGCCACTGAGGCGTTGGCCGCCGAGACGCTGGCGGCATTGGCCCGGCGGAACGCGTGCTGCAGGAGGCTCTGCGCCCACACCGACATCAGGACCATCAGCCAGATCCCGGCACTGGGGAGGACGGCGGTCAGGCCGCCTATCCCGTATATGGCAAAGCGGTCGCCGATCTCCTTGGTGAACACGCCCGTGCCAGCGTAGAGCAAGCCCACCGCCGCCCCCGTGGCTATGCCGGCTGCCTTGCGCCGGTGGCGGCCGCCGGTAGCGCCCAGGCCGGAAGGCGATAGCCGGGAAGAGAGGCCGGAGACCACGCCGGCGGCGAGGATGCAGGAGGCGCCCACGGCGATTTCGGTCCAGTTGGAAAGCGGTTTGTGCACGACCTTGCTATTGGCGGCGCCAATTGCAGTGACGATCCCGCCGCCACTGGCCAGCGCCACTCCCAGGATCTCGAGGCGGCTGAAGCGCTCGTCCAGCCAACGGCCGCCGCCCACGACGAGCAGGCCCCGCCCGGCGTTACGCACGGTGGCCACGATGGGGACCGGGGCCAGGGCCAGGGAAGCCGCTTCCCCCACCCAGGCCAGGGCGCTCAGCACCATGGCCGCCAGCCATGCCGGCCGCCGGGCCAGGGCGGCCAACAGGCGCATCCCCGAGCGGGTGGTGGCCGTGCGCATGCCCTCGCGCTTCTCCAGCCCGGCGGCGGTGGCATTGAGCATCCCCGAGAGGAGCGCGAGTAGGCTACCGACGAGCACCATGGCTTAGGGGCGGGATATTGGAGGGACAGTGAAAGTAGGGCACGAAAGCGCGTATGACAGTTACAGACGCTAACGTCCCTCGGCGCGTCCTGATCATCTCGGCAGAGATGGGCGAAGGCCACAATGCCGCCGCCAGCGCTCTAACCGAGGCAATAGAAGAATGCTGGCCTCAATGCACGGTGGACAAGCTCGACACCATGGAACTGCGGGGCGTGCGGTTCGCCCGGGCCGCCCGTTGGGCTTATGGCTTCCAGCTTTCCGCCTTGCCTTGGAGCTACGAGGTCTTTTATGACGGCCTGTCCCGTTCGCAACGGTTCGCCGACCTCGCCCGGGCTTCGGTGGGCGCTTTCTTCGGTCGCCGGTTGGGCAAGGCGGTAGCCAGCAATGACCCCGACCTTGTCATATCGACGTACCCTTTCGGCTCCGCCGCTCTGGACTGGCTCAGGGCAAAAAGGGGCTATTCGACCCTGACGGTCACGTATTGCCCGGCTTTTCACGTCCATCCGTTGTGGGCTTACCGCGGCATCGACCTCCATTTTGTTATGTACGACACGGCCGCTGCCGATGCCCTACTGCCCGGTTTCGACCAGACGATGCGGCTGGGGGCGCCACCGGTGCGGCAGGGCTTCGGCGACATGAGCCGGGAAGAAGCGCGCCGGCTGCTCGGGCTGCCGCACGACGACTTCATCGTCCTGATGACGGGCGGTGCTTGGGGCCTGGGCGACATAGCCCCGGGAGTGGAAGCCTTGGTGAAGCTGGAGCCGGCCGTGCGCGCCGTCGCGGTGTGCGGGAAAAACGCCACCCTGGAGGAAGGGTTGCGCTCGTTGGCCGCAGCCCATAGCGGTCGGCTGACCGTCTTCGGCTACGTCTCGACCATGCCCGAGCTCATGGCCGCGGCTGACGTGGTGGTGACCAACGGCGCCGGTGTCACGGTACTGGAGGCGTTGCGGACCCCGAGGCCGGTGGTCGCCTTTTCGCCCCTGGTAGGGCACGGAACCGCGTCGACGACCGAGATGGTGCGCCGCCATCTGGCTGTCGAGGCAAGCGACGTACCCCAGCTCGTCGAGCAGATCCGCCGGTTGCGGACCGACGCCGACTTGCTGAGCACGATGCAGGCGGCGGCCGAGGCGTGGGTCGAAGGCCGCGACCTGGCGGGGAGCCTGGGCGAGATCCAGGCCCTGTACGCCTCCCGGCACCCCACCTCCACCGGCGTCACCGGCGGCACCGGCGGCACCGTCACGGGCGAGGGATAGAGGCGCCCTCAGGTTTGCAGCCGGAGCACGTCGGGGCCAGGTGCCCGGGCGGCCGGCAACCCGGTGGCCTGCACAAACGAACTTCCCTCGGCATAGCTCAGGGTATTGGCGCAGCCTCCATCGGCATGAGACTGGTAAGTGAGCCGCACCGAAGTGGCCGTGACGGCTTGGCCGGCGCGGGCCTCGAGCCCCGACCACCGGGCTTCGGTGGGCGGGTCGTCGCAGGCCGCGAAGACCTCCGCCCACACGACGGGGCTGGCCAGGCCGGTGGCCGGCAACAGGAGGTCCCTGATCACGGTGGCTTGCCCGGTGGCAATGTCGGTGACCTCCGAACGCCAGGCGCCCGGGCTCGGGGACCATACCCGGAAGCGGTAGGGACGGCCGGGAGACCACGGGAAATGGCGGGTATGAGGCCCATCGACGGGCGGGAGGTCCGACCCCGTACCGTCCAGGACGCCGCCCCCGGCGTGGTAGCCGCCCCAGTTGACGGCGCCGGCCGGCGCTCCCGGGTGCCATTGCAGGCCCGTGTGCCCTGCCCCCAGGTCCCGGCCCCGGTCGACGAAAGAGACCTGCAGCGCCCAGAAGTAGAGCTTGCGGACGCCAGGGGCGCGAGTGATCTCCAACAGCGCGCTGACCTCCTGGAAAGGGCCGCCCGGCACGTCCCACCAGAGGTGGAAAGAGGATGCACCGTTGGACGAGGTGGGCGCGCCGGTCACCCTTTCCCGGGGTTGGCTGAAACGCGATAGCCAGCTCACACCGGCGAAGCTATCCGATTGACTCGTTGCCTCGGCCTCGAGCCTGCTTCAAGTCGGCCGACACCGCCTTGTGGAACCTCTTTGCCAGCTCGATCATCGCCCGAGCCTCCTGAGCGCCGACGGCGTTCGGCTTCTCGGGTTCTGGGTACTCCGCCTGGTTGCGCAGGCTACGCGCCCGCGAGTACCAGGTAATGTCCTCGTCTGTAACAAGCCCTGTCATGGCGAGCCGGACATACTCCGCCCTCACCCGATGTGCGCCGTCGCCACTTTTAGCCCTCAAGCCATTGTGGTTGAGCCACGCGTCGATGCAATGGCGAGCCGCGTCGTAGGCCCCGGTGAAGGCATAGCTGGGGCTGATTTCCAGGATCGTTGTTGCTCCTGCGATTGTTGGTCCTTGCGGTTACGAAGCGTGGGCGGCGGTGCGGCGGCAGGTCGGGCACGCTCGACTTCGGGCTGGGTGGGCCCAGGACCTCGGCCGCTCGGAGCGCTAGGCACCGACCGGCACCAGCGAGAGCCGTACGAGGGGCTCCCCCTTAATGTCCTCTACGAACGAGCCGGCGGCGGGATGTTGCCACTCTGAGACTGAGACGGCGTAGGGGTTGACCTCTACGCCGATGCGGCGTGAGACTTCGTCCAGGGCTTCGGCGATGTCGAAGCGGTTGATATCGTCGCCCACCAGGAGTAGGTCGATATCGTGGGGCGCGGGGCCGACCTGCCCTGCCTCACGGGCAGCCCACGACCCGAAAATCCAGGCCTCTTCTACCCCTTTCACATCTTCGAGGGCCTGGGCTATTAGGGCTTGCGGACCGATCGTCTTGTCGAGCAGCGCCGCTAGGGTTGTTGCCCAGGGCAGGTCCCAGTTCGGCGAGACGAGGGTGTTGCGGCCCTCCTTGATGGTGGTAACGATCCCTGCCAACGCCAACTGGGCGACCTCCCGGGAAGCGGTAGAGATGGGAAGGCCGAGGTGACTCGCCAGTTTTGAGATAGTCCAGCGCGGGTCACCCCCGGTGAAGAGGGTACCGAGAATGAGCAGTTGGGCTTCAGATCGGAACAACGGGAGCAACCCCGGGGCTGACGTTCTCACTTCACTGATGATATCACCAGTGAAACAGGAATGTCGTCTGCAACTCTCACAGCTTGCCTGGCTCCTGGCCGATGGCCAGGTGGCGAGGACGGTCGTCCGTGAACGCCTACTGGTCCGCTCGACTTGGGGCAGAGCACGAAGTTCCGCGCCCAGCGTCCAGGGTTGCCGGTGGGGCACCTACCAGGTAGCGGAGGCGCAAACCCAGGCTCTCGCATATGGACGCGCGAAACTCCGCGCTAACCTCGCGTTTCCTCGTCGTCTTTTGCAGCTGATTACATCAAGCGCGAGGGCTCTTGGCAGTTCCTTTCGTTTTGGGGTGAAATGCAAAAGACGGGCACCGCTGGCGCGTAACTGCGAAACACGCGGGCGGGAGACGAAGCAACTCAGTACTTTCTAACGGAACTGCTCGGCAGCGCGAGGAGGACCTACCTTCAAAAACCCCGCCATGTCACGCAATGACCCCGAAAGGTTAGTGTGCGGTGGCCGCTGCCGACCCTGCGTTCGACTGGCGTCGAGAAGGGTCACGGCGATCCCGGCCTCAGGCTTGTTCGGGGGCTCGCGGCGAGCGCTATTGCTCCCCGTGGACAGGACTGTCTTCGCGGCCTTATCCGCCGGCCTTCATGGTGTCATCCAGCGGCGCAGCTTCTGGCTCTGGACCGGCGCCCACGCCGCCGGCCACTTCTTGCGGAGGGCCCGCTGGCGTTCCTGGGCGCGGGCAGCCAGTTCTCCGGCCGCCAGGCCGGCGGCGAAGACGACCGCGGTTTTCGTCGCGCGCGGTAGACGGTTGGGCGCGTCACGCAGCCACTGTTCAGTCACGGAGGCGTCGTGGAGCTCGCCGAGGACGTCCTGAAGCTGGGCGGTGGCCTTGGACGTCGCCTTTGCCGCGGCGCGATTAGCGGCGGGCGTGGCGAACAGAGCAGCCACATCAGATAGGTAGCGCAGGCGCTTGGCCTGGATACGTACCCGGTGCAGGGCCGTGTCGGGCGGCTCATCGCCCAACTTCCGCACGGCCTTGCGGACGGCCCGCCACTGCCGGCGGGCAAGTGCGGGAAGTCCCACCGAGGCCGGCCGGTCCAGGACCACCCACAGCCCTGTGGGTACCGGGCCGTCTAGGGACCGGGCGCCCGTCACTTCGCCGTCCGGGACCTGGCCCTTCGGGAGCTGCGCCCCCGGGAGCTTGACGGACGGGGGAGAGGGCCGTGAGGCGAGCCCCTCGAGGGTGCGCAATATCGCCACGTACCGGTCGGTCGCCACGGCTTCCAGCAACGCGTCGTGAGCTTGGCGCTGCTCGTCCTCTGCCACCGCCAGCAAGGTTGCCGCGCCCATGTTGTCGGCGTGGGGCAAGGTCGAGCACTCCTGCACCAGGCCCTGGAGGCGCACATCGGTATCGCGGACCGCGCCCAGTGCCCCGCCCAGCCATTTCAGCTCGTCGCGCAGGTCCTCGAACCAGATCTCGGTGCTGTCGTCGACCTCGCCCAAGGGAGTGACCACCAAGGGAGCGAAAGAGCGCATGACGCTGCGCAGGCGCCGGACGCCGACCCGGGACTGGTGCACGTGTTCGGGATCGGGGTCGCTGAGCCGGAGGGCCGGGTCATGGTCCTGTAGCGTGCCCAGGCACTCGCCGGCCTGTTCGGCCAGCGCGTCGGACATCAGGGCATGGGCGCGGCGAGCGGTGCGGCCCGGCCCGCCGGGCGCCCCCTCACTGTTCAGGGCTCGTGCCGGGGCCTCCCGTCCCGCCGGAGCCTCCCGTCCCGCCGGCGCGTCGGGCCCGGCCTGCGGGCCACGCGCCGCGGCGGCCATCTGGAGCACGGTGGCGACCTTGCTCTTGCGGCCGCTCGGTCGTGCCCCGGCCAGGCGCAGTCTGTGGGCTACCGCATCGAGGACCTCCTGGGAGCTGCCTTCGGCCAGCTCGATCTCGACCTCGACGAAGCGGACCTCCTGGTCCGCCGCGGTGCCAGCGGTGCCGGAGGTACTCGAGCCTCCCGCCGCACCGCCGCCGCCGCCGGCGGCGCCGGCGGCGCCGGCGCCCGCGCCGAAGGGCGGCAGGGCCCGGCCCGTCACACTGTCGCGGTCTATCTCGGCCAGGCTGCGGCCATCGGAGGTCCGCAGCTCGGTCCGCTCTCGGACGGTTTTTAGTTCCGCCACCGGGGCCAGGGGCCGTCCTAGTGTCACGGCCCTGAGGAACCGGGCCGCTTCGGGGTGGGGCGGGACGTGAGCCGGGCTCGCCGATGGGCGCCGTCGCACTCGTGGGCGGCCCGAGGTGACGGTCGCGCCACCGTCGCCGGGCTCCGCCCCCGGCCACGTCACTTCCGTGCGCACCAGTACCGTCCCGTCGGACGGCGCCGAGGAGGGCAGCTTTATGGTCCAGGTGCCCTCGACATGGCCGGCGGCCACTTCACGGCGGAAGCGCAGGGTTATGTGGTGACGGGCCAGGCGCGTGTCGGCGGTGTCGTAGTACACGGCGTCGAGGGAGAGAACGGGTAGCGCCACCGCCGTGACGCCGGGGAAAAGACCCGTGAGGTCTGGCAGGCTCCACTCTGGCTCGACCTCGAGCTTTACCTCCTGCTCCAGCTGTTGCACAGTCAGCCAGGATACCCATTGCAGGTTCGGGCGGCCCGGCTGCCCGCTGCGCAGGGCCAGGGCGGCTAGGCTGCGCGGGACCTGCCATGACCGGGACGAGCAGCGGGACGCCCAACGTCGGGTTGCGGGGCGTGCCCCTGTCAGGGTGGACGACCCTTGGCCTGGGGGGGCCGGCCGAGGTCATGGTCGAAGTGGACGAGGTGGCCGCGCTGTCGGCCGTCCTCGACCAGGCCGATGGCGCCGGTCGCCCGGTGCTCGTGCTCGGGGGCGGCAGCAACCTCGTCGTCTCCGACAAGGGCTTCCCGGGCACGGTGGTGCGAGTGGCGATAAAAGGTGTAGCCGTTGAGCGCGACGGTGCCGGGGCGCTGGTCCGGGCCGGAGCGGGCGAGGACTGGTCGGCGCTGGTCAGCTTCTGCGTGGCCGAAGGTCTGTCCGGCATCGAGTGCCTGAGCGGAATACCGGGCCTGGCCGGCGGGGCGCCGGTGCAGAACATCGGGGCTTACGGCCAGGAGGTGGCCGAGACGGTCGTGGCCGTCAAGGTCTGGGACCGTGCCGGTCACCGCAGCTGCCAGCTGGCCGCGTCCGAGTGCGGCTTTGTCTACCGCAACAGTATTTTCAAGGGCCGGTCCCGCTACGTGGTGACCGAGGTGACGATGCGCCTGGCGCGGTCCGACCGCGGCCGGCCTCTGCGCTACGCCGAACTCGCCCGCCACCTGGACCGGGACCTGGGCCAGGACGCCCCCCTGGAGCTGACGGCCCAGGCCGTGCTGGACCTGCGCCGGAGCAAGGGGATGGTGCTCGACCGCGCCGACCCGGACACCCGCAGCGCGGGTTCGTTTTTCACCAACCCCGTCCTCGACGAGGCCCAATTGGCCCGCCTGACGGAGGTGGCGCCCGGGGCCCCGACGTTCCCGGCCCCGGCGGGCACCAAGGTGCCGGCCGCCTGGCTGGTCGAAAGGGCCGGGTTTGCCAAGGGCCACCGCCTGGGGGGCGCCGCCATCTCCTCCAAGCACGCCCTGGCCTTGACGGCGTGCCCAGGGGGGACCACGGCCGACCTCCTGGCTCTGGCCCGGGCTGTCCGGGACGCGGTAGAGGCCCGTTTCAACGTGCTGCTGGAGCCCGAACCGGTGCTCGTGGGCGTTTATCTCTGATAGCGATACCGATTTTTCGGCATACCTATGGGAGTGATCCGCCTGGGGCCGGTAATGTCTTAACTGTCCTCGTAGCTCCCCCTGCTACACAAGGACCTTGTTCGGAGCGGGCCCCCCCTCTCGCTCCTTGAGCTAGACAAAGGGGCCGGCCACGCCGGCCCCTTTGTCGTTAAGGTC
>CAYZVQ010000043.1:19570-21732 GCA_964481925.1 uncultured Acidimicrobiaceae bacterium
GCTCAGCGTTGTTCGAGCAGGAGCCCGAGGGAGCGCAGCTGTTCGGCGGGACGGTGGTAGCCACGTTCGAGGTGGCGCACCCCGTGCAGCACGCTCGGGCCCGAGGCGGCGGCGGCGGCGATGACGCTGGAGAACCCGGCCCGGACGTCGGGTATTTCCACCTCGGCGCCCTGTAGCTTCGACGGGCCCCTCACCACGGCCGAGTGGAGGTAGCTCGTGTCGTGGAAACGGCAGGCCGGGCCGCCCAGGCAGGTGGCGAACAGACCGATCTCGCCGCCCATCGCCTTGAGGGCGGGGACGTAGACGAAACGCTCCTCGTAGACCGTCTCGTGGAGCACCGACATGCCTTCGGCCTGGGTGAAAAGCACCATCAGGGGCGTCTGCCAGTCCGTCATGAAGCCTGGGTGCACATCGGTGGAAACGGCGGCCGCGTGCAGGCCGTCGGGGGCGAAGGCGGCGATGCCGAACTCGTCGATGCGGACTTGCGCCCCCATGCGCAGCAGCGTGGTTATGGCCGTGACCAGGCGGTCCTGCCCGCAGCCGATGACCCGCACTGAGCCGCGGGTGATGAGGCCCGCCACCAAGTAGGAAAAGGCCTCGTTGCGGTCCCCTTGGAGGCGGGTGTGGGCGCCGCTCAGCTTCTCCACCCCCTCGATGATGATCCGGCGGTCGGGGGACAGCTCGATCCGGGCCCCCATGCGTTGGAGGAAAAGGGCAAGCTCGAGCACCTCGGGCTCGGTGGCGGCGTTACGTATGACGGTCTTGCCCTCGGCCATAGAGGCTGACAAAAGAGCCGACTCGGTGGCGCCCACGCTCGGGAAGGGCAGTTCGATGATGGCGCCCCGCAGGCGGGTGCAGCGAGCCCGTATGCCGTCGTGGGTGACGTCGACCTCGGCGCCGAAGGCTTCCAGGGCCTGGACGTGGAAGTTGACGGGCCGGCCGCCGATGCGGTCACCGCCCACCATGGGCACGAAGGCCTCGCCCGTCAGGTGTAGCAAAGGCCCCAGCATGAGCACCGGGATGCGGTTGAGACCGGTGAAAGAGAGAGGGACCTCCGGCTTGGCCTGCTCCGGGGGAGTGATCTCCAGCCTGCCGTCCTCTTGGGTGACGCCGGCGCCGACGGCCCGCAGGATGTCCGCCGTGATCTGGACGTCGCCGACCTCGGGGACATTGGAGATGGTGCTCGGCCCGTTCCCCAGGATGGCGGCCACCATGTGCTTGGTAACGGCGTTCTTGGAGCCGTAGACCTCGACGTCGCCGATGAGGGGCCCGTTGGGCTGGATGTACCACTCGTCTGACACGCTGTCGATCTTCGCAGAAGCGCCAGCACTGTTAGGCGTTCACCGGGTGGGTAGCGTTGCCCATAGGTCCCGCCGCCCGCTCCGGGCTGCCGCGGCCCGCTACAGGAGGAGAGACGTGGAAATCGCTGACATCTTCGTGGACGCTTTCACGCGCATAGACGAAGGCGTGGACGCGGCGCTGGAGGGGCTCGCCGACGCCGAGCTCACGTTCCGGGCCGACCCCGAGGCCAACACGATCGCCTGGTTGGTCTGGCACCTGACCCGGGTTGAGGACGACCACGTGAGCGGTGTGGCCGGCACCGAACAGGCCTGGACGGCCGAGGGGTGGTACGACCGCTTCGGGCTACCGTTCGACAAGCGTGCTCACGGCTACGGCCAGACGCCTGAAGACGTGGCGAAGGTGAGAGTGGGCATCGACCTGCTGCGCGACTACCGCGCCGCCGTCTCGGCCCGGACGCTCGAGTACGTAAAGGGCTTGAAAGCCGGCGACCTGGACCGGGTGGTCGACACCCGCTGGGACCCGCCTGTCACCCTGGGCGTGCGCCTGGTCAGCGTCGTAGAGGACGAGTTCCAGCACCTCGGCCAGGTGGGTTTCCTGCGCGGCATTGTGGGGCGGCGGGCCAAGAGCTCCTGAGCGGGGGCGTCAGCGGCGCCATCAGCTGTCAGGCCGGCGCTGCCAGCCGAGGACCAGTTCGGGCAGTTCGCCGAGGTCGGAGGGCACGGCCGAGCCCAGGACCTCTCCTGGCTCGGACCAGGGGGGCGGGCCGTCGGCGCGGCTGCGGACGAGGACGAAAGTGCCCGCCTGTCCCACCCCGTACATGAACCAGGTGTCCGAGCTCATGTGCAGGTGGGCACCGGCCG
>CAYZVQ010000044.1:0-21356 GCA_964481925.1 uncultured Acidimicrobiaceae bacterium
TGGCGCGCGCCACCCGGCTCAACGCCAAGATCCTCCTCCTGGACGAGCCCCTGGCAGCCATGGGGGCCAAGGAGTCGGCGCTCATAATGGACTTGGTGAAGGACCTCTCCGCTCGGGGGGTGTCCATGATCGTCATCGACCACAACTACGCCCACTTGTTCGCCCTGTGCGACCGGCTCAACGTGGTCCAGCAAGGGAAGGTGACGGTCGATCTCCGGGTGTCAGAGACCTCTGTGGAGGAGCTCACCGAGCTCATGGTCACTGCGTTCCGTCGGCAGCTGGAAGCCGGTCACAGAGAGATGGCCCAATAGCAGAGATGGACGGGTAGCGGGGACCCCTCGGCTACCACCGCCGCCTGGTCATCCGGCATGCTGCCTAGCTCCGGACACCTTGCAGTGACTCGCGGTGGTAGCTTTGGGTTTGTCCGTACGGTCAACTTAGGAAGGAGGTGCGGGCTGTGCTATCAACCATCTTTTCTGGCGGAGACGACCTGATCGTGATCCTGGTGGCGGTTGTGGTCCTCTTTGGAGGCAAGCAGCTGCCGAAGTTGGCAAAGAACACGGGCGAGGCGCTAAAGGAGTTCCGCAAGGCGAAGACTGAGGCAGAAGCGGGTGAGAGCGCACCCGTCGCGCCCGTAGCCATTGCGGCACCCGTGGCGGCACCTGTCCTGCCCGCCGCACAGGTGGTCGCGGCGAGCCAGGTAACGACTGCAGGCCCAGGAGCGAGCGATGCAGTTACGATCTCGCGCTCAGAGCTCGATGCCCTTTTGGCCGAGCGCGCCGCTCGCGCCCGAGCCGAGGGGCCCAGGGCAGAGAGCTGACGCCGTGACCAGGCCTGATCAGTTCTGCCGGGCTTAGGTCGGGGCGCCAGGCGGTGAACCTCGACCCCGACAAGCTGGTAGTGCTCTTCGTGATCGCCCTGCTGGTGCTGGGCCCCAAGCGCATGCCCGAAGTGGCCCGCACCGCCGGGCGGTGGATGGCCGAAGTGCGCAAGTACACCTCTGCCATCCAGGGCGAGCTCCATGGTGTCATGGGCGAGCCCCTAAAGCAGACCTCGGCTCTGCGTGACGAGTTCCGCTCGGCCATGGCCGAGCCGAGAGCCGCGCTCGAGGTGGGCGCCCGTGAAGTGCGTTCCAGTTTTGACGCCGCCGCAGCCGTCAGCGTCCCGCCGGCGGCGAGCAACGGCGCGGCGCCGGTCGAGGTAGCCAGTGCCCCGCCGCTAACGGGGCGTGTACCACCGGCCGCGGTGCCTGACGACCCCGGCTTCAACTAGCGATGTTCCCAGACGACGAGGAAGGGGCCCAGGGCGGCCACGCCGTCGACGTGGGGACGGACCCCTTGGAGGCGGTAACGAGCGCGGAGACTCTCCGTGCGGAGACCCTCGGTGCGGAGCCCGTGACCGTTAGAGTCGCGACGACCGCTAACGGCGCCGGCACGGGCACGAGCACGGCCGAGCAGGACGGCGCTCCGCCGAGCCTCAACGGGCACGGGACCGCCTCGCAGCCACCTGATGACGGTGACGGGACTACCCCGCAGCCACCTGATGACGGTGACGGCGCCCGTATGACCTTGTTCGAGCACCTGGCCGAGCTGAGACGGCGGGTGCTTTACTGCGCCCTCGCCATCATCGTGACTTCGATCGCGGGCTGGTTCCTCTACAACCCGGTGCTGCACTTCATGACGGAGCCTTACCGCGCCTTTTACCACAGCCACAAGCACCTGATCACGCCGGAACTGGTCATATCAAGTCCCACGGAAGGTTTCACGACCCGCCTAAAGGTCTCGATGTACATAGGGCTGGCCCTGGCCGCGCCCGTGTGGCTCTGGCAGGCGTGGCAGTTCATCACCCCGGGCCTCAAGCAAAACGAAAAACGTTATGCCGTGCCCTTCGTGCTCTCTGCTCTGGCTCTGTTCTCCATGGGCGTGGTTACCGCCATCCTGGTGTGGCCCAAAGCCCTCGACTGGCTGATCGGCGCCAGCGGCAACGGCGTGGCCCCCCTGTTCAGCCCGGCGGGGTACGTGAGCCTTTACGTCCTCATCTGCCTGGTGTTCGGGGGGGTGTTCCTCTACCCGATCGTCGTGGTGTTCCTCATGATCGCCAGAGTCGTCCCGTCCTCCAAGTGGCGCAAGTGGCGCCGACCGGCCATCGTGGTCCTGTGCGGCGTGGCGGCCGTGGTAACGCCCTCCAACGACCCCTTCACCTTCCTCGGTATGGCGGTGCCAATGGTGCTGTTCTACGAAATGTCGATAATCGTGGGCCGGCTGCTGAAGAGATGACGGGATAGGAGGCCTCATATTGGGACCGGCGCGCCCCGAGGGCGTGTTGGTACGCGACGCGGTCCCGGACGACGTCGGGCAAGTGGTCGACCTGGTGCGCCAGCTGGCCCGCTACGAGCGCTCCGAGGATGCCGTCCAGGCCACCGAGGAAGACTTCCGGCGCGCCCTTTTCTGTACCAGTCCGCAGGTCTTCGCCCTGGTAGCAGAGGCGGAAGGCAAGGTGATAGGCATCGCCGTGTACTTCGTGTCCTTCTCCACCTGGACTGGCCGCCATGGCCTGTACCTGGAGGATCTTTTCGTCGTCCCCGAGCACCGTTCCCGGGGGGTGGGCCGGGCCCTGCTCGGTTCTCTGGCCGCCCGGGCGCTGGACCGGGGTTGCGCCCGGCTCGAATGGGCCGTACTCGACTGGAACCGGCCCGCCATCGACTTCTACCGGTCGCTCGGAGCGATCGCCAACGACGACTGGACCACGTTCCGGCTGTCGGGCGCGGCCTTGGCCGAGGTCGGCGACCGCCACAGGCTTTGACGGTCGGCACTGCGGCGGAGGTACCTGCTCCGGGCCTAGTTAGGGCGCAGGCGTGCGCCCGGCAAAGACCTGTACCAGCGTGGCGGCGTCGACATTACCGCCGGTCTGGACCACGCCGACCCTTTTGCCCGCGGCCCAGGCCCGCTCCTGGACGAGGCCGGCCAGCGCCAGAGCTCCGGCCGGTTCAGCAACGTTGTGGGTAGCCGCGTAGAGGGCCCGCATGGCCCCTGCGGCGTCGTCTTCGCTGACTGTCAGGACCCGGGCCGCCCCTGAGCAGATCACCGAAATAGCGTCCTGGTCGGGGACGCGGCAGGCCACCCCGTCGATGAACGTGCTCGCTGCGTCCGTCGTCACCACTCGGCCGGCCGCCAGCGACAGGGCCGTCGCCGGGGCGGCCGCGGCGACGACCCCGACGATCTCGGTGCGCAGACCGAGCAGGTCGCGGACAGCGATGAGGCCGCTGATGCCCGAACCCATGCCCACGGGCACGTAAACGGCGTCAAGCTCCCCGGCCGCGCCGAACAGCTCGCGGGCATAAGTGGCCACGCCCAGCACCAGATCTTGGTGGTAAGACGGAACGACCTCAAGCCCGCGCTCGGCCCCGAGGGTGGCCGCATACTCGCGTGAGGCCTGGAAATCGTGGCCGTGCACGACCAACTCGGCCCCGAAGGCGCGCATGGCGGCGTTCTTGTCCGGGCTGTTGGCGTTCGGGACCACGATGGTGACGGCGGCCCCCAGGGCCCGGCCGGCAAAGGCCAGGCTTTGTCCATGGTTGCCCCGCGTGGCGGTGACGAGCCCTCTTACCGTTGGGCGCCGGTCCCGGAGCCGGGTGACGTAGACCAGACCGCCCCGTACCTTGAACGCGCCCGTGGGCGTATGGTTTTCGTGCTTCACCCACACCTCGGCACCGATGTCATCGGCCAGCAAGGGCCACACGTACTGCGGGGTAGGCGGGACCCAGCGCCTTACGACCTCAGTCGCCCAGTCGAGCTCTTCGAGACTGATCGGCACGGCTACAGCATCGCGCCCCGCCTCAGCTGTCCATGACGATTTACCCTACGGGCGCGACGGCCCGGTTGGGCGCTTGGGCGGCCGCGTCCCCAGCCACTACACTCCTGGTCCAAACGCACCGTACGATCCTGGAGGTACCTATGCGCACCACAATGACTGCTAGGGCCAGGCGCGTGCTGGTCGCCACTGCGGGCTCGTTGCTCGCCATAGCGATGGTGGGAGCCGTTACTGCCAGCGCCAGCACCACGACCACCACCACCAGAAGCAGCGGCAGCCCTATTAAGCTCGCGACCAAGTACGCCTCGGGCCTGCGCATGGCCATGGACGCCACCTACCCGCCGGACGAGTTCGTCCAAAATGGCCACATTGTCGGCTTCGACGCCGACCTGGGCATGGCCCTGGGCAAGGTGCTGGGCGTCAAGGTCACCCTCGTGGACGCCACGTTCGACACCATCATCCCTGGCATCCAGGACGGCAAGTTCGACGTCGGCAACTCCTCGTTCACCGATACCAAGGCCCGGGAGAAGGTGGTCGACTTCATCGACTATTTTAAGGCCGGAGAAGGCTTTTACGAGCAGGCCAACAGCACCAAGACGTTCAACGGCCTCAAAGCGCTGTGCGGGCATTCGGTGGCCGTCGAGACAGGCACGACGGAGCAGACCGACGCCCAGAGCCAGGCCAAGCTGTGCAAGGTCAACGTGCTCAGCTATGCCGACCAGAACCAGGTCAACTTGGCCGTTTCCGATGGTCGTGCCGACCTCGGCTTCGCCGATTCCCAGGTGGCGGCGTACATAGTCCACCTCTCGGACGGCCAGTTCAAGCTGACGGGCACCCCGTTCGAGACGGCGCCTTATGGCTTTGCGGTCGCCAAGGGCAGCGGTCTCGCCGCCCCCTTGCTGGCGGCCGTGAAGGCCGTCATGGCCAGCGGCCAGTACAAGAAGATCCTGGACAAGTGGGGAGTCGAGCAGGGCGCCATCTCCGACCCGACCCTCAACGGTGCGACCAGCTAGCGGACAGTGGGCCGGTCCGCGGGCCCGATAAGGGGTAAGGGCGACGGCTGAGGCTCCGGCGGGACCGGTCCGCGTCCCCGAACGGGCCCCCACCGGGATGCCGGTGGTCCCTGTCCGCCATCCCGGACGGTGGGTGGCGGCCGCCGTAGTGGTGGTCTTGACCGTCATGCTGGTCCACTCGCTCTTCTTTTCCCACGTCGTCTTGTACGGCCGACGGCGTGAGCGCTTCGAGTGGAGCGTCATCAACAACTACTTCCTTTCCACCCAGATCATCAAGGCGCTGGGGGTCACGTTGGCGCTCACGGTCCTGGCCATGGCTGGAGGCATTGCCATCGGCGTGGTGCTGGCCATCATGCGCCTGTCCCCCAACCCGATCGTCACCGGCAGCGCCTGGATCTACATCTGGTTCTTCCGGGGGACGCCCGTCCTGGTGCAACTCCTGTTCTGGTACAACGCCGCTTACATTTTCCCGGCCTTCAGCCTCGGTGTCCCGTTCGGGCCGGCGCTGGTCCATTTCAACCTCAACACGTGGCTGACGCCGTTCCTCGCCGCCAGCGTCGGCCTCGCCCTCAACGAGGGCGCCTACATGTCAGAGATCGTGCGGGCCGGGCTTATTTCGGTCGACGAAGGCCAAAACGAGGCGGCCCAGTCGATAGGCATGACCCGATTAATGGCACTGCGCCTGATCGTCATCCCCCAGGCCATGAGAGTGATCATCCCCCCCACCGGCAACGAGACCATATCGATGCTCAAAACGACGTCTTTGGCTTCGGTGGTGGTGGTGGCGGAACTGACCTTCACGGTGGAGCAGATATATTCGGCCAACTACAAGACGATCCCCCTATTGATGGTGGCGAGCCTGCAATACCTGTGGGTAACGTCTGTCCTCATGGTGGGCCAGTACTATCTCGAGCGCCACTATGCCCGCGGGTCGGTGCGCCAACTTCCTCCCACCCCGTGGCAAAGGGTACGCCGGGGCCTGCTCATCCGTCCCGGGCGCTCGGGGTACGGTCGTTTTGCCGATGTTGAGGGGATCCCGTTCGTCCAGGACGACAACGGCTAGCCGTGACCGACGTCCCATGACTGACGTAATGGTCCAGGCCGAAGGCGTGCGAAAACGCTACGGCCGCGTGGAAGTCCTGCAGGGCATCGACCTCGAGGTCCGCAAAGGCGCGGTCATGTGCATAATCGGGCCTTCGGGGTCAGGCAAGTCCACTTTCCTTCGTTGCATAAACCATCTGGAAAAAGTGGACGGCGGGCGTCTCACCGTCGACGGCCAGATGGTCGGCTACCGCGAAAGTGGGGGCCGGCTGTACGAGTTACGCGATCGCGAGGTGTGCCAGCGGCGGGCCGAGGTCGGCATGGTCTTCCAGCATTTCAACCTGTTCCCCCACATGACGGTCCTGGACAATGTGACCATCGGGCCTGTCCGGGTCAAGGGCGAAGCCAAGGTGAGCGCGACCAGGCGCGCCGGCGAACTGCTGGACCAGGTCGGACTGGCCGAGAAGTCGGGCGCCTACCCGCGACAGCTTTCCGGAGGCCAGCAGCAACGGGTGGCGATCGCCCGGGCCCTGGCCATGCAACCCAAGCTGATGCTCTTCGACGAGCCCACCTCGGCGCTGGACCCCGAACTCGTAGGCGACGTCCTGGACGTGATGCGCTCGCTGGCCGACAAAGGCATGACCATGATCGTGGTCACCCACGAGATGGGCTTCGCCCGAGAAGTCGGCGACAGCCTGGTGTTCATGGACCAGGGCGTCATCGTGGAGTCCGGCCCGCCCCGGGAAGTGCTGAGCCACCCCACTCAGGAGAGGACCCAAGCTTTCCTGTCCCGGATCCTCTGAACCCGGATCGATCCTCTGAACCCGGATCCTCTGAACCCGGATCGTCTGAACCCGGATCATCCTCTGAACCCGGATCCTCTGAACCCGGATCCTCTGAACCCGCGTGGTGGGCGAGTGCGGCTGTCTGGTTTCCACCATTTCCATGGGAGATCTGTTAAGATTTTTTTCACAATCTTCCCGATGGCCTGTAGGGTCAATCGACCCTCGCCCCCTAGGAGGCCCACATGCCCCGTCCGACAACTCTGCTGGCTGCGGCTGCCCTCGCCCTGGTAGGTACCGCCGCCTCCCTTACCGCTACCTCCGCCGCTTCTGCGTCCACCCTCAAACTGGCCCAGTCGTCCGCCAGTTCGACAACGATAACCATCGGTTCGACGAACTTCCCTGAGCAGGTCATCGTGGCCAACCTGTACAGCGACGTCCTACAGCACGCCGGGTTCAAGACCAATCTCCGCGCCGACCTCGGCACCCGTACGGCGGTGGAGCCCGCGCTGGCCCACGGCTCGCTCGACCTGTACCCCGACTACGCCGGCAGCCTGCTCGTCTTCCTGGAACCCAAGGACACCGCTCAGGCCACCCAGCTCAGCACGGACCTGCCCGCCCTGAAGGCGGCGCTGGCACCCCAGGGTGCCACGGTACTGACCCCGGCGCCGGCCACCGACGTCAACGTTTTCGCCGTGACCAAGGCGACGGCTACCAAGTACCACCTGACGACCCTGTCCAGCCTGGCCCCGGTGGCCTCCAAGCTCAGCTTCGGGGCCCCTCCTGAGTGCCCCACCTACGCTTATTGCCTACTCGGCCTGGAGAAGGTGTACGGGATCCACTTCAAGACCTTCGTCTCCACCGATGAGGCCGGGCCCATCACGGTGGCCTACCTCAAAAACGGGAAAGTCGATGTGGCCGAGTTCTTCTCCAGCGACGGCGCCATCGCCGAGAACGGCTTCGTCGAGCTGACCGACAACAAGCACCTCCAGCCCGCTGACCATCTCATCCCGGTGGTCCGCACGTCGGTCGACACAGCCGCCGTGTCCAGCGCCCTCAACGCCCTAGACGCCAAGCTCACCGAGACGGCGCTGGCCAACCTGGACACCGATGTCAGCGTGGACCATGACGCCCCCAACACCGTGGCCGCTCAGTGGCTGAAGAGCCAGGGCCTCACCTGATGGTCGGCTCAAGTTGAGCCTCAAGTAGTCCGGCGCGGCCGGATGGTCGCCAGCGAGACGGTCCCGCGGCGCCAAGACCGCGAGGGGCTGCGTAACCCGACCGGCGTCAGACCTCGTGCTGCAGCGGCCAGCACGAGGTCGACCGCCAGCGCCAGGACAGCCACCACCAGTGCTCCACTAAAGGTCTCGACGTTGTTGCGGGTGGCCAGACCGGTGAATATGTAAGTTCCCAGGTCGCTCACCCCGACGTAGGCAGCCAGGGTGGCTGTCGCCACGACCTCGACGGCGGCGGTCCGGATGCCCGCCATCACCAGGGGCAGGGCCAGGGGCAGTTCGACCTGGCGCAGGAGCTGGCCCGGGGTCATGCCCATGGCCAGGGCGGCCGAGCGGACGGCCGGGTCTATGTCCCGGACCCCCACATAAGCGTTGGTGAGAATAGGCGGCACGGCCAGGGCGAACATGGTTATGACCGCGGTGAGGAAACCACCCTCCTGAAGGCGCACGATGGCGGGCTGGATGGCGATCAGGGTGAGCAGGGCGAACGATGGGACGGCACGCGCGGCGTTGGCCGCGTTCACCACAGCGAAGCTCCCCCGGCCGGAATGGCCCAGGAGGGCGCCGGCGCCGACCCCGGCGATGATGGCAGCCACCACCGCGACCACCGAAAGCTTGGCCTGTTCGAGCGACAGGGCGACGATCCCGCTCGAGCCGGTCCAGTTCGACCCGGTGGTGAAGAAGGCGACGACGTGGGAGAGGAAACTCAACGGCGAGCACCCGCTCCGGCCCGCCGCCAGGGCAGCACGAGGTGCTCGACGCCTACCAGGATGGCGTCCGCCACGCCGGCCAGGACCACCGACAACACCAAGCCCACCACGATGGGGGTATTAAAGTCCTCGCCGAAGCCTTGGATGATCAACTGGCCGAGCCCTCCCTGGCCGATGAACGCAGTCACGTTGACAAGTCCGATGGTCGTGACGGTGGCGACCCGCAGGCCCGCCAGTACCGAGGGCAGCGCCAGGGGCAGCTGGACCTTGAACAGCTCCTCGAGCTGCGTGTAGCCCATGCCCCGGGCCGCCTCGTGGGCGTCGGCCGGGACCGAGCTCAAGCCGGCGACGGTATTGCGCAGGAGGATGAGCAAGGTGTAGCTGACGAGGGCCACCTCGGCCGTGGTGACCGAGAAAAACCCGGTGAGCGGTGCCAGCAGCGCCATCAGGGCGACAGAGGGGATGACGTAAAGCAAACCGGTGAAACCGACCAGGGGCGTGCGCAGCGCTGGCAAGCGCCACGCGGCAACGCCCAGCGGCAACGAGATGGCCAGGCCGATACCCACCGCTATGGCCGTGAGCTCGATGTGCTGGACAAGCAATGAGAGGATCGTCCCCGACTGCGAGGAGATCCAGCTCCATTGGAACAGCGGCCCGGCCGAACCGACGAGCGGCAGCATCCACAGACCCTATCCGGGGGGGCCCTATCCGGGGTGAGCAGATCTCCGGTCTGACAAGGATAGGGACGTCCTTGTCGGTAGGCTTGCGGTCCCCATGATCCGCTTCGAACCATGATCCGCTTCGAACCATGATCCGCTTCGAACCATGATCCGCTTCGAAAAGGTCTCCAAGCGCTATGGCAACGGGTCCTATGCCGTGGACAACCTTGACTTGCAGGTGGGCGCGGGCGAGCTGTGCGTGCTCGTGGGGCCTTCAGGTGGGGGGAAAACGACCGTGCTGCGCATGGTCAACCGGCTCGTCGAACCCACCAGCGGCAAGGTGCTGGTCGACGGGAAGGACATCGCCACCCTCGACCGTGTCGAGCTGCGCCGCCAGACGGGCTACGTGATCCAGCAGCCGGGCCTTTTCCCTCATTTGAAAGTCGCCGACAATGTAGCTTCTGTGCCCCGGCTGCTCGGCTGGGACCGCGCCCGCGTACGCGCCCGCGTTTCAGAGCTGTTGGACCTGGTCGGCCTCGACCCCGCCGTATACGCCGGTCGCTACCCGCACCAGCTCTCGGGCGGGCAGGCACAGCGCGTTGGCGTCGCCCGCGCCCTGGCCGGAGACCCGCCCGTCCTGCTGATGGACGAGCCGTTCGGGGCTGTCGACCCGATTGCCCGGGAGCGGCTCCAGCAGGAGTTCCTGCGCCTGCAGCAGCAGCTCCACAAGACCATCATCCTCGTCACCCACGACGTCGACGAGGCGGTGACCATGGGGGACCGGATAGCCGTGCTCAGCCAGGGCGGCGTGCTCCAGCAGTACGACACACCGGCCGAGGTGCTCGGGCACCCGGCCACGCCCTTCGTAGCCGACTTCATAGGGGCTGACCGGGGCCTTCGACGCCTGGCGGTGACGCCGATCGAGGTGACGGACCTCTACACTCCTCCCGTGGTCGGCCCCCGCACGACCATCGACCTGGCACATACCGCCGTGCAGGCCGAGGGTACGCGCTGGGCGGTAGTGGTGAACGATGAAGGGGCCCTGCTCGGTTGGGTCGAGCCGGCCGGACCGCCCGACGGTTCCCGCCAACCCGACGGCTCCGCCTCCGTGTCCCGCTACATGCGCCCGCTCAGGGCGAGCGTGGGCCTTGAGGCCTCTCTCAAGACCGCATTCGCCGAGATGCTCCAAAACGACGCCGCCTGGGTGGCGGTGCTCGACAACGGCCTTTACCTGGGTGTCCTGACACCAGACACCCTGCATGCGGCACTGCGACGCTCCGTCGGGGGCGAACCGGTCCGGGTCTGAGGCGCCGAGCTGACGCTCAGATCGTGCCGGTGGCAGACTTCGTCGCCGTTCAATTAGCGTGCGCTCGGGACATGACTTACTTCTTTTCGCCGAGTTGCCGCCCCTGAGTGCCCGGCCCGCGCCCCTGATAGGCCTGTCGACATATGTCGAAAGGGCATGTTTCGGCGTGTGGGACGAACCTGCCGCCCTGCTCCCGCACGGCTACGTGTCCGCCGTGACCCGGGCCGGGGGGCACCCGGTGCTCCTGCCGCCCGCGCCCTGGGATCCCCGAGCCGTCCTAGAGGTAGTGGACGCGCTCGTGCTCACGGGGGGACCGGACCTCGGCCCCGGCACCTACGGGGCCGAGGCGCATGACCAGACAGACCCGCCCCGCCAGGAACGCGACACCTGGGAGGTCGCCCTCTGCCACGGCGCCCTCCGACAGGGCCTGCCGTTACTGGCCATCTGCCGCGGCCTGCAGGTGCTCAACGTGGCCTTGGGCGGGACGCTGCACCAGCATCTCCCCGACGTGCTCGGCCACGAAGGGCACCGGCCCGTGCCGGGCCGGACCGCACCCAACCGGGTGGCCCTCAAGCCGGGTAGCCGGGTCGCCTCCATACTGGGGGCACGAACCGAGGGCCGCTGTCATCACCACCAGGCCGTGGACCGGCTGGGCGAGCGGATCGAGGCGGTTGGTTTCGCGGATGACGGGACGGTGGAAGCCGTCGAGATCCCGGGCCCCGACTTCGCCGTGGGCGTGCAGTGGCACCCCGAAGACGACCAGGCCGACGACCGCTTGTTCGTGGCTTTGGTGGAAGCGGCCCGGTAATGACCACCACCGTCGTCAACCCGGCCACGGCCCAGGCCGTGGCGGAGATCCCCCGCACCTCCCGTGAGGAGACAGAAGCGGCTATCGACAAGGCCCGGCGTGCGTTCGAGGAGTGGCGGCGGGTCGCTCCGGCGGACCGCGGCCGCCTCCTGCGCCGCTTCGCCGAGGCGGTGGACGCCGACCGCGAAGAACTCGCACGCCTGGAGGTCGTCAACTCCGGCCACACGCTTGCCAATGCCCGGTGGGAGGCGGGCAACGTCCGCGACGTGCTCAACTACTACTCCGCCGCTCCCGAGAGGCTGTTCGGCCGCCAGATACCGGTACCGGGCGGCGTGGACATCACCTTCAAGGAACCTCTCGGGGTCGTGGGTGTGATCGTGCCCTGGAACTTCCCCATGCCGATCGCCGGCTGGGGGTTCGCCCCCGCCCTGGCCGCGGGCAACACAGTGGTCCTGAAACCGGCTGAGCTAACGCCGCTGACCGCGCTGCGCCTGGGCGACCTGGCCCGCCAAGCAGGAGTACCCGAGCACGTCTTCACGGTCCTTCCCGGGCAAGGACCAGTCGTCGGTGACCGCTTCGTCTCAAACCCGCACGTGCGCAAGGTCGTGTTCACGGGGTCGACCGAAGTAGGGAAGCAGATAATGGCCGGCTGTGCCGGGCAGGTGAAGCGGTTGACTCTTGAGCTCGGGGGCAAGAGCGCCAATATCGTCTTCGCTGACGCAGACGTCGAGCGGGCGGCGGCCAGCGCTCCGATGAGCGTGTTCGACAACGCCGGCCAGGACTGCTGCGCACGGTCGCGGATCCTGGTCGAGCGCAGCGTCTATGACCGGTTCTTGGAGCTCCTGGAGCAGGCCGTCAAGGCCGTGCGGGTCGAGGACCCGGCCCTGGCGTCGAGCGAGATGGGGCCCCTCATCAGCGCCCAACACCGCGAGCGGGTCGCCTCCTACGTCCCCGAGGGGGCGCCCGTGGCCTTCCGGGGCAGCTGCCCCGATGGGCCCGGGTACTGGTACCCGCCCACCGTCCTCGCCCCCATCGGCCCCGACGACCGTGCGTTCCGGGAGGAGATTTTCGGGCCGGTCGTGGCAGTGGTGCCGTTCGACGACGAAGCCGGTGCCATCCGGGCGGCCAACGACAGCGAGTACGGGCTTTCCGGCTCCATCTGGACCAGGGACGTAGGCCGGGCCCTGCGTGTCGCCCGGGCCATAGATTCGGGCAACCTGTCGGTCAACTCTCACTCCTCGGTGCGGTACTGGACACCCTTCGGCGGGTTCAAACAGTCCGGCCTCGGTCGCGAGCTCGGCCCCGACGCGCCCGACGCGTTCACCGACGTCAAAAACGTCTTTATCGCCACGGAGGGATAACCGGTGCCACATCCTGTTTGTCGTCGCCTGGAGGGCAGGGTGGCGGTCGTCACCGGGGGCGCCGGTGGGATCGGCCTGGCCACGGTCCGGCGCCTGGCCTCGGAGGGCGCCACGGTGGTGGTGGCCGACGTGGACCGCGACGCGGGCACGTCGAGCGCCGACGAGGTCGGCGGCCTGTTCGTGGCGACCGACGTGAGCAACGACGTCGAGGTAGAGCGGCTCTACCAGGCCGCTTACGACGCCTACGGGCGCATCGACGTCGCCTTCAACAACGCCGGCATCTCACCTCCCGACGACGACTCCATACTCACCACCGGCATCGATGCCTGGCGGCGCGTCCAGGACGTAAACCTCACCTCGGTGTACCTGTGCTGCCGAGCCGTCATCCCCTACATGCAGTGGGCCGGCAAGGGCTCGATAATAAACACCGCCTCCTTCGTCGCCGTGGTGGGGTCGGCCACGTCGCAGATCTCTTACACCGCCTCGAAGGGCGGTGTCCTGGCCATGTCACGGGAACTCGGCGTCCAGTTCGCCCGGGAAGGCATCAGGGTCAATGCTCTTTGCCCCGGACCGGTGAACACGCCGCTGCTCCAGGAATTGTTTGCCAAAGACCCGCCTCGCGCGGCCAGGCGCCTGGTCCATATCCCCGCCGGCCGCTTCGCCGAGCCCGAGGAAATAGCCGCGGCCGTGGCCTTCCTGGCCAGCGACGACGCCTCGTTCGTAACGGCGTCGACGTTCCTGGTGGACGGTGGGATCTCGGGCGCTTACGTAACCCCTATGTAGGCGGGGGCCCTGTAGGCAGGGGCCCCGTAGGCGGCGATCGTCACGGGCTCAGGTGACGCCCGAGCCGCGGGCCCAGCCTCAGCGCCCGGAACGTTATGGCGATGCTCCCGTGGCCGGTGGCCCAGCCCCCGCCCAGGATCTCCAGCCGCCTCAGAGCCGGCGGAGCGAAGGGGGCGGAATAGCCGAGCGCGGCGGGAACGCTCACGACATGCTCGTCGGCCTGCGTGCCGGTGACGAAACGGTAGGTGACCGGCTGGCGGTCACCGCTCCAGACCCTCAGGTAGACGTCAGGAGGTTTGAGCAGAGCGCCGTCGATCTTGGACAGCAAAGGCAGGCCAAACGAGAAACTGGCGACCACCATCCGCCCGGGCGCGCCGGGGACGTCCACCGGCTCGCCGAAACGGGTGCGCTCCCGGGCGATGACCGCGGGCCGCCCGCACCTGTCGGGCACACGTTGGAGGACCTGCCATGGGCCCCGGACGCTCAGCTGGTCGTAGTGGCAATAAATGACCATCTCCGTCGTCGGGGGGTCCATGTAAGGGTCTCGGGAATCAAAGCCGAACTGCAAGGGCCAGACAAGGACCATCTGCGGGGCGCGGGGCGAGGCCAGCAAGGCCGAGCCGAGGTCGTCGAGGTACGTCGTGTACGCGCTGTAGGCCTGGACGACGGGCTCGGGGGACCACCGGGCCTCGGGGTCGGCCCAGGCCACCATGTCCTCCCAGGGCTCTATGGCCAAGGTGTGGCCGCGCAGGACGGCCAGCACCGACGGGGACAGGTGCTCTTCCCTGAGGGCCCGGGCGCGGGTGGCCGCCGTCATCCGGGCGAACCGGGCGGGCTGGACGAGGTCGGCCAGGTCGGTCCCGAGGGCGTGGACGCTGGCGATCGGGTCCGCCACCGGGAACGCGGCCGTGGCCATGGTGACGCAGGCCGCCAGCGCCAGGGCGGTGGCATAGATCCGCCGGGGAGGCCGGAGGGTGCACACCAGGGCAACGGCGGAGAGCACGACCCGGAAGAAGCCCAGGAAGTGGTTGCCACTGACGAAGCTGTCCTTTACGACCGCCCATCCCCAGCCGACGAGCATGACCGACGTGATGACCTGCTGGCGGAGCGGTCGGTGGCGCAGAGCTGAGGCAAGGACGAAGACGAGCAGTGCCGAGATGACCAGCGCGTACCGGGCTATCGAGGCTTGGTCGATGCTGCCGCTTATGGCCTCGCTGTAACCAAGGGCCAGCGACACCGAGGCGTGAACGAAGCTGGGGAGGTTCCCGAAGCTTTGGCCGGCCGCCGCCCAAGAAATTGCGAACACAGCGACCAGCGCCCCGGCCCCCGGGCCGGCGAGGCGCAGGCGTTGGCGCCCGGTGCCGTCCGCTCCCACCAGAGCCAGAGCCAGCAAGCCCACAAGGGTCACCCCGGTGTTGAGCTTGACGAGAAGAGCAAAACCGGCCAGGGCCCCCAACGCGAAGACGAGCGTGGCCCGCACGGCCCGGCGCTGCGCCTGGAGCACGCCCAGCGCCAAGCCGAGGCCGGCCACCGAGGCAAAGTCAGCGGCGCGCGTAGTCGCCCAAGACAGGGCGATGACTGCCCAGGCGACGACCCCGGCAGAGGCCAGGCCCCAGTAGCGGCGCAGCCCCGCCACCAGAAGAGCCGCCAGCACAGAGGTGACCGCAAAAATGTAAAGGACGGCGATCAGTGCCGTCGACCGGTAGAAGGGCTCCAGGAAACCGGCGAAACCATAAGGCCCGTAGGTGAAGTCGATCTGGGGCCCCCATTGGAAATGCCGGGTGAAGGCCATGGCCAGCCCGGCCTGCCAGGAGGGGTCCAGGCCGGGCCTTATCTGCGTCCAGCCCGGCCAGTTGAGCAAGGTGACGGCCGCCGACACGAGCAGTGTCCCGCGCCAGCCCGAAGGCAGGCAGGCCGAGATGCGCTCGCAGCGGCCCCGACGCCCAGGAAGTCGCGCCGGCACGCCGCCAGCGTAAGCCAGCAGAGCCGCCAACGTAAGCCAGCAAGCCGGGGGCGTCAGTCAGCAGAGCCGGCCGGCTACTGCAACAGCTCTGAAAGCCTTGACGCCACGATGTGTTCGCGGGCGACGGCCACGGCTGCCTCGTCCGGACGGGCAACCTCAGCGGGAGGGTCTGGGACGGCCGTGGGCAGAGCTGGGGGTGTAGCGCTCGCCCACACGACGTAGGGGGTCTGCGGCCACCCGGCTAGCGCCTCGATGGACCTTAACGATTCGGCGAACACGGCCGCCGAGGCAGGGCGTTTGGCGGGGTCCTTGGCCAGGGCATTTTCCATGAGGTCGGCCAGGGCGATGGGCGCGGCCGCCAACGGTGGCCGTGGAGCCGGGTCCCTCAGGATGCGCAGGATCACCGAGGCCGGCGCCTCTCCTTCGTAGGCGGCGAACGGCCCGTGGCCGAGGAGAAGTTGGTACATGGACGAAGCCAGACCGTAAATATCGGCTGCCGGGTGCAGGGGTTGGCCTTCGAGAGCCTCCGGGGGGGCGTGCAAGGTCGTAAAACCGAACACCCCTTCGGTGGACTGCGCCGCCGCCTGCAGCGCGGCCACGCCGAAGTCGGCCAGGACGGGCTCGCCGAACTGGGACAGAAGTATGTTCTGGGGCTTCATGTCCCGGTGCAGGAACCCCGAGCGGTGGGCTGTTTCCAGGGCACCGGCGATCTTCACGCCCACCTTGATGACCTCGGCCGGCGGCAGTGGCCCCTGCTGGCGCACCCGCTGGGCCAAAGACTCGCGGCACAGTTCGAGGACAAGGACGGGACGCCCTTCGGGAGTGAAGAACGACCCGTACAGCGTCGTGACATTGGGGTGGTTGCTCAGCAGGGCGAGCGCTCCCAGCTCCTTGTTGAACACTTCGACCATGCGGGGCGAGGTGTCGGCCACCCTTATCACCTTCAAGGCCACGGCCCTTTTGGTCCCGAGCTCGACGCCCCGGTAGACGGTGGCGAACGTACCGGTGGCGATCTCGACGATGTTGGCGTACCCCGGGAACGTGGTCGGGGCCGAAGTGGCCGGGACGTAACGGCGGAACTTCACGGCGCGCCTCCCGGGCCCGGCCGGGCCGGTGACGGCCCGACCAGCAGGAGCGCCCGCGCCCGGTCCCGTTGGCCGACCGAAGACCGCAACGCGCCATAGAGCTGACGCTGGGTGTCCCACGCCAGTCGAGCGCCCGCGTCGTCGACCGGCCGTTCGGTGCTGTACAGGGCCTGGTCGGCCAGGTCGGCCAGTACGCCCGCGGGCGGCCCGAAGGCGTCCCCGAACCGGCTGGTGACCTCGGCCGCCACGTCCCTGCTGGTAGCCGAACCGTCCACCTGCACGCCGAGACGGAACAGCCCGTCGATCAGCTCCAACCACGCGCCCGCCGTCATGAGGACAGGGTCGCCCGTTTGGTGCCGGGCCCGGCGGCGCAGGCGCCGGCGCACGGCGGGCAGGCCCAGCCCGGCGGCCAGCAGGGCGAGGACCAGGGCTGCGGGCAGGGCGGCGCCAATAACCAACGGCCAGTTCACTTTTAGGGGACGAGCCAGCTTGACGTTGACGGGTTTGGCGATGGCGTGGGCGGCGCCGCCGTCGGGCAGGGCCGTAACCTGCCTGGGCACGGTGGTCGGGCTGGCCGTCACCTGTTCGGGGGGCGGGGCCACGTCGGCGGTCGTCCGCACCGGCGTGGGGTCGACGGTGACCCAGCCGTAGCCCAGCACCGGGACCTCGTCCCACGTCCAGGCGTCCCGATCGGTCAATTGATAGCTCCCAGGCGGTAACGGCCCCGCCGTCGACGCCGCTGCCGGCACCCGGAAACCGGTGGCCAGCCTGACGGGCACGCCGAGGTAGCGGGCGACGACGGCGAAGAAGGTGGCGAACTGCTCCGGCGTGGCAGCGCGGTCGACCGTCACGGCGTTCATCACCTGGGCCAACGACGTGCCGCCCAGTGCAGCCGCGACCGACTGCCCCCCGGAGGGGCCCCCGGCTTGCGTGACTCGTCTTTCCTGCGCCCGCAATGCGGTGGTGAGGCTCTGCAAGAACGTCAGGGAGGGCGCCGCGGGCTGGCCCGCCAGACTGCTGGCGAAACGCACGGCGGCGGCAATGTCGGTGGCCGACCCAACGGGCAGGGTGGTGAAAGCGGGTGCGCCACCCCCAGGCACCTCCGCCCCTGATGCCAGCCCGGCGGCTGAGGAGAGCTGCCCGATCGTGCCCGACGGGACCAGGGAGACGACGGTGTAGGAGGCCGGGATGCTGAAGGACGCGGCCAACATCCCGGTGGTGCTGTCGGCATCGGCGGCCAAACCCTCGATCTGCTCGGGGCGGTCCATGGCCGGCAAGAAGGGAAGCCCGATGGTGCCCTCGATCGTGTAGCGCTGGAGCAGTGGCTCGGCCTCGGGGTCACTGGCGACCAACGTGGCGGGGGAGGGTACCCGGCCTCCGGTCGGGCGGAACGTGGCTGAAAAGCTCCAGGCGTCGCCGTCGTACTGGTCCAGGACGGCTAGCGGAATGTAACCGCTCCAGGCCCTTTGCAGCTGGACCTCGAAGACGTCTCGCGGCGGCGCACCGGGGTCGGCGCTGCGTAGCGAGGCCAGAGCGTCGAGGGGGTCGACGACAATGCCCGAAAGCAGCTGCGTCGGACGGCTGACGCTCGCCGGTTTGGCCGCCAGCGCGGGTACGCCGGCGACAGCGGTCGTCAACGCCACCAGCATGACGGCCGCCATGGCCGCCCCTGCCGCGCCTCGCCGTAGGGATCTGCGGCGCCGGGCCGGCTCTTGCCCGGTGGCGCTCCGACCGGTCCCGGCCCTGACCGCTCCCGCCTCGACCAGGCCTTGACGGGCCAGCGCGCACACGACGAGCGCACCGAGCAGGGCGGCGCCTTCGGGCACGGTCCTCCCGGCGGGGCCTGACGTGGTGGCGACGTAGGCGAGAGCGAAGTAGAAGACAGGCACCGCCATGCCCAGCACCGAAGGACGGGACGGGCGTCCCAAGAGCTCGGCGGTGAGGGCGCTGCACAGCCAGGTCAGCACGACGGGAGCGGCCAGCAACGAGCTGCCGCCGCTCAGCGGGAGAGTCTCCGTGAGCAATTGCGCCGGCACGTTGACGAGGCCGCCCCACATGCCGTGGAGGCTGAGCCCGCTGCTCAGCACCAACAAGGCCGCTAGACCTCCGGCCGACATGGCGTAAGACACGGGCGCCGAAGCGCGCATTAGGCGCGAGGCGACAACGCTGATGACAACGGGCAGTGCAACGGCCAGGGCCAGCAGGAGGGGGGCGCCGGCAACTTGGTAGGCGCGCAACCACGGCGTGGCGGCGAGGAAGGCGCTGGCGGCGCCGCTCAGGAGCAGGACGGCGGCCAGGAGCCTGGCCACGCTCGGCTTCCAGGTCATCACCGCACCACCCATCCGTTCCATGCCTGGGCCAGTTCGTGGGCCGTGCTCGTTACGAAGACCATCACCCCCGGGTACGCAGGGGCCGGGCGTGGGTGAGGTACGAGCGAAGTGACGATCACATGGTCGAAACGGCTCATCGAGGCGATGGTGGGCAGGCTCTCCACATCGATCTCCCCCGTCACCACGACCAGAGCACTGCCCCGGTCCCGCCGCAACGCCACCAGCTGAGCCGACAGGGAACCGCCCGGCGTGGGAGCCACGTTTGTCAGGTAGTCGACCAGGGGGACGGGGTCTCGCTGGCCGGGGCCACCGACCCGCTCGCCCGCGGTCGTCCTGATCTGGACCGGGGACTTGCCCCAAGACATGGACGTGGCGACCGAGGCGGCCACGTCCATCGCCTCCTCGAACGTCTCGGGCGAGTAGACCTCGGGCCGCAGGTCGACCAGCACGACGGTGTACGGCTGCGCGGTATCGACGTAATGGCGCACCACCAGCTTGCCGAGGCGGGCCGTCGAGGGCCAGTGCACAGTGCGCAGGTCGTCGCCGATCACGTACTCGCGTAAACGGTGGAAGGTCACACTGCCCTGGGGCGAGGTGTCGCTCGACGGGCCCTCCAGGTTTTGGGAGGTCCCCGTGGGCAGCGGTCTCAATGACAGCACTCTGGGATGGACCGAAATTACCTGCGGTTCTCCCAGGGCCGTGACCCGCCGGCACAGGCCGAACGGGTCCGCCCTTGGCACCTCCACCGGTCCCACGCTGTAGGTGCCGCGCTGGGAAGTCGGGAGCCGATAAGTCCGCAGGCTCGTTTCGGCCCTTCCCAGGCTCGGGAGCTCGGCCCGGAAGACCGTTTCTCCAAGACGCTGCTCGATCACGAGACCGCTCAGGGCGCGCCACGACCGGTTGGTCGCCTGCACCACGGCGATGGCGGGTTGGCCCTTTTCGACCCGGGGGGGCTCGACGGACCGGACCAGCTGGAGCCGGGGCGAACGGACGACGTAGACGAACGCCCCCATGACCAGGACGAAGAGGCCCATCCCGAGGACGAGCAACGGGGCCCACCTGGCCGTCAGGCCCATGATGAGCAGCACCAACCCAGCGGTGCCAGCCCCCCATCCCAGTCGCGTCACAATGCTCCTACCGGACCACCGCTCGGGGCACCGGGACAGCCTGTACCGCGCGGGTGATCACTTCTTCGGGGGTCCGGCCCTGCATCGAGGCGTCGGGACGCAGGACAACCCGGTGGGCCAGCGTGGCCGAAGCCATCGCCTGGACGTCGTCGGGAGTGACAAAGGGGCGCCCCGCCGTCGCCGCCACCACCCGAGCTGCCCGCAGAAGGGCCAAGCCACCACGCGGGGACACTCCCAGGCGGATCTCGGGCATCTCCCTGGTGCTGGAGCAGATAGCCACGATGTACTGCTCGACGCTCCGCGACACCTCGACCCCCCGCTTGACGAACTCGATCATGGCCAGGAGGGCGTCGCGTTCCATGACGGCGGACAGCTGCTCGACGGTGGCGGAGTCCTTTTCCGTCCTCAGCACCTCTGCTTCGGCTTCAGCTGACGGGTAGCCCACCGAGAGCCGCATCAGGAACCGGTCGAGCTGCGCCTCGGGCAGCACGTAGGTGCCCTCCAGGTCGATCGGGTTCTGCGTGGCTATGACCACGAACGGCCGCGGGACCGGGTACACGGCGCCGTCAGTGGACACCGTGTGTTCCTGCATCACTTCGAGCAGGGCCGACTGGGTCTTCGGCGACGCCCGGTTTATCTCGTCACCGAGAACGATGTTGGCGAACACCGGTCCCGGGCGGAAGCTGAAGCTGGAGGTGGCTTGGTCGAAAACGGTCACCCCGGTGATGTCGCTGGGCAGGAGGTCGGGCGTGAACTGGACACGGTTCCAGGTCAGGTTGACCGACTTGCAGATAGCGCGCGCCAAGGAGGTCTTGCCCACCCCGGGCACGTCCTCGATCAGTAGGTGGCCCTCGGCCAGCACACAGGTCAAAGCGGCGCGGACAACGCCCTCCTTGCCATGCAGGACCTTGGTCACGTTGTCCACGAGGCTGTCGAACATCTGGACGAAAACGGCCATCTCCTCGCCTCCGGCACCCGGCGTTGGGCGCGTGGGGGCGGGGACGGTCGATGGAGCGGTCACTGGGGTGGTCATGGTCACGTTGTTGCCTCCGTTACTCGGTGTACGGGCCGGTGGGCCCCGGCTAAGCCTCGGGACCACACGAGCGAAGCAGCGAAAATGGCAACCAGGAGAGCCGCCAGTAATGCCCAAAGGGCACCGCCCAAGGGCGGCACTGGCGCTCCGGGGCCAGGCCGGCGTCCGTTCTGGGAGGCCGCTAGGGCGACTATCGCGGACTGGCTCGTAGCCTCGGAGCTGCTCGTGGTGGGCGTGGTCGAGGCCGGCGCGGTCGTGGTGGGCGTGGTCGAGGCCGGCGTGGTCGAGGCCGGCGTGGTCGAGGCCGGCG
>CAYZVQ010000045.1:0-818 GCA_964481925.1 uncultured Acidimicrobiaceae bacterium
GCCTGGTTGTACGGCGAACATGTGCTGCAGGCCGACGGGGGAGCGGACTTCGACTTCCTGCTCGGCAGCCGCGGGGACGCCGTTCCCCGAGACTCGCACTAACGTCCCGAGGCTCGCACTAACGCCGTGAGGCTCGCACTAACCCCGGGAATCCCGCCGCCGGTCCTGGCGTTGTCCTATGACGTCGTCGCGAGATCGGAGCGGTAATGGAAATTGCGCTGGTGGGCACTGGTTTCATCGGTGGGGTGCTGGGTCGGTCGCTATCGGCCGCCGGCCATGACGTGACGTTCGGCTCCCGGCATCCACAAGACGACAAGGTGGCCGAGGGGAGCAGGGCGCGGGTGGCGTCGGTGCCAGAGGCCCTGGAGGGCGTCGGCGTTATCGTGCTCGCGTTGCCCGGGGCCGCCGTGAGCGATTTTGTGGCCGAGAACGGTACTGCCCTGGCCGGCAAGCTAGTCATAGATGCCACCAACCAGATGGGCCGGCCGGTGGCCAACGCCAGAGCGGCGCTCCCCCCTGGTACCCGCTACGCCCGCGCCTTCAACACGGTGGGTGGCGAGAACATGGCGGACCCGATTTTTAACGGTGTGTAGGCGGACATGTTCTTTTCGGCGGCTGAGAGCGACCGACCGGTGGTCGAGGCCGTTATCTCCGGCGTCGGGTTGCGGCCCGTCTTTGTCGGTGAGGACCAGGAGGACCTCGTCGACGGGTTGTTCCGGTTGTGGGTCGCCGTGGCCATGAAGCAGGGCCGAGGGCGGCGGGTGGCGTGGAAGTTGCTCGAGGGCCAGACGGCCCAGGCGTAAACGGCCCAGACCTAG
>CAYZVQ010000045.1:918-12467 GCA_964481925.1 uncultured Acidimicrobiaceae bacterium
ACGGCCCAGGCGTAGACGGCCCAGGCGTAGACGGCCCAGGCGTAGACGGCCCAGGCGTAGACGGCCCAGGGCGTAGACGGCCCGGACCTAGACGGCAGCGGCGGCTTTCGCCGCCAGGCGCTCACGGCGCAGCCTTCTGCCCACCGGCATGCCCACGAGCACGGTCCCGGTGGTCGAGATGAGCCCGATGGCGAGGTCCACCGATTCACGTCCTTGCTTGGCCCAGTAGACGTCCTGAAGGTCCAGCAACAGGGCAAATTCGTCCACGATCAGGGCCAGGCCGGCGCCATAGGCAATCGCCACCAGGGGGTGACGGCGTAGGCGGTCCTCACCTCGCAGGGCCACGCCCCCGACGGTGCTGACGGTCAGGATGCCCCACATGTAGTGGTGGAGGTGGACCCCGCCGACGCTCACGTTGTGGAGGCGGCCCTTGCCCGCCCTTATTTTGTGGGTGATCACGCGCACCGTGATAAACGTCACGGTGAACGCCAGCCAGCTGATGAACGCCGACTGTTGGCCGGGGTGCAGCTCTTCGTGAAAGGCGTCGCTGACCCGGCGGGCCGTGGGGACGCGGCCCAATGTCACGGCGCCGAGGCGACGGCAACAGGCCCTGGAGCGTGCTCGGCCGCGTAACGGACCATGGCGTGGAGGTTCTCGGGCGGGGTGAACGGCGACAGCTCGCACCCCGCGCCGACGACGTGGTACTGCCCGCACGTCTCATGACACCTCTGGCACGCCGCCTCGACTTCTGCGGGTGTCCCGGTCAGCATGTCCGTGATCGTCGACACGTTGCCCATGATCGCCCGGTCGGGGCCGAGGCCTGCTCTGGCCCCGGCGAGGTTGGCCGGGAAGTCGATCTCGTAGATGTCAACTGGCAGTGTCGCCATTTGGGTGACCAGCGCGTCGACGTTGCCGCACATGTGCTGGCGCAGGATGACGTCGGGGTAAGAGGCGCGCACCGATTCGAAGACCCGCCGTTGCCAGGGCAGGACGAGGTCCCGGTAATGGCGGGGGCCTATCATGCTGGCGGCGGCGTCGCTCATGCCGATGGTGTCAGCCCCGGCTTCGATCTGGGCGGCGGCGTAGACGATGGCCACTTCGGAGGTGAAGTCCATCAAGTCGCGGACAAAAGCAGGGTCGTCCAGTACGTCGGTCATGATCCGGTTAAGGCCGCGCAGCTCCTGGGCCAGGGCGAGCGGGCCTTCGACCCAACCCACGATGGACGTCTCACCGGCCAGTTCCTCGAAGCAGATCTCTATCGAGCGGACCCGGTCGGCCATGCGGCCTTCGCGGTGCGGGTCGGGCACCGACCACTCCTTGAGCAGGGCTTTGTCGGACAAAGCCGCCCGTTCCTCGTTTATCACCGGCCCCTGGTCGGTGAACCATTTGACGCTGTCCTCGCCGGCGATGTCGATCACCTCGCGAGCCGGGTCCGAGCACATCAGGACGCAGTCGATGCCGAAATCCCTGACCATCTTGAGCTGGCATTCAGCCAAAGTCCGGGGATTTTTGGTGTAGTCGATGTAAAGGGCCCCGGAATGGCGGGCGGAGAACATCATGGCCATGGGCTGGGCCGGCAGATGGTCGACCGGTTTGCCGGACACGGCGCCGCGTACACGCTCTACAGAACGCATTTTTCAACCTCCGTTGGCACTGCGGTGCCAGTCCCGGCACCGCCCGAACAGGCTCGGCCTCCTTGAGGGGACCGGGCTCATCGAGGAAAGAAGCGTTGCTCGAGCGCTTCGCACAGGGCGTGGTAAATGGGCAGGTGGAACTCCTGGACCTCGGGGGTGCTCGAAGCCGGCACCCGGACGGCCACACTGGCGACCTGGCCCAGGGGGCCGTCGCTTTCCCCCGTGAAGGCCAGTACCTTCATCCCTGTGGCCACGGCCGTGGTGGCAGCCAGGACAACGTTGCGGGAGCGCCCGGAAGTGGAGAAGGCCCACAGTACGTCGTCGGGCCGCCCGTACCCGTAGACCTGTTGAGCGAACACCATGTCGCCGCCGGTGTCATTTTGTATGGCCGTGGCCAGTGACGAGTGGGCACCGAGAGCAATAGTGGGCAAGGCACCTTCCAAATGCTCGGAGAGGTAGACGCCGTCGGCACCGGGCACCTTGTCCTGGAAGGCCTGGCGCTCGGGCGCCGACAGGCGCCGGGAGCGGGACATGGTCTTCATGAGCTCTCCCACGATGTGCTCGGCATCCGCCGCGCTCCCGCCGTTGCCGCACACGAGCACCTTCCCGCCGCCCCGGTAGCTGGAGGCCAGGAGCTCGAAGGCGGCGACTATGTCGCTCTCCTCCGGCTGTAGGGCCGGGTAGCGGGAGAACAGATGGCGGAAAACCTCCGCCTCGGGTAGAGATGTGCTGTCCATCACTGCGCTCCCCTCTTGATCAGGTACCCCCGGACGTACTCATCGACCCCGTCTTCGAGGGACCGGAAGGGGGCGGCGTAACCTGCGGCCCGGAGCTTGCCCATCTCGGCTTGGGTGAAGTACTGGTATTTCTCCCGGATCTGTAGCGGCATATCGACGAACTTGATGTCGGGTGCCCGGCCCAGGCTGGCGAACACGGCGCGACCTAGGTCCAGCCACGTCCGGGCCACGCCCGCGCCGCAGTTGAACAGGCCCGACGCTGTGCCTTCGGCCAGGAAGTGGAGCGTTACGTCGACGGCGTCGCCCACGAATATGAAATCACGGCGCTGCTCGCCGTCAGGTATCCCGTCGCGGTAGGACTTGAACAGCGACAGCTGGCCCGTGCGGAGGACCTCGTCGTAGGCCTTGTTGACGACGGAGCGCATATCGCCCTTGTGGTCCTCGTAAGGCCCGAAGACGTTGAAGTACTTGAGGCCTACGATCTGCTCGAAGCGCTTGCTGTGCAGCGCCCAAAGGTCGAACATGTGCTTGGAGTAGCCGTACATATTGAGGGGCGCCAAGCCCTCGGTGGCAGCGTCGTCATCGCTGAAACCGGACGACCCGTCCCCATATGTCGCCGCGCTCGAGGCGTAGATGAACCGGCTCGAATTGGCCAGCGCCCATTCGCACAGCCGGCGGGTGAAGCGGTAATTGTTGTTGGCCAGGTACTCGGCGTCCGTCTCGGTCGTCGAGCTGCAGGCGCCGAGATGGATTATCGCGTTGACGTGGCCTTGTGCCCGGCCCGCCAGCCAGGCCCATAAGTCGGCGGGGGCCACGAGGTCCTCGAAGCGCAGCCCGACCAGGTTTTTCCACTTCTCGCCCGTCCCCAGGTCGTCCACCAGGATGAGCTCGACCGGGCCGCGGCGGTTGAGCTCGGCCACCACGTTGCGCCCTATGAAGCCGGCGGCGCCGGTGACGATGATCCTCTGTGTCATGGTGCCCCCGGGCCCGGGGCTGCTTGGGGGCCGTAGGCGGCGACGACACGTTCGATGGTGCTCGTCGTCGACCGGCCCTCGACCAGGTCGGCCAGGACAACCTTGCCCCCGTGCGCCTCGACCACGTCCCGCCCGCTTACATAATGAGCCCAGTCGCGTCCCTTGACCAGGACGTCGGGGAGGATCTTCTCGATGATGGGACGGGGCTCGTCGTCGTCGAAGACCACTACGTAATCGACGGCCCGCAGGCTGACCAGCACTCGTCCCCGGTCCTGTTGCGAATTTATGGGCCGGAGCGGGCCCTTGTTGCGGTGCACGGACTCGTCGCTGTTGAGCCCGACGACCAGCGCGTCACCCTGGTCCCGGGCGAACTCCAGGTAGGTGACATGACCGGTGTGCAGGATGTCGAAGCACCCGTTGGTGAAAACCAGGCGTTTGGACGCTTCAGCCAGGCGTCGCCGCTCTTGGAGCATTTCTTCGAGTGTGAGCACCCGGCCGATGGGCAGGGCCATTGCGCCTCCTTGTTGAGTCATATGCCCAAGAGTGCCAGGAAGGTGGGCAAGTCGGTGAAATCGGGCAGGAGGAGCGTGGCGCCCCCGCGTATGAGGCGGCGGCGCTTGGCCAGGTTGGCCCCGAAGCCCCGCCGTTCGTCGCTGCACACGCCCACCGCCGTCCCGCCTCTCTTGCGCGTCTCGCGCATCTCGACCGGTCCGTCGCCGATGGTCACCAGGGCTTGGGGAGCTATGGCGTTGTCACGGAAGATGCGGTCGAGGACCACCCGCTTGGCCTCGACGTTGACGTCGCCGACGGAGCCGTAGATGCGGCCTTCGAAATACTCGGCGAAGCCCAGCGCCGTCGCCTCGGCCTGCACATCTTCGACGTCGGTACCACTGGCCAGGTAGAGCTTCATCCCGGCCGAGCGCAACGCCTCCACCAGGGCCACGGCATTTTTCATGTGGAAGTCGGTGCGCTGCAGGCGCCCGGACTCGACCTTGGCCAGGCGTCCGCGCACCATCTCCAGCAGCTCGGTGTTGTAGATCTCCTTGTAGCCGCGCTCGTCGAGGACCTCGCTGTCGGGCACGTAGCCGAACTGGCGGACGAGGCGGACCAGGCCCTGCATCTGGACCAGGGTCTGTATCCCGGTGGTGCGGTCGATGAAGTCCTGGGCGGTGGCGCTGACCGTGGCGAAGTCCTCGGCGCTGACCGAGGTGGCGGCGTCGCCCAGGATGGCCCGCAGCATCACCGGGGCCATGATCTGCTCCCAGCCCTCACGCAATGTCGACAGGGTGCCGTCGAAGTCGAAGACCACATGAGCGGGCCGGGCCCCTGGCGATGGCCCGACAATTACCTCGATCTCCGAGCCGGGGTGGAAGCGGGCCCGGGCCGGGACCTCGGCCAGCTCGGGGCTGTAGATGTAATCGGTGCCGTCGGCGGCCGAGACGACCTCGTCCGGGCTGGCCGTGCCCGTCGTACGCAACTTGCGCACCGTCACGGAGGCGGCGATGTTGGCCACGTACGCGGCCACGGCCGGCGTGCCCCCGCAGGCGAGCACCGCACTTATGGCCGCCACCACGGTGTCGCCCGCGCCCACCGGGTCCACTTCCCGGCCGACGTCCACGCCCGGGGCCGCATAGACGTCCTCCCCGTCGGCGGCCACGATCCCCCGCTCGCCCCTGGTGATGAAGAACGGCCGGCCCGTCTGGGCGGCGACACGGCGGGCCAGGTCGACGACCTGGTCGTCAGTAGGCGACGCCGGGCCCGTGCCCCCGAGACGGCGCAGGCTCTCGGCCACGTTCAGCTTGAGGACCGCCCCGACGAAGGGCGTCGTGGACAGCCGGGCGTCCACCACAAAAGTCGTAGCGGGGTGAGCGGCGATCACGGCATTGACCCGGTCCACTATGTCGGGGCCGGCGAAACACGAATTGACCTGCTGGTTTATTACCACCACGTCGGCCCAGGCGGCGGCGCTGGCCATGGCCCGCGCAAAGGCCCGCAGAGGCTCCTCGCCCAGGCCGTCCCGGGTGCCGAAATCCAGGCGGCTTTCCTCGTGGCGTCCCAGGTAGGGCTTGGCATAGACGAGCGTTTGCCAGTCCGGCCCGAGGTCGAGCATGCCGGAGGTGTCCGCCCCCAGGCCCCCGAGCAACTTGACCAGCACGGCGCCGAAGGGGTCCCCGCCGTAGACGCCGATGGCACGCACCTGGCCCACGCCCAGGGCGGCCAGGTTGGCGACGACGTTGCCGGCCCCGCCCGGGCTGTAGCGCTGGCTCGTGACGCGCCGTACCGGCAGACCGGTCTCGATCGATAGTTCTTCCGGCCCCTCGTCCAGGTGCCAGTAGGAGTCCAGGCAGAAATCCCCGGCTACGGCCACCTTGGCCCCGTGCATCTTCTCCAGGAGCAGGCGCAGCTCGCCCGGGCCCAGGAGCGTCTCGTTATTGGCGCGGAGCACAGGGGGGCCGTCGTGGCCGAACGGTTGAACGGGCATTGCGTAAACGACTTCCTCTCAAGGGTGGCGGCCCAGTCAAGGGGTCTCTGGTGAAGGCAGTTCGGCACGCGTTGTGTGTGTGTGCTCCGCGCCTTCGTTCCAGCGCCCCTTCTACTGTTCTTGCATGGTCTTGGCCCCTGTGATGAGCGCCACAACCTCCTCCATACTGGACGTCGCCGGGGTCGCAACAGCCACCCGTCGCCCGAGGCGTAGGATTTGGATCCGGTCCGCAAGCTCCCAGAGGATCGGCATGTTGTGACTAATGAAGATGATCGGTAGGCCGCGGTCCCGTAGCGCGCCGATGAGCTTGTGTACCTGGCCCGATTCCCGCACCCCCAACGCCGCGGTGGGCTCGTCCATGATAAGAACCTTGCTACCAAAAGCAGCAGCCCGTGCCACGGCAACGGCCTGGCGCTGCCCTCCTGAAAGGGTCTCCACCGCCTGGGTCATGTCCTGGATGGTAATGATGCCAAGATCGGTGATCTTCTGCGCAGCCTGGTGGCGCATGGCCGATAGGTCGAGCATGCGAAATACTGTCCCGAGGATCCCCTTTTTACGTATCTCACGGCCCAAGTAGAGATTGCTCGCAATGTCGAGCTGGGGGGCCACGCCTAGCATTTGATGGACGGTCTCGATGCCGGCCTGGTGTGCATGCAGCGGGCCGTGGAAAACAACGTCCTCGCCATCAAGGGTTATCGTCCCGCGGTCTGGGTACTCTGCGCCAGTGATGCACTTAATGAGGGTGGACTTTCCGGCTCCGTTGTCACCGACGAGGCCGAGGACCTCACCGGGGTACACTTCGATGTCCGCGCCACGGAGCGCAGCGACTCGGCCGTAGCTCTTCCAAATACCCTTCGCGCTCAGCACAGGCGTCTTGCCCTGTGAGTTGGCGTTCGCAAGCGTTTCGGACATCGCTTAGTGCCTCACCGATCGGATCCAGTGGTCCAAGGTTACAGCGAAGATGACGAGGATACCTTCCGCCAGGGGGAGATAGAGAGCATTAACGCCGCTGAGCTCGAGGCCCGTGTTGAACACCTGGACGATCAGCGCACCGAACAAGGTCCCCATCATGACGCCCCGGCCCCCGAAAAGGCTGGTCCCCCCGATCACGACTGCGGTGATGCTGTCGAGGTTAAGGGTCGTTGAGATGTCGGGGCTCACGTTGCCCACCCGCCCGATCTGGACCCACGCGGTTAATCCGTAGATCACCCCGGCGACCACGTACACGCTGGTGATCACGGTGCGGACACGGATCCCGGCGAGGCGCGACGCCTCGACATCGTCTCCAACAGCGTAGATGTGCTTTCCCCACGCTGTCCAGGTCAGAAGGTACCAGAAGAGGAGGTAAAGGCCGATCATCAAGAACACGCCCGTCGTAATGTTGAACGAGCCCAGCGAGACGAGCGTCCCTGTCCACAGGAGCAAGTTGGTGGAGGTGGAAAAGAACAAGGTCGCTCCACCCGACAGACGTAGCGCAAGTGCGGTGAAGATGCCCAGCGTCCCCAAGGTCACGATGAAGGGTGGGAGACGGACGCGCGCCACCAGCGCCCCGTTGGCGAAGCCCATCAACGCGCCAAATGCTAAGCCGATTACCAGGGCTAGAACAGGAGGTACGCCAGAGTTGATCGCTAGTTCCCCCATGATCATCTGTACGAAGATCATCACCGCGCCAACCGACAGGTCGATGCCGGCGGTCAACATGATCAGGGTCTGGCCGATCGCCAGCGAGCCGACGACTGCTAACTGCTGAAGCATGAGCGAAAGGTCTTCAAGGTATAGGAAACGGTGGTTGAGCAACTCGAACGTCCCCGCCGAGACGATCAGGACCAACAGCGGACCTAAGGCGGCGTGGCGGTGCAGCAGCCGTTGGAGGGACCCCAGCGGGCGCCCGAGTTGGAAAAGCCAGCCTCGCCGGGACGCTTCGATGGCATCAGCGTCCAGCCACTCCGGGCCCCCGATGGCGGAGGTATGGCTCGGTTGGGCCCGGCCCTCGCCCATCTGAGCCGCCCTCGGCTGTGGTTCGTTTATCCCCATAACGGTCGTTTCCCCCGACGGCTTAGGAAGTGGTCGCGGGACTGGCATCATGGCCCGTCCCGCGACCACACTTCGCGCTTACTACGTTGCTAGCTCTTGGGCGTTGGTCAAGCGGTTGTTGGTGTCACATCCCGAGAACGGGCTAGCCCCAGCACGTCTTCTGGGCCTGGGTCGCGTTGATGCTCGGCACACCGGGCATCGGGGTGTTCGTATAGACCGCCGTCCCGGTGTTGTAGAAGTTCAGGCCCGCAGTGGGCTTGGGCTTCATGCCCGTCCTGACGAGGTTGTTGATGGCCTGGATGCCGAGGTCTGCCATCTTCCCGGGGAACTGCCCGGCGGTCGCAGAAATCTCACCGCTGCTGACATAGGGCAGGTTGGTACAGCCTCCGTCGATAGTCACGAGGATGACGCCCTTGCCCTTGCCCGCGTCTGCCAGCGCCTTATACGCCCCTTCGGCCGACGGCTCGTTGATCGTGTAGACGAGATTGATGGCCGGGTTCTTCGTGAGACACGTTTCCATGGCGGTCTGGCCACCCGTGTTCGACCCTTCCGTGGGCAGCTGACAGGCGATTTGGTAAGAGCCGCCTTTTCCACCAGTATAGTGACCGCTCTTCGGCTCGAAGCCGTTGATGTCGGGCTTGCCTACTGGGATGCCCATGCCCTCGAGGAAGCCGTGGTCTCGGTCGACGTCGACGGAGACCACCTCGCTGGTCACGTCATCGAGCACTGCGATAACAGCTGCTTTGCCATCAAGACGAGCGGCGGCGTACCTACCGACGAGCAGGCCAGCCTCGGTGTTGTTCGTCGCGAACGTCAGCTGAACAATACTCGCCGGGGTCGGCACCGTGTCGACCGCGAGTATGTAGATACCCTGCTTCTTTGCTTGAAGGAGGGCGTTGTCGACTGCGGGCCCGTTCGGGGCGATGATGATGCCCTGGTCGCCAGCTGCGATGGCTTCGTCGATGGCCGTGATCTGGGAGCTGGTGTCACTATCAGAGGAGCCAGCCTCGACCTGCAGCAGGATGCCTAGCTTTGAGGCGTCTGCCTCTGCGGCCTTGGCCATGAATATCCAGTACGGGTTGATGAAGTCCTTCAGGATAAGCAAGACCTTGACCTGCTTGACCGTCGCTGAAGCTGTTGCCTGGGAGACAGCGACGACGGAGCTGGCCATGAGGCCGACGCAAGCAACCGCTGCAACTGCGCTCCTCAACGCCTTCCGTCGTCCCCGTGCCATTATGCCACGTTCCACAATGTGCATGTGTGTTCTCTCCTTGTTCTTGGCTAACCGACCTGTCGTCTTCTTTAGTTGTTCTCTAACGTATTTCGTTTCCCCACTAGCTCTTCTGCATTGTCGTCTAAGAACTGCTGAATAGTTGACGCCCCCAGCTGAGCAGTTTCCCGATCGGGTATCTCCTCCGCAGCCTGGACCGCCAAAAGCCGACGCCAACGGCCCCAGGCGCGCTAGACGCCTTGGTTCATGTCCCCCCTTCCGGTGTGGCGCTGTCTACCTGCTCGTTCGAGGATCGTAGTGGCTGACAAGCGCTTGCGCAAGCGCTTGTCAGGGCTTGTCCACAGGGCTCCCTCCTTGCTATCCTCCGGTCCGTGGCAGGTGCTGGAGCTGGCAATGGTGGGGAGCACGCGACCAGGCGAGCGGTGACTATGGCAGATGTGGCCGTCCGGGCGCAGGTCGCGGTGTCGACGGTCTCTCATGTAGTGAACGGGACACGGCCCGTAAGCGCTGTCTTGCAAGGCCGCGTCCTGGAGGCCATCCGCCAGAGCGGTTACTCGCCTAACGCAGTCGCCCGCTCGTTGGCGACTTCTGACACTCATCTCATCGGCGTCGTTATGTCGGCGCTCACCAACCGGTTTTTCGTATCGGTTGTCGCCGCCATCGATCGTGCCGGTCGTCGCCACGGCTACAGCTCAGTGCTAGCCGACAGCCGTGACCGGCCTGACGATGAGGCCGAAGCGGTACACATGCTGTTGAGCAGGCGCGTGGACGGGATAGTGCTAGCGTCTGCGGCCGGTGACCAAGAGGCGGTCCTCGACAAACTCGCAGCCGAGAGGGTGCCGACAGTGTTAATAGACCGCTTCGTCGACGATCGTTTTGATCAAGTGGGTGCCGAGAACTCAGAAGCAACGGCAAGTCTCGTTCAGCATTTGACAGGCTTGGGGCACACCCGCATTGCATTCGTGAGCGGGATAAAGGGCTTGTCCACGACTAGCGAGCGAGCGGCAGGGTACCGGCTTGGTCTGGAACGATCTGGCTTGAGCTTCCGACGTGACCTGGTCTGCTCCGGGCGCTCTGCAGCAGAACCTGCGGAGCGCGCGATAGCCTCCCTTCTGGCTCGAAGAGAGCCGCCGACCGCGATTGTGTCAAGCAATCATTACATTACGATAGGTGTGCTCCGGGCGTTGCAGCGGAGAGGGATGCGCGTGCCAGAGGACATCGCTCTGGTCGCCTACGATGACCTTGACTTTGGTGACGTCCTCAAGCCGAGAATGACGGTAATAGCACAGCCGATTTCTGAGATCGCCAATAGAGCGGTAAACCTCTTGATTAGCCGGATTTCCGGAAAGGACAAGACGAGAGAGCCACAGAACATCCAGGTCCCAGCCACCTTCGTTCATCGTGAGTCATGTGGGTGCGGCTTGAGGGACTTGACGACCCACTCGTAGCAGCTTGGTTTGGTTACATGATGCATAAGCTACGTTATACATCCCTAGTCATCGGCCACTCTGCGTGAGCGCTGGCCGTGAAGAGTTCAAGTATCGCCCAGCACTAAGGGCGTTTAGCGTTTCACGGCAGCTGTCGTGTCAGCCACACCAGCTCGGCCCCGCCGTCTTCCGTCGTGACATGGTAAGCGGTGGAACCCAAGCTTGTCGAGCACCCGTAAAGACGGTGTGTTCCAGCTACCTACCGTCGACCAGAGCCGAGGCCGCTCGGTTGCCATCGCGGCGTCGAGCACGGGACGGGCTGCCTCAGTCGCGTAACCGCGTCCGTGCGCGCGTTGAAAAAGCTCATAGGCGATCTCGGGCTCGTCGACGGACGAGCGGCCGACGATGAGTCCGCAATATCCGATGAAGTCGCCTTCAACCCGGCGTTCAATCGGAAGCAACGCGATGCCGGTCAGTGCCGTCGCGGCGAGCTGGACCGCGATGCGTTCCCGGATGTTCTCCACGGTGGGCACGCCATTGGTGGCGTGCTGCCGGCACTGCTAAGAACTAGCACCTTCCTTCCGATGTACCACTTAGGAGGATGTGCCTGATGACGTTGAGCTTAAGAACGTGGCGGTACGGATCTAAGGCCAGCGCGCTCCGCGCCAACGATCCCGTGGGCATCTTGACGATCAGGGCGTTGCGTGAGGCGCATGTGGATGAGCAATCTCCTGTCGTCACCGGCTCTATTGAAGAGCGCCATGACTGGACCGCTGAAGACGGCACAGAAGCCGTCGGCCAAGGCCACCATAAAGAGATGCTCGACCCAGAGGGGCGGTAGACACCTTCGAGCGTGCTTTTTTAGGTGCAGCCTTGGAGTTGTGCCTTTACGGGGCCGGCCTGGCTGTTCCTCTATGACAGCCTCGCGAGACGGAGATCTGCCCGGGGGTTTGGGGCTACGAGGTCGTGCTGGTGGACGGCGTCGTCGTGGTCGTTGTCGAGGTCGCACCGGTCGCCACGGTGGTGGTCG
>CAYZVQ010000045.1:12567-13590 GCA_964481925.1 uncultured Acidimicrobiaceae bacterium
TCGTCCCCGCAATGGTGCTGGTCGTCGTCCCCGCAATGGTGCTGGTCGTCGTCCCCGCAATGGTGCTGGTCGTCGTCCCGGCAATGGTGGTGGTCGTGCCCGAGCTCACGCCGACACTGGTGACGGTACTAGTTGATGTGGGCTCGTTGCCCGGAGATCCCCCGCCATTGCTCGGGTTGGTGGTCGAGGTGGGCTCGCCGCCCGGGGCTCCGGCGAGGTCGCCCGGCACCGTTGTCGTCGTCTCAACGGCAGGGATGGTTGTGGACGGTTGGTTATTGGCCACCGTGCTCGTATTGGCCACCGTGCTCGACGAGCTAGCGCTGGTTGCACCGCTCGGCCTACTCGTAGGAGAAACCGAGGAACTTGTGGTCGGCGTGACCGCGCTCGGGCTCGTGGTTGGCGTCTTGACCGAACTGGTGGTCGGAGTGGTGAACGACGAAGATGAGCCGCCCGAAGTGAGCCCGCTCGACGAACTTGTCGTGGGAGTGCTGAACGACGAAGACGTCGTCGTCGGCGTCAGGCCCTTCGAGCTGCTGGTGGTCGGCGTAGTCAACGATGACCCGCCGCCACCGCTGGAAAGCCCGCTCGACCCCCCGCTCCCGGTGAGACCGCTCGAGCTCGTGGTCGGCGTAGTCAACGATGACCCGCCGCTCCCGCTAGAAAGCCCCCTCGACGCGCTGGTGGTCGGCGTAGTCAACGATGACCCGCCGCTCCCGCTGGAAAGCCCCCTCGACGCGCTGGTGGTCGGCGTAGTCAACGATGACCCGCCGCCACCGCTGAGCCCACTCGAGGCTGTGGTAGGCGTGGTGAGCGATGACCCCCCGCCACCGCTCCCGCTGAGGCCGCTCGATCTCGCGGTGGTGGGCGTGGTGAGCGATGACCCCCCGCTGCTCGGTGCGAGCCCGCTAGAAGCGCTGGTCGTAGGCGTGCCCAGCGAAGACCCCGCGTTGCCCGATGTTGCGAGCCCGCTAGATGCGCTGGTCGTGGGTGTTGACTCTGAAGTCGAACCAGTGCCGCTCCCGC
>CAYZVQ010000045.1:13690-20987 GCA_964481925.1 uncultured Acidimicrobiaceae bacterium
GCTCCCGCTGGCACTGCTCCCGCTGGCACTGCTCCCACTGGTACCACTCCCGCTGGCACTGCTCCCGCTGGCACTGCTCCCACTGGCACTGCTCCCACTGGCACTGCTCCCACTGGCACTGCTCCCGCTGGCAGCCGCGACCGGTATCGAGGGCTCGGCCAGCGCCAGCGCATGTGGGTTCGCAGTGGCGAAACGCGCAGAGCCGGTGACGGTCAACCCATTGCCCTCGACCTCGTAGATGACCTTGTAGGTGGTATTAGGGCTGAGGTCGCCGCTCGACAGCCACTCGTCGTTGACTGCGTTCAAGGTCCCCGGCAGCTGCGACCCGCTCTTGAGCACTTCCACCTCGACGCTCTCGAGCTGGGCGCCCGTGGCGTGCACCGCCACCACGGATGCCGCGCTCTGACCGGTCGACCCGTTGAGCGGCACCATGGTGACGTCCGAGATCAGTTGCCTGCGCGCCTCGGCCGCACTAGTAGTCGTGGTCGTCTTCGCTGCCGCCTGCTTGGCGCGGGCCGGTCCGTTCGACGAGAAGACACCGCTGGCGACGAGGCCTACTACCAAGGCCACGACCAGCACCAGGGCACTGGTCAGGGCCACGACCGTCTTACCGATCGTCTGTCCGCGCCGGATTGTGTGTAACGTCCGGGCCGCCCTTCCGCCCATACACAAGAGCCTACGAACGAGCTGTCACCTAGTGGTCGGCAGCGCCCACCGTCTTAGGTGAGTCTTAGGTCAGGGTGGGCCCCCGGTCTGAACGGCGGTTGTAACGCTCGACCTTTTCAACCTTTTCAGCTCTTATCGAAGAACTGATAAGCCAAAATCCTAACCCACCGCGCTGAATGGTGCTACCATCACTGAGAGTATATGTGGGACGGGTTACCCGTCCCTGAGCTGGCAGTTGCTCCGCCTTGGCCCTCAAGGCGAGCGGTCCGTGTCGACACCGTTGTGCGTACCTTCCGAGGAGCAAGATGCCAAGCAGGTCCAGACTTCACGTGGCGTCATCACACCGAGGCGGACGCTGGTACCGGTCTCGCCTCGTCGCCTTGCCGATGATCGTTGCTGCCCTGGTCACCGGGACCGGTGCGTCGCCATCGGCGGCCGCCGTCTGGCCCTCGTCCAATGCCGCCGCACAGACCGTGAGCATCAATTCCGGCAACGCCGCGGGGACCGAGCTGACGTTGACGTCGAAAACCATCGAAGTGCCGTCCTCTTTGCTCAAATCGGTCACGGGCGGAGGCACGACCTACACCTTTTCCAGCGCTAGCGGGCCCTTGGCCAAGGTGGCGGTGGGCAAGGTCATCCTCATCGAGGGCGAGGACGCCATCGTCGTCACCAGCGTCAAGCACGCCGGGGGACAGCTCATCGTCGGTGCCGCGCCGGCCTCCATCGGGGACGTGATCGAATCAGGTCAGCTGAAGGTGACCGGTCCGCCGGACATGGCCCAGGCGGTGGGGGTCACGGACACCAGTTCCGGCCTGGCGCCGGCATTGGCCCCGATGCTGCGGTCAACCGGTGCCGCCGGCGTTCGGCGGCCCAACGACACTCTGGCTGTCTTCCCCAGCTATTCCTACAGTGGCAAAACCAGTACGTTCTCCTACTCCTTGACCTTCGCCGGCGCTCCTAATGGGATCCACGTCACCGGCACCATTTGTTACGCTTGCGACAGCCTTCTCAATATCAACGCCAAGCTCGACGGGATCTTCACCTGGGCCAACCAGGACCTCGACATGGACCTGGCCGGCGGCAAGGTCAAAAGCGGCTCTTTCGGGATCTCAGGCATGAGCAGCGACCTGGACCTCACTTACACCGTGCTGCGGGGAGCATCGCCGGGTGTCGGCGCCAAGCCGCCGGTGTTCAAGCTGCCCGTCTCCTTTGAGGCCCCCTTGTGCATCTGTGGGGGCATCCCCGTTTACTCCAAGTTCGAACTGGCGATATTGGTGACCCTCGGCATCGGGGCCAAGAACTCGAGCATCCAGGGTGGGGTCCACGTCACCATCACCGGCTCGGGCTCGGTCTCCGGTACGGGGCTGGGTGGGGCGAGCGGGTCCTGGACCGGTGGCCACATAAAAGGCAACTTCATCACCGGGTCCGCCCTGACCCCGGCCTCGGCCGGGATCGTGGTCGCTTTACAGGCCAAGTTCGGCGTCGGCATGGGCGTCAAAAATGTCAATGCCCTCTATTACATATCCCCGATCTTCTCGATAGGTGAGACGACCGGTTCGGCTGTCGCCGGTCTGGCGTGCGTAGCGTTCGACGGTGCCTTTAGCGTTACGGGCAATTTCGAGGTCCAATTGCTCGGCTTCAAGGTCTCCACCCCGGCCACGACGCTTTTCGAAAAGAAGGCGTCGTACCGCCAACCGCCCTGCTGACAAGGCCCCCTTCGCGTCTCGGGGGCCAGGAACTGCGCCATGGACCGCAATAATGGTGCCGGTGCAGATCCGGATCGAAGCGTCGGAGCTCCCCGGCGGTTCGTTTAACCCGTCCGCTAACCCGTCCGCAGGCTCTCCCGGCGGTTATCACGGCGTACATGTCGGGCTCCAGCGGCGTAACCACCCCGACGAGCTGGTCGGCCTCGTACCCGGCGGGGCGCCATCAGCCACGTGGGCCCTGGAGGCCAAGGCGGGGACGGGGCCGAACGGGGGCGATCTCAGCGGTCCTTACATCCAGGGCCCACCGGGTGGCCGCTTCATCTACCTGTCCTGGGTCAACGTCGATGAAGCGGGGGGCCGCACGATGTTCCGGCGAGCAAAGCTGTGGCTCGAGGCCGTCCCCCAAAGCGTTATCGACAGCGCCCAAAAGTCGGGTGTGCTCGTGGGGCGCCTCGCCCTGACCGATCCCCAGGGCGGCCCTTTGTGCGCGTCGGTGCGGCCCCCGGTGGTCCAATGGTCGGCTGGTTGATGGCCCGGATCGGGACGGTGATCACGGACGTCTACCGCAGGCCGGGAGGGGAGGCTGTGCCCGCGCACCTGGGACAGCACTACGGGATCCGAGTCACCGCCACCACCAAGCTCATGGCCGGCGTTTACAAGGTGGAACAGCACGAAGGACCGGCCTGGGTGGCCCGCATGTTCCTCATCGGCCGGCCGGTGGAGCGCGCCGAGGAGGACGCCGAAGTGCTGCGCTTTCTGCAACGGTGCGACATCCCCGCGAGTGTTGCGCCCACGCCGCCCCTGTCTCCTGGCTCGGCGGCCGGGCCGTCCTCGTAACCGAGTACGTCGAGGGCAAGCCGATGCGCCCCGCCGGTTCGCTGCACCACCTCCCGGACTACGAGGGCTACCCCAGCCAGGATCTGGCCGCCGCCGCCGCTCTCCTGGCCGACCTCGAAGGGCGGGTGCCGGCCGAGCACGAACGTACCTACGAGGCCATCTGGGAGCTATTGGGGAGGGGAGACGATGGCCGGGGGTTGCCCGAGGCGTTCATCCATCCCGACCCGGTCCCCACCAACGTGATCTCCACGCCCACCGGTCCTGTGCTGGTGGACTGGACGGGCGCGGGCGTGGCCCACGGCTCGCCTCTCTGGCCGCCCTGCTCGGCGCGCTCGGCCCCCAGCACGTCGACGATGTCCTGGCCGGCTGCAGCGCCCACGCCGCCCTCACCGCCGAGGAGACCGACCGCCTCGAGGGCGTGCTGTGGGCCCGGGCCCTATGGTTGGCCTCCTGGCAGTGCTGGCTGGCCGTTGTATCCAGCAAGGTCGCATGTATCCAGCAAGGTCGCCCATGGCTTCGTCCCCGACGGAGCGCGCCTCGCCGCCATCGCGGCGCGCGCCCGGGGGGTTAATCGAAGGGCACCGACTCCCGGAAGAGCCGGATGGCATCGATATGAGCCGCCGGCGTAGCGAAGCCGGCCTTCATGGTCACGACCCGGACGTGGCTCACGTCCAGGCTGCGCCAGACATCGAGCTGGCGGGCCCATTCGTCCGGACCTCCGTTGGCCAGGTCGACCCCGCCCTCGATGCCGAAGTGGGCAGGGTCGCGCCCCGCCGCGACTACGTAAGAGCGGACGCGCTCGACGGCCACCTTGGCCCGGCCCCCGGCCGGGACCTGGGGGAACCACCCGTCGCCTATACGTGCGGCGCGGTGCTCGGCGGCGTCGGAGCTGCCGCCGACCCAGATCGGGATGGGCCGCTGCACGGGCAGCGGGTTGATCCCGGCCGCGTGCACGTGTTCCCACAGGCCCGTGAAATTGACGCTCTCCTCGACGAAAAGGGCACGCAGCAAGGCGATCTGCTCCTCGCTGCGCTTGCCCCGGTCATGGAAGTTGGCGCCCAGGGCCTCGTACTCGACGGCGTTCCAGCCGATCCCGACGCCCAGGCGGAAGCGTCCCGCCGACAGGACGTCGACCTCGGCCGCCTGCTTGGCCACGAGCACGGTCTGGCGCTGGGGCAGGATGATGATGCCGGTGACGAGCTCTATCCGGGTGGTCAGGCCGGCCAGGTAACCGAACAGGACCATGGGCTCGTGGAACAGGCTGTGGAGGTCGTAGGGCCCGTTCCAGCCCGGGCGTACCCTCGTGTCCGCCCCCACGACATGGTCGTAGGCCTGCAGGTGGGTGTAGCCGAGCTCCTCGGCGGCCTGGGCGAAGTCGCGCACCGCCAACGGGTCCGCGCCTATCTCGTTCTGAGGGAAAATCACACCGATCCGCACCGCACCCTCCCGTCCCGGTCAACGGGGCCCCGTTGACACCCAGCTCAGCGGCCCGAGCTTAATCCTCCGCCCGTCGCCGCTCGGGCGGTTGGGGCCGGTGAAGATATGAACACAGCCTTCGGCCCCTCGCTCAAGCCGAGCTGCCAGATGGGCAAGCCGACCTGCCAGATCGGGTAGACGGTCCTTTGCCCCACCTGATCTTCGTTAGTGACCACTGGCCCTGGGTGCTCCGGCCCGGGCCGCGCTACCGTTGCTCCGGTGGCGCTGAGAAAGGTAGGCGGAAGCGGGCCCGCCGTACGTCCGCCGGGGGTCCTTATCTACTACCTCGGGTGCACCTGCGGCTGCGGTTGTGAGGCCAACGCCCGGGACCACTTCGGTAGCGGGCGACCCTGTAACTGCCGGGCCAGGGGCTGTCCCTGCGTGGTGGACAAACCGGGCGAGGCCGGGCTGGACCCCTCTCGGGGCTACGGCAAGCACCTCGCCGAACTTGCGCAGTTGTCGTCGACGTCCACGCGTGCACATGGTCGGTTCCCTCGGAGTTAGTTCCTCTGCCCCTTGTCGGCCTGGTCGACGCGGGTGCTCCGCTCTGTCACGCCGCCCTCATGGGCGGGCTGGCTGCGACGAAGCCAGGCGTTCCATGCGCACCAAGAGCGCCGCCGAAGGCACCACACGCCCCGTCAGGTAGGTGGACAGACGGGATGCTGACGTCCCCAGCCTCTCGGCGAAGGCCTGCCGGCTCAGCCCAGAACGGGCAAGCAACCCGGCCACCCGCCGGGCTACCTCGGCCCGCTCGGAGAGCTCGGCCCGGGTACGGGCGCGCTCGACGACGCACTCCATCAGCGGCGCCACCCCATAAGGCTGGACAACCTTGAGCGCCTCGGTCACATAACGAGCGACCTGGCCCCACGCCCCGGCGTGACCAGCGCCCTCCTCGGGATCGGCAGGCCCGCCGCCTGCGCCAGCGGGATAAGCGCCTCGACGGCGTCGACGCGGCGCTCGTCGTTGAGATGGCGGAACAGGCCGGCCCGACGCAGAGGGCTCGGCTGGTCCTTGCGGACGCGGCCGGTGAGCAGTCCCTGTCCGAGGCGGGCCCCGTCCCAGAGCCTGCTGTAGTTGGTCATGCGCCGCTCGAAGACCTGCGCCCATTCCCCAGGCGGGGTCCGTTGGCGTCCGCGCGGAGCATCGTTCGCGACCTTGCGCAAGTAGAGCTCCCAGATCGCCCTCGGGTCATCGTGGCGTCCATCGAGTAACTCGTGGAGATCAAAGAGGTCACGGCACTGGAGCCGCTCGGCGATACAGCGGAGCTTCTCGGCGCCCACTTCGTCAAGCCCGTAGCCCTCAATCCCGGCACCCTCGGGCAGGTCGGGCCAGCGGTCCACCAACGCGAGCGGGTGGTGGCCTCGACCAGCTCGTCGTCGGAGATGTCCAGCTTCAATTTGCGAGGCTTAGCTCCCAGCGGTCCGACGTAGTGAACCCACCACATGCCACCCGCCTCGCGGACTTCAAGGATGGGCAGCTCAAGCCGAGCGCGGCACTTTTCGACTGCGGCACTGGCAACCGTGACGGCCTCCATTCTCGTTAGCCCGTCAATTGCCGAAAAGTCCAAGTCCGCCGAGTACCTGTAGTCGGCGAAGTAGCAAGTCCGAAGAAGGGTGCCACCCTTGAACACCAGTTGCGGGCCCGCACACCCGCCGATCTCGGCGCACATCTGAGCTAGCAGGTAGTCCCGCTCAATTGTCGGCTGGCATACCCTCTTCGAAGGAGCGCTTTGTGATGAAGCCTTTGGCGATCATGCAGCGACCACAGCTTCCAGTTCGGAGGCCGGGTAGGGCCAAGCCACTCCCCAGGTGGTGTCGACCCAGCCCTGCTCGGTCCTTGTCTGGCGGTCGAGCTCAACCAGGCTCTTCCACGGCGGCGGTCGAAGGTCACCAGCCACTGGCAGGGACAGCGTGGAAGCGACCGAGCCGATGCGGCGAAAGCCGGGTACGGCACCAACGGCCTGAGCCAGTTCACCAAGTTCCGGCACACGGGGAGCCGCGGCCAGAGCTTCGGCAAGTCGATAGGCCCCGGCGGTGAGCCTCGGTTTTGAGGCTATGTCCAAAAGGGCGCGCTGCACTGTGGCGACCCGCGACGGGCCAAGGGGCTCGGTCCCGAGCCCGACAGTGCGCTCGTCCTCGTAGATGGCCCGGAGCGGGCGAGCACCCAGATTCTTCTTGTGGGGCCAATAGGGGCTTGCCACGTCAACTGCTCGTGCTGGCCGGACCAACAGACCGTGGTAATCCAGGGCCGTCAGGTAGCCGACCCGGTGAGGGTGGCCGGAAAACATGGCTGCGACGGCGGAGCCAAGGTCGTCCCATGCGGCGGCGGTACCCAGAGACCCGAGGGGGCGAATGGCGTAGCGGCCGGAGGCGACCCGGTCGACCAATCCCACCTCGAGCAAGCGGTTCAGCAGGTTCGAGGTCGCCTGGGGGGACAGCCCGAACGTCTGGCGCACGAGGGCGGTCGTGAATGCCGTGCGCCCTTCGCCAGCAAGCTGGTCGAGGAACCTAAGATCCCGAGGGCTTGTCATAGTTAGCTCCGGGTGCGGTCTTGCACGTACTACTACCCTGTTTAGAGGGCGGTTGCTCTTGTTGAAGCTCGCGATAATACAC
>CAYZVQ010000046.1:0-20959 GCA_964481925.1 uncultured Acidimicrobiaceae bacterium
GGTCGCGCCGGGCACCGACGCGAGTCAAGCGCCGGCATTTGGAAACAGAGAAATACGGTTTCATGCGGGAGTCCTGACTCGTGCGCTGACACCCGGACGTTCGTCACATAATCACGTGGAACGTTCGCGCCGTCTGTTCCGACCACGACGGTCGCGACAAGCGGCCGACTGTTGATGTCGTCTGTGGAGACCACCAGTACGGGACGGCTGCCGGCCTGTTCCCTTCCGATAACCGGGTCGAGATTGACGAAGAAGATGTCTCCGCGATGGATCGCCATCAGAACAGACCGTCGGCTGGCGTACGGGCATGATCCGTCCTTGGGCTCCGCCTCACCTCGCACGGCCCCTGGTCCGAGATCATAATGCCGGTCCGGCGTAGCTGCCCGAGCCGCGGATCGACTCGAACGCGTTCCAGAAGCCGCGAAATAGCATCTCATGCGTGGCCGGACCTGGATGGGGGGTATCGTCTCTTGCGCCGTCCAGCGGGAACCAATCGCCAATGTACCGCTCCATGGCCACGTGCTTGAACAGATGGCGTCCCTCCATCGCTGCGTAGCCGCAGAGGTCGGCAGAGCCGAACAGCCAGCAGCGATCGGACAACAATGCCTCGATCGACTTGTAGCTACGGAAGAACCTCATCTCGTCATCCTGTTCGGAAGCGATGCCTGCGAGGTTCTCGAACATGCGCCTCGATATCCGAATAACCTGTTTGCTTTCTTTGCGGAGCGCCGCCTTCGTCGCCGGGTGGTCCAGCATTGCCGGCGTGTAGAGCACGCGCCATCCTATCGGTGAGACATACTCGCGCCGAGCGATCCCCGGAAAAAGCACGAGGACGATGTGCGGCTCAAGATAGGGCACGGCGAGATGCAAAACGCGCTCTACGACTTCGTTCCCCGTACCGGACTCTGCGATGTTCCAATTCACCACCGTCTTCCCAGTCTTACGCCTCAGATGTTCAGCAAATAGCTCATGAAAGAGGGCGTTCTGGGGCAGTCCCACGCCCGCCAGTTCGACGTCGAGGTCTATGCGCCGGGTTGTGACATGTGGCTAGAGGTCTCGTCGGTCTCGTGGTTCAGCGACTACCAGGCTCGGCGCGCCGGCATCCGTTACCGGCCCGCCGGCGGTGGGGCGGTCCAGATCTGCGACACCTTGAACGGCTCGGCACTGGCCGTGCCCAGGATGTGGGCGGCGCTAGTGGAGACGTACCGGCAAAGCGACGGGACGGTCGAGTTGCCCTCCTGCCTGCACCCTTACTTTCGCGGCAGCACGTCCATCACCGGTAGTCTTCGGTCCTAGGGACTGCGAAAGGGCGGACGTTTGATCCGGGTCTCCCACCTTACGAAGCGCTTTGGGCCCCAGCTTGCCGTCGACGACTTGAGCTTCGAGGTGCAGCCCGGCGTCGTCACGGGCTTCCTCGGTCCCAACGGTGCGGGCAAGACCACCACGATGCGTCTGGTCCTTGGCCTGGCGAACCCGGACAAAGGCACGGCGACGATAAACGGGTCCCCGTACCAGCGACTGCGGGCGCCCATGCGGGAGGTCGGAGCGCTGCTGGACGCCAAGTCTTATCACCCCGGCCGTAAGGCCCGCGACCATCTCCTGGCACTGGCCCAGGCCGGTCACATCCCGTCCCGCCGAGTGGGTGAGGTCCTCGACCTCGTGGGCCTGAGCGACGTGGCCGGCCGCAAGGCCGGCACTTTCTCGTTGGGTATGGCCCAGCGTCTGGGTATCGCCGCCACGCTCCTCGGGGACCCGCCGATCCTCATCTTCGACGAGCCCGTAAACGGCCTCGACCCCGAAGGCATCGTGTGGGCGCGCACGTTGATGCAGTCGCTCGCCCGCCAGGGACGGACCGTCTTCGTTTCCAGCCACCTGATGAGCGAAATGGCTTTGACGGCGACCCGGGTCATCGTCATCGGCAAGGGCCACCTCATTGCCGATTCGACGGTCGACGCGCTGGTCAAGGGCGCGACCAGCGTCGTCCGGTTGCGCACGACGATGCCCGAAGCCGTCGCCCCCCGGCTCCTGGCCGCCGGCGGGTCGGTGCAGACCACCGACGATGGCGCACTGATGGTGACCGGCCTGGAGCCCTCGGCCATCGGCGACATTGCCTTTTACGCCCAGGCGCCCGTGCACGAGCTCTCCTTGCTGGAAGCATCGCTGGAAGAGGCCTTCATGGAGCTGACCCGCGACGACGTGGAGTACCACGCCCGCGGCGACGTCTCGCCCGGGACCGGGGGCCCGAACGGCAGCCAATCGCCCCAGGCCAGCTGGCCGACAGGGCCGGCCACGCGGTGACCCCGACCACGGCGATGTCCCAGCCGATGGCCCCGTCGCGGCCGGGGGGCGTGAAGCCTCCCCGGCCCATCGATACCCTGCGGGCCGAGTGGACCAAGCTGCGCAGCGTCCGGTCGACGCCCATCACCCTGGCCGTCATTGCCGTCATGGTCGTCGGGTTGTCCGGCCTCATCACATTGGCCGTAGTGAGCAACCACCGCCATGGCACCAAGGTCACGACGGACCCGGTGGGCATCCTCCAGTCCGCCTGGTTCCTCGGCCTTCTCGCCTTCATGGTGCTCGGGGTCCTGGTCATGACCAGCGAGTACTCCAGCGGGCTCATCGGCCCGACCCTGCTCGCCACCCCCAAACGCCTCAGGGTGCTCTCGGCCAAGGCGGTCGTCTTCGCCGTCACCGCCCTGGTCGTCGGCGAGGTGGTGAGCTTCGTCAACTTCTTCGTCAGCCACGCCATCGCTTCGGGGTACGCGTTGTTCCCGGACCCCGCCCTCGGCGACCACAATGTGCTGAGGGCGGTCATAGGGATGGGCATCGATGCCGCCCTGGCCGGTTTGATGGGCCTGGCCCTGGGTGGCCTGTTGCGCAGTACCGCCTGGAGCATCACGGCCGGGGTGGCCATAACGTTCGTCCTGCCGCTCATTTTCAACTTTCTGCCCTCGTCGTGGAGCAACCCGCTCCTGGAGTACTGGCCGACCCAAGCCGGCTCCCAACTCGAGGAGGTCACCCGCCAGTCCCACGCCCTTACTGCCTGGTGGGGCACGGGCGACCTGGCCCTGTTCGTGTTGCTGCTCCTTGTCGGCGCGGGCTACCTCCTCGTCGAGCGGGATGCCTGACCCGGAAGGGCTGTGGCTGGTAAGGCACGGCGAAACGGAGTGGAGCGCCTCGGGCCGGCACACCAGCCGCACCGACGTGCCCCTGACGGCGACCGGGGAGCAAGAGGTTCGCGACTTGTCGGGGGCCCTGAGCGCCGACCGGTTCGAGCTCGTCCTGGCAAGTCCGCGCCAGCGGGCGCGGTGCACGGCTGAGCTGGCCGGGTTCCGGCCCGAAATCGACGAGGACCTGGCCGAGTGGGACTATGGAGACCTGGAGGGGCTCACAATCGACCAAATAAGAGCGCGATACCCGGGTTGGACTATCTGGACCGGGCCGTGGCCGGGCGGTGAAGAGCCCGCCGACGTAGCGGCGCGCGCAGACCGTGTCGTGCGGCGGGTGCTAGCTCTCGGCGGTGGCGCCCGGGCCCTGGTCTTCGCCCACGGCCATGTCCTGCGTGTCCTGGCCGCCCGGTGGCTCGGCCTCGCCGGTACCGAAGGACGGCTGTTCGTCCTGGGCACCGCCACCGTGAGCGAGCTCGGCTGGGAACACGGCCAGCCCATCGTCCGGCGTTGGAACATGCCCGCGGCGGCGATCGCCGTTAGCTCCCTTTAGGCGTCGCAAGTGGTCGACCAAGGCTGGGGCGAGGCGGAGTTCCAATGGCCTGTGACCGGGCCGCCGGCACCACCAGGAGCGCCAGGACCGCCGCCGGCCGGGCCGCCTGGCTCGGGGAGGCCGCCCAGCAGCGTCGGGCCCGGCGGCGCCCCGGGCCATGGGCCCCCCTCCGAACCCCTTGGCCTAGGCCCCAACACCCGCTGCTACGAGCACCCCGACCGCCTGGCCGGGGCGGTTTGCCGCTCTTGCAACAGGCCCATCTGTGCCGACTGCATGGTCCAGGCCCCGGTGGGCTGGCATTGCCACCAATGTGTACGGCGCAGCGCCCGCCAGGCGCCGGTGGTCCGGTACCGGCCGGGCTTCGGCGCGGTCCCGAGCGCCCGCCAGGCCCCGGTGACCATGGCCCTGATCTTAATCAACGTCGTCCTGTTCCTGGCCGCCGCGGCTTCGTCCCGGCTGACCTTCGACAGCTACATGATCCCTGTCTTCATGTCGCATTTCGGCCAGTCGTACCGCCTGGTCGCATCGTTCTTCGTCACCAACAGCATCCTCGACGTGGCGCTCAACATGTGGTGCCTATACATCATCGGACGGCTGGTCGAACCGACCTTGGGCAGGTGGCGGTACATCGCCCTGTACATGCTGTGCGGTTTGGGCGGGTCGGTGGCCTACTACCTCATCGGCAACCCCCAACAGCCGGCCGCGGGGGCTTCGGGCGCCATTTTCGGCTTGTTCGGCGCCTATTTCATCCTGGCCCGCCGGGCCTCGGCGAATACCTCAAGCATCGTCGCCCTCATCGCGATCAACCTGGTGTTCAGCTTCACCATCCCTGACATCGCCTGGCAAGCCCACGTGGGTGGGCTGGTGACGGGCTTGGCCGTCGCCGCCGGTCTGAGCGCCTTCCGCCGTCGCCGTGAAGAGCTGGTGGCCGACGTGGCCATAGTGGCAGCGACGTGCGTCGTCCTCGGCCTGCTGTTGCTCCTGGCGCCCGGGGTGGTCAATCTAGGATGACGGGGTAACCGGGCGCGCCGCCGCACGGGGGCGTAGGTCAGTGGTAGACCGGCAGACTTTTAATCTGCGCGCCGGGAGTTCGATCCTCCCCGCCCCCACCAGAGATGGCGCCTCTGACGAGGGATCGCGAACTGTCGGTTTGGCGGCTCCCGCAGGTCGAGAAAAGGCGTGCTGGACCGACCGAGGGTGACCTCGGGCTGCTCGTGAGACGACCTCACGAGCAGGTGCGCGACGGTCGCCTCAAGCGGCCAGGCTGAAAGGCGGGTAGCGGTCGGTGAGGAAACCGACGTAGGCCTCCACCCGGAGCGAGTAGCGGTAGGCGCTCACCAAGAAGCCCCGGATGCCCTCGGGGTACTCACCGGTGAACACTACGGCGAAAAAGCCAGCTACGACACCAAAAAGGGCGAGGACGTACAGGGCGGCCAGCACGAAGTACTGGGGGATGGCCAGGGCCCACTTGTACAGCGGCGCCCAGCGCTTGAGGTGTTCGGGATAGGCCAGGCTGAGCGAAGTGTGGGGCTCGGCGCCGTCGTCTTCGCAGGACAGGGCGAAGTCGAAAGGGGGTAGTCCTCGTGCATGAAAAATGCGTAGCTCATGGCCCGCCACTCGTAGCGGTAGGTCATGACGATGGCGTCGAAGAGCGGTCGTGGTACTTGCTCGGTGAACAGCACCGCAAAGAAGCTGATCAGGGTCAGTACCTGGCGGAAAGTGCGCAGGGCATAGGCGATCATCAGGTGGGGTATAGCCAGGAGCCACTGTACGAGGGGGCGCCAGCGGGTGATGTGCCGCTCGGCGCGAAGCTCGAGCTGCAGGGGGTAGGTGGCGGGCATAGACACGGTTTCTCCGTCGTCCAGGCCGCCTCGGGGACGGGGCGGCGAGTCTTGCGCGGTCAGGTTCGCGAGTACCGGCCGCGCTGCGCGGCCGGTACTCGCGGTATTCGGCGGGCCCTTCAGCTTGCGTGGACGGCACCTTCTTTTTCCAGGGTCTGGTACACGGATCCGGCCAGGTCGGCCACGTCATCGTTGTCGGCCGCGGTCGCGCTGTTGACGGCGAGCGCGATGATCATGCCGGAGCGGGGGAAGTACAGGTGCATGACCCGGTAGGTCTGGCCCTCGTACTCCCAAAAGGTACCGACCTGGCCGCTGGTCACCTGCTGGACGCCGAGGCCGTAGCCGGCCGGGTCGGCGAGCGTGGTGTTGCCGATGGGCTTGCCGGCGGCCACCGACACCAGGGACTCGAGCTGGCGCTGCTGGGGGGGCGGCAGGAGCTGGCCCTGGTAGAGGGCCCGGTCCCAGGTGGTCAAGTCGGCCAGCGAGGTGACGATCCCGCCGGCGCCCTGGTCCTCGGTCAGGGCGAGCGCTGGCATGGCCTGGCCGAGCAGTGACGCCGGGACGCCCGCGATATAGAGGTACCCGGTAGGCATCAGCGCCGCGTCGGACGCGGGGCAGGTGTAGGGCGCCAGGCACGTGGAGCTCAGCCGCAGCGGGTCCAGACGCTGTGGCAGTACGGCCGGGACCGCCTCAATGAAGCCGGCGAAGTTGACGCCATGTGCGCCAGGCACTGCTCCCATTACCGACAGATGGCAGAGGAGGCCCACGAGGGTCTGCGCGGTGCCACTGGGCAGATGTGGCGGGAACGCCTGACTTCGGAGCTCGACAACCTGCGGGCCGCACTCGACTGGTTCATCACAAGGGGCGATGCCGATGCGGCGCTGTCGTTGGCATCGGGAATGGCGTCGCTGTGGTTCGTCAACAGCGACTACCTTGAAGGTGCGCGCTGGCTGAGTGACGCGCTCAACGCCAAGGGCTCGAGCCGTCCGGAACTCGCCGCGACCGCCCAGGCCTGGCACGGTTACTTCGTGTGCATGTCCTCTACGCCAGCCGCGGGTATCGCAGAATGCGAGGCGGCCGTCGCCGCGTTGAGGAGCATCGACGACCCCGTGCGCCAAGTCGAGGCGCGGGTGTTGTACGCCGCAGTGCTGATGCGTGCGAACGAGTTCGGAAGATCGCTCGAGGTTCTGGGCGCGGCTCGCGATCTGTTAGAGCGCGCTGGTCGCGGTTGGCTGCTCGCCTTGCACGACTTGATCGTCGCCTGGAACCAGTTACTGTCGGGCCAGACGGAGGAGGCAGAGCAAGCTGCCCGCTCGTGTATCAAGCGATTCGCTGCCGAGGGGGAGATCTGGTTATCTGTCGAGCCTTTGAACATCCTCGCTGGCGTCGCCGAAGCCCGAGGCGACCTCGACGGTGCCGCAACAACCTACGAGTCGGTCCTCGAGCGAAGCCGCATCGCCGGACAGCGCGGCCTCATGATGTTCAGCCTCCTTCATCTTGCCGCGCTCCGGGCTCGGCAAGGCGACGACGTCGCAGCGGACCGTCTCCACGACGAGGCGATTGCCCTCCAGCATCAGTCCGTCGATATCGGCTTACGCCATTGTTGGTCAGGCAGCGGTTGCCCGCCGGCATGGTGACCTGGCGCGGGCGCTTGTCGACGCCGCCGAAGGCCACTACCGCAATGTCGATCTTCTTGTCGGCCAGACAGAGGTCCTTGCTGGCCTGGCACTCGCCGGCGACCAAGCAGACAATGCCATGGCCTTTGCTGCTGAGGCGGCCAAGCCGCCTCGGCCAGCGGGGACCCAACGATGCATCTCCTCGCCGACGCCGCCATGGCCGCGGCGGCGGCGATTGATAAGCCGACCCGCCCCAATATCGATGCCTTCGTCAGTCTCGCCCGTCAGCGTACCGAGGGTCTGGCGTACCCTCGTCTCACTGACGAGCCCGACGTCGCCGCGCTCGCGGCCCGCCTCGCGCTCCCCGTTCGCTGAACGGTAACGCGATCGCTCACTCCCGCTTCTCGCCTTGCGCCTCCGGTGCGGGTTGCGGGTGGCAGCCAGGCAGCTTCTCGAGGATGTCGTCGAGCCGCTCTTGGCCGCCCGCGCCGAGCACGACCACAGTAGCGATGGGATCGCACGCCACGACGGTCAAGTGCTCACGCAGCAGGTCGACGGCGCGGCGAGCATTGGCGTCGGCTGCAGCCGTTACCACCTCCATGTGGTGACGCTCCCATGCACGAAGCGACGGCGTGGCACGGGTCGGCTGCGCGCCGTTGAGCGCGGCGAGGTCAGCAGCAGCCAACGCGAAGCCAGGGTCTGCGAGCACTGCGAGCCGAAGATCTGCTGCCAGAAACGATTGGTCCAGATAGTGCCCCTGAGCGCTCCGGTACCATCGGGCCGCTTCGGGTGTTGTCGTGAGCTCGCGCCCATGGTCCTCTTTAGGGCGAGGCGGTGTCGAGCGGAGCCGAGGAGCTTCATCGCCCGTGGGTTCGGACCTGTTTGGCATGAGAACAGCATGCGCCTCCGCGCTGACGTCCGGCTGAGGTGCCGCTGATCTCGTCTTCGCAGGTCGAACCGGACCGACCGGCGTTGTCAGTGAACGGACGTCGTAGTCGCCGACAACCTCATTGGCGGAGGAGCCTGTGCTCCCGAGCGCTGCCTGGCTGCAGATCAGTTCGGCCGTGGCGCGAGGATGGGGATGAAGGGCTAGGACGAACGACTTCGGCACGAGCGGGAGGCGGATGGTGAAGACGGCGCCGCCCCCGGGTGTGTTTGCGGCGGTCACCGAGCCGTCCTGCTCGTCGGCGACGGCGGCCACGATGGCCAGCCCGAGGCCGGCCCCCAATCCGTTCGAGTTCGCGGTCCTTCACCCGGGACGCACCCTCCTCGAAAAGCTCCTCGTTCACGCCCTGGCCCAGCAACTCGCCCCTAGCACCGATGCGTCGATCGAACGGCGCAACGGCCGGCACTTCTACGACGTTGCGCTGCCCCCTGGCCGAGGGAGATGTGCCGGGCCCGAGCCCCCGAACTGCTCGAGCCGCGGCCCGGCCACGAGGTGGCTTGCCACATTGCCGCCCGGGAGGTGCCGACGCTGGCGACGCCGGGCGAGCACGGGTGATTGGAGCCTGATGAACGTATATTGTTGTAACACGCCCGAAACATGCACTATCGTTCACAATGCTAACCGTCGACCAAGCAGTTGGCTGCGCACACGGTTGGCACCGGTGAGGTTCACGCCGGGAGCACATTGAGAGGAGGACCCCGGTGGCTCGTCCCGAGCGATGGGGCGCCCTGTTGGACCTGTTGGCGGAGGACGGACGAGTATCCGTTGAGGCTGCCTCTGAGCTCCTGGGCGTTTCCGCCACGACGCTACGCCGGGACCTCGACCAGCTCGCCCAGCAGCAGATGCTCACCCGGACACGCGGCGGCGCGGTGGCCAATGGCACCTCCTACGACCTGCCGTTGCGCTACAAGACTTCCCGTCACGCCTCCGAAAAGCAGCGCATCGGGCTGGCGACGGCGGCGTTGGTGCAAGCCGGGGCGATCGTAGGGCTGAACGGTGGCACCACCACCACGGAGGTGGCCAGGGCGATAGCCACCCGAGCCGACATGTACGCCATCTCGACCGGCCCGAGCGTCACGGTGGTCACCAACGCCCTCAACATCGCCAACGAGCTCGTGGTGCGCCCTCACGTCAAAGTGGTCGTTACCGGCGGCGTCATCCGGCCACAGTCCTACGAGCTGATCGGGCCGCTGGCCACTCTATTGCCCGCTCAAGTATCCTTGGACCTCGCCATCCTGGGCGTAGACGGCATCGACGCCGACGCCGGCGCCACCGCCCACCACGAGGGCGAAGCCTCGATCAACCAGCTGATGGTCAGCCGGGCGCGCCAGGTCATCATCGTGGCTGACGCTTCGAAGCTCGGGGTCGTCGCTTTTGCCCGGATTTGCCCCACGGAGAGCATCTCGACCCTGGTTACGGACAGCAGCGCCGAGCCCCACATAGTCGCCCGCCTTCGGGACCGAGGCCTGTCGGTGGTAACCGCCTGACCGGGCCGTACTGCTTTGACGGCCCCAGTGCCCGGTGCTAGCCTGCCCCTTCGTGCTCGTTTCGACCGGAAAGCGATCACAATGAAAACGGATCCCCAAACAGAACCACAGCCCGACCAACCGGCCCCACATGGGGGCCCGGCAGCCGGTGGCTACGATCCTCCAGCCTGGCGTGACCCGGCGCCCGCCCGGCTGCCCTTGCGCCTCCGAGCCAGGGAAGTCGGTCAACCCGGGTGGTACCTGCGGTGCCGCCGCCCACACTAGGGTCGGCTCGCGACGCCCCACCCACCAGAGCCAGTAGACGAGCAGGCCGCGTCCGGCGCACCCATGTCCATTTCACGCTGCAAGAAAGGCAGGCTCAATAGATGATATTCCATCGAACAAAGCGCATATCGTTCCGGGTTACGGCCACAACTGCTATCGGCGTGGCTGCCCTCATGGCGGCCGGGAGCACCGTCCCCGCCGCCTCGGCCCAGGCAAGTGGTCCCTCCGGCTCGCTTAAAATAATAACCTGGGTCAACCCCCCAGCCGTACAAGCCCTCACCCAGATCGACAACGAGTTCATGAAGCAGTACCCGAACGTCAAAGTGACGCTGGAGACGGAGGCCAACGTCACCGCCGGGTACGTAACCCTTCTGGCCACGAGCGTCGATTCTTCCAGTGCCGACATTGTGACCAGCACCAATGAAATTCAGCCTCTCCCGCTGAAGCCGAGCCGGGCAAATATGAACCCGATGCAGTACTGGGCGTCAAGCAACGTCTTCCTGCCACTAAACGGTCAACCATGGCTCAAGAATTTCAACAGCGCCGCGGTCCAAACGGAAACATATAACGGCCAAATCGACGGTATCCTTTCAGGGGTGTACCAACGGGTCGTTTTCTACAACAAAACTGATTTCGCCAAGTACCACGTCAGTGTCCCTACGACCTATTCGCAGTTCATGACCCTGCTGGCCACCCTTAGCGCAGACCACGTCACCCCGCTCTGGCTCGGGCTCGGCGGCGGCGCCAGCATCTACGCCCCGGACTTCGTGACTATGCCGTTGATGGCCAGCCTGTGGCTTCCCCACGCCCCGGGCGCAAACATCTACACGGATCTCCAGACCGGGTCCCAAAAGTGGGACAACCCCTACTTCGTACAGGCCCTGACAGAGGAAGCCGCCATCGCCAAGTACATCGAGCCCGACTACACGGGGGTCTCTTGGGAGGGTATGCCGGCTGCGTTCGCCGAGAACAAAGCACCCATGCTCCTGGACGGTTCGTGGGACCTGGCCACCGTTCAAAAAGCTAACCCGAGCATCAAGCTCGGGAGTTTCCCTCTGCCGGGTAGCAATATTGCCAGCCAAAATCTACCCCTGGTGCAACCGGACCTGAACCTCGAAGTCCTTCGTCACGGTCACGACACGGCCAACGCCCTAAAGTGGATGGCCTTCTTCGCCAGCAAGCCGATCTACGAACAGTACGTCGACATCACGGGGATCTCCCCCAGCGAGACCTCGGGTACCTATACCAGTTTCAGTTCCGGCGTGCTGGGCAGTTGGCTGGGAAAGGGCACTCAAGTAGCTACCATCCTGCCGAACCCCATGCCGCCGGTCGAGGGGTACTATGACACGGCCACGGAGTTCCCGCTGTTGCAAGAACAAGTGATGGCCGGCTCAACGGCGCCGCAAAAGGCGGCTCAGCTCATCCAGAGCAGCTGGAAACCCTAAAATCAGGGCCCTTGATATCGCAGTAATAGTGAAGACCTAACTAGGAGCGCGGCCGAAAGGGCAGGTGCACCCCTCGCCCGGGGAGCACCTGCCCTGCAGTTGGGACCACGGCCGCCTCCCCTGACGTGGCCAGCCGGACGAGGTTGACGTGGCTAGCCGGACGAGGTGCCTACGGGAGCTCGTGGGACCGGAGGGAGTGAGCGCACTGCGAGCTCGCAGCAGACTTTCGGGGGGCGGACAGTTATCTGTCGGTTCGCGGATCTGCATGTGGTCCGGGATCGCAGTGGGCATGGCCTTCTATGTCCTGTTCGGGATAGCCCCGGCGGCGGCCAACATACTGGTGTCGTTCACGAACTATTCAGGCTTACCCGGTTCGCCGACGTCGTTCGCCGGGCTGTCAAACTACTCGGCGCTCTTGACGACGGAAGGGCCAGGCTTTGTTTCCAGCCTTACCGAAACGGTCGTCTTCGTTGTCGGCGTGACGGTGGTCCAAAACGTCGTGGCGATGGTGCTGGCCCACCGGTTACAGGGCGACGGTAGGACGGCGGCGGTGCTGCGCGTCCTGGCCTTCTTCCCGATCGTCTTAGGGGTGACCGTCGTCGGGATCGTCTGGCTCTTGTTGTTCGACCCGCTGTCCAGCCCGGCACAGGCTGTGTTCGGGGCATTCGGTGTCCATTCCGCCTTCTTCGGGTCCAACGCCACGGCCATGCCGTTGGTGATCATCGTCCAGGTGTGGCAAAACCTCGGCTTTACCATGGTCGTTTTCATCGGCAGCCTGAAGACCATCCCCCCTTCCATTTACGAGGCTGCCGGCCTTGACGGCGTCACACCATGGCGGCGTTTCAGATCTATAACCTGGCCCATGATGGCCCCGGCGGTAACGGTGAACGTACTGTTCGCGGTGATCGGCTCGCTGACAACCTACAACCTCATTTATATCCTCACCGACGGCCAGTTCGGTACCAATACTCTTGGCATGCTGGCCTTCAACAGCGCCTTCGGGTCCACCGAGGACCTGGGCCTGGGCGCCGCCGTGACGGTCGTCCTGCTGGTGGTCGCCGTGTGCATCGCCGTCCCCTTGGCCATGGTGCTCCGCTACCGAGAACGTAGGCTCCTCACATGAGTCCCTCCTCCAGCACGCAACTACGCAACTGGCGGCGCGTGTGGAGACTGACCACTGTAATTTTGATCGCGTTACTGTTCCTGGTACCGATCGTATATGTGGTGATGATTTCAATTGAATCGCCGAACCAGTTCCTGGACCACCCCCTGGTGCCGCCGGTCCCGCCCAGCCTGCAGAACTTTAGCGCGGCTTACCAGCAAGGTGACCTGGGACCACAAGTAGTGAACACCATCATCTACTCTGTGTCAGCGGCGGCGATATCGACGGGGCTGAGCCTGCTTATCGCCTACCCGATCGCTCGCAAACTTATCCGCTGGTCGTCGTGGGTGTACGCCTGGTTTGTGATCGGGATCTGCTTGCCCCTGCCGATTATCCCGCTGTTTATCGAGTCTCGCGACCTCCATTTGTACGACAACCGGATAGGGTACATCCTGTTGCATGTCGAACCGGGCCTGCCCCTGGGTGTTATCCTCTTGACGGCCTTCATCCTGGGGATCCCTAAGGAGCTGGACGAGGCCGCCTGGATCGACGGGGCCCCCTATTTGCGGTACCTGAGATCCGTCGTGGTACCATTGGCGTGGCCAAGTATTGTCATTATTTTCCTCTACTCCCTGCTGGCGGTGTGGAACGACATCATCGGCCCGGTGGTCTTGCTGGCCAGCCCCAACCTGTTCCCGGTGGCCCGGGGCGTGTACACCTTCTACAGTTCCAACCAGAGCGCGTACACGCTGCTGGCTGCGGCGGTGATGATCGTCAGTTTACCGGTGGCGTTGCTGTTCGTGGTGTCACAGCGGCAGCTGCTGCGCGCCACCATGGGGTTGCGATGATCATGCGATTTGTCCGTCTTTATCACCGATGTCTACACTCACATACCAATTGCCGGCGTGCTTGGCGAACTGCCGAGCTGACCGGCCAACGAAAGAGGCAACGTTTATGAGCGCGAGCGCAGAGTACTTGCAGGCCTGCCGGGAAGCGGTGGAAAAGCTCAGCACCAGTCAATTGCCGGCGATCGATGCCGCCGCCGACCTAATTGCCGAGCGCGTCGCCGCCGGCGGGATCATCTTCACCTTCGGTACCGGCCATTCGCACGAGCTGGCCGAGGAGGTCGCTTACCGGGCCGGCGGGGTCGTACCCGTGAGCCCCATCCTCGAGCCGAGCCTGACCGGCAGCACGGAGGTGGGCAAGAGCGAGTTCCTCGAGCGCCTCGAGGGTTTCGCCCCTCACATCCTCAACTATCACAACGTCCGCCCGGAAGACGTACTGGTCATCATTTCGAACTCGGGCCGCAACGCGGCGCCGGTGGAAATGGCTATCGAAGCGCACCGCCGGGGGATCCCGGTGATCGCCCTGACGTCGCTCGACTACTCGCGCCAGGTGTCTTCCCGAGCGTCCTCCGGCAAGAAGCTGTACGAGCTGGCCGACGTCGTGATCGACAACTGCGCTCCTCACGGCGATGCCGTGGTGCACTTGCCGGGCGTACCCCAGCCCGTCGGGCCGCTATCGACGGTCGGCGGAGCCGCCGTCATGCACGCCGTCATGGTGGGAGTGGCCGAACGCCTGGTGGGCAAGATGGACCCGGTACCGGTGTTCTGGAGCGGCAACCTGGACGGTGTCACGGAGAAGAACTACGAGATGATGGCCCCGTACCGCACCCGCGTGCGGTTCTGGTAATGCCCGCCTGCGGTCCTGGTAAGCCGGCGCGGGGCCTGGTATGACGGTGCTCTGGGGGGGCCGGGTGGTCACCCCTGCCGGCGTCCTCGAGGACGGCTGGGTCAGTGTCGAAGGCGGCCGGGTCACCGGCACCGGCCGCGGTCCCGCCCCAACGGGCCCATCGGCGGGGGTCGACCTGGGTGGGCGGTGGCTCTTGCCCGGCTTCATCGACGTGCACGTGCACGGCGGGGGCGGCCACGACGTGACGGCGTCGCCCGAGGACATGGCCGGCGCCGTCGCCTTCCACCGCCGGCATGGCACCACGCGCACGCTCGTCTCGCTGGTCACGGCGCCCCCCGACGCGGTGGTCGAGCAGCTGGGCTGGGTGGCCGACGCCGTCGCCGCCGGCCCGCGGCCTTCCGGCCACGTGGTCGGCGCCCATCTCGAGGGACCGTTCCTGGCCCACTCCCGCCGGGGCGCCCAAAACCCCGACCACATCTTGGTGCCGGACCGCGCCACCTTTGCCCGGCTCGTCGAAGCGGGGCGGGGCACCGTGCGCAGCATGACCATCGCCCCCGAACTGCCCGGTGCCTTGGAGGTCATCGCCGACATCCTGGACGCGGGCGCCGTGGCCGCCATCGGGCACTCCGACGCCACCTACGCTCAAGCACGGGCCGGTATCGACGCTGGGGCGGCGCAGGCCACCCACCTGTTCAACGGCATGCGGCCCCTGCACCACCGCGAGCCCGGCATCGTCGGGGCGGCGCTGGTCTCCGGCATCGCCTGCGAGGTGATAAACGACGGCGTGCACGTCCACCCGGCCATCACCAGCCTGGTGGCCAGCGTGCCCGGGCGCATGGTCTTCGTCACCGACGCCGTCAGGGCCGCCGGCATGGGCGACGGGGACTTCTTCGTCGGTGGCCTGCACGTACGCGTCGCCAACGGCCAGGCCCGCCTGGCCGGGACCGACACGCTGGCCGGCAGTTCCCTCACCCTGGACGTCGCCCTGCGCCGGGCCGTGCAGGAGAGCGGAGTGCCGATCGAGGTGGCATCGGCGGCGGCGTCGGGCAACCCGGCCCGTTTGCTCGGCATCGACAACGAGTGCGGTGCCATAGTTGCCGGCCGGGCCGCCGACCTGGTCGTGCTGGACCATGACCTGATGGTGGTGGCCGTAATGGCCGGCGGGCAGTGGGATGCCCCGGGCCCGGCCTCGGGGCCGGATCCGGGACCGGCCTGGTCATGGGCCCGACCATAGGTCCCGCTCGACCCGCGGGGCGCGGCCGGGAGCGGCCCGAAGGCTCGGGCCGCTCCCCGGCCACCTGGGTGGGCGTGGACGTGGGGGGGACCAACGTGCGGGCCGGGGCCGTGGACGAGGACGGGCACCTGCTCAGCTGGCTCTCTTACCCGCACCGGATGAGGCCCGGGCAGTTCCACGCCGTCCCCGAGGCCGCCGCTAAGGCGCTGGACATGGCCCGGCTTTCCTGGGCGGACGTGGCCGCGGTGGGTGTTGGGATAGCCGGGCTGGTCGACTCCCATGCCGGCCTGGTGATCGATGCCGGCAACCTGGGTTGGCACGACCTGGCCCTGGGACGGGAGCTTTCCCTGCGCCTGGGCGTCCCGGTCGTGATCGAGAACGACGTCTGCGCCTCCGCCATAGCCGAGCTGGCGGTCCTGCCGGGCGGGCCCGTCTCACCGTGGTTGTACCTCTCGGTGGGCACCGGCGTCGGGGCCTGCGTCGTGCTCGACACGGCTGACGGGCACCCCTTGTGCCTCAACGTCGGGCATCTCCCCGTGCCCGGGGAGTCGCGGCTCTGCCCCTGCGGCAAGTACGGGTGCTTGGAAACGATCGCCTCGGGCACCGCCTTCACGCAGGCGGCGGCCGCCCGCATCGCCGCCGACCCTGACCACGTGCTCCACTCCCGCGCCGCCACCATTACGGGCAAGGACGTCGTGGACAGCGCCCTGGCGGGTGACGCCATAAGCCTCGAGGTGCTGGCGGCGGCCGGCACCGCCTGCGGCTCCACCGTCGCCAACCTGGTCAACATGTTCATCCCGGCCGGGGTCGGCCTCGCCGGGGGGATGATGGCGCCGGGGTCGCCTTACCTGGTCGCCCTGCTCGACGCCGCCCGCCGCGACATCACCCCCTGGATGCAGGCCAGGTTCGAGCTCGGGTGCGGGCGGGTGGGCGAAACGGCCGGCGTGACCGGCGTCGTCGAGCTGGCGAGACGCCGCCTGGGCGGGGCTCCCGTCCCCCGTCCCCAGCCCGGCTCGGCCGTCACGCCAGGGGCATGATGGCCACCTCCCTCCTGCTCGCAGACGTTGGGGGCACGCACGTCCGCCTCCGTCACCTCAGCCCGGAGGGCGAGATCGTCAACGAGTTGAGCGAGGTCGGGTCGGGCGTGGGTGACGGGACGATACGGTCGCTCATGGAAGAGCTGAGCGAAGTGGTCCAGCGCCCGGGCGTGGTGCCGGCCAACGTCCCCGGAGGGTTCCGCGTGGTCATTACCTCCCGGGGCCTCTCGGCGGGACAGGCCGATCGGGACGCCGTCAGACGGCTGGCCGCCTTCGTCCACGCCACCCGGGTCACCCTGGTCCCCGACGGCGCCGCCGCCTACATCGGCTGCCTGGGGGCCAAACCCGGCGTGGTGGTCACCGTGGGGACGGGGACTATAGCAGTGACCGTGGACCACGACGGCCGGGCGCGCCGCCTGGACGGCTGGGGCCAGCTGCTCGGCGACGTCGGCAGCGGCTACCGGGTAGGCCTCGAGGGGCTGAAGAGCGCCTGCCGCTGGCGGGACGGCAGCCGGGGCGGCTCAGAAATGCTGCGCGACGACGCCGTGCGCGCTTTCGGTCCCGTCGAGTCTCTGGCCGAGGCCCTGCGCCCCAGCAGCCAGCTGCGCAATATTGCCCGGTTTGCCGAACGCGTCGTGGCCGCCGCCCGGGAGGGCGACGTGACGGCGGGACAGATCCTCGACAATGCGGCCCGGGAACTGGGCGAGCTGGCCACCGACGCCGCCGCCTTGGTGAGCGACGACCCCGGCCTGCCCGTCGTCATCGGCGGCGGCTTCGTGGCCGCCGTCCCGGAACTGGCGGAACGGGTGAAGGCCTGGTTCGGCGAAAATTCCCAGCGGGTACCGGTGACCGTGCCAAGCTCGTCGGCTCTGGACGGCTGCCACGAGATCGGGGCCCACGGCGTCCCGGCGCCGTTCGCCACCTGGGTCGAGGAGGTGCGTTGAGAGCCGGTTTCGGTTGGTCGTCGATCACTCCCCCCCTCCCCTGCCGCCTCGCCGGCTACGCCCGCCGCCAGGCCTTGAGCCGGCAGGTCGCCCAGCCGCTGCGGGCGCGGTCAATTGTCCTCGACAACGGCCAGGCCCGGGTCGGTTGGGTGATCTGTGACGTGCTGGAGGTCAACCGGTCCCTGGTGGCCGAGGTGAGGGCGGCTGTCGAGGCCACGGGCGGCCTGGCCGGCGGCGACGTCATGGTGAGCGCCACCCATACCCACGCCGGCCCCGACCTCGACCGGGCCTGGGACGACGAAAAAGGCTCGTACCGCGAGGCGCAAGCCCGTTACCGGGCTTTCCTCCCCCACGCCGTGGCCAGTTCGCTGGTCTGCGCCGTGGAGGACCTGGCCCCCTCGACGTTGGCGTGGGCCGAGGAGCCTGTCTATGGCGTCGGCGCCGGACGGCGCGCCGCCGACGCCCGGCCCCAGCGGCTCAGCGTGGTCACGGCCCGCCGGGAGGGCGAGCTGAGGGGCATGGTCATCGTCTACCCATGTCACGGCACAGTGCTGGGGCCCAACAACCTGGCCGTGTCCGGCGACGTCATCGGCGCCGGCGTCGAGGCCCTCGAGGCCGCCATGGGCGCCCCGGGCCGGTGCGCCTGGGCGCAAGGAGCGGCCGGCGACATCAGCACCCGGGGCACCCGGCGGGAGAGGGCCCCGCGGGAGGCGCAACGTTTGGGCTCGCTCGTCGCCGCCGCCGCCGGGCGCGCCGCCGGGCGCGCCGTAGCGGTAACCGGCGAACTGTCGCTCGAGCTCGCGCGGGCCATGGTCTCGTTGCCCCTCAAGGGCCCCGAGCCGCCGGAGGGCGCGGGGCAGCCCGAGGGGGCGGGCCCATCAGCCCTCTCACCCGGCGCTCGTCCCCCGAGCCGGGGCGAGGACGACCGCTCGGAGGCGGCCTTGCTCGAAGAGGCGATGGTGGCCCAACGGGCGCGTCGGGACGGTACCCGCCGGCCCGAGAGCCGGGCGGAGATAGCGGTCTTGAGGCTGGGCGAGCTCAGCTTGTGCTTCGTGCCCGGCGAGCCGTTCGAGTCGATCGAGCGCGAAATCGTCCACAGAACAGGTCAGGACCACCTCCGGGTGGTGGGCTACTCCAATGGGGCACCGGGTTATGTGTTCGGGCCCGACGAGGAAAGCGAAGGTGGGTACGAGGTTTTGTCATCGCCCCTAAGGGCTGAAGCCGGGGCCCGCATCGTGGCCACCGGGGCGAGACTGGCGGCCAGGCAGACATAGCAAAAACGACTACGGAAGGAAAATACTGTGAAAAACGAACGGCTCGCTTACCTGTCAACAGTGAAGGCCCTGCTCGACGAGCTCGGTGAGGAAGAAGAGGCCATTATGCAGGCGGCCCAATGGTGCGCGGACGCAGTGGCCGGCGGTGGCCTGGTCCATGTGTTCGGCGCCGGGCACTCGCACATGGTGGCCGAAGAAGCCTTTCACCGCGCCGGGGGGTTGGTGCCGGTAAATGCCGTACTGGTGGAATGGCTCATGGTGCACCAGGGGGGCAGGAGAGCAAGCCTTCTGGAACGTCAACCCGGCCTAGGTGAGCTCATAGTGAGCACGGAGCCTGTCGAGGCCGGCGACGTCTTCTTCGTGGTCTCGAACTCCGGCCGCAACCCTGTGCCCGTCGAGGTGGCCGAGGCGGCGAAGGCTCGGGGCGCCAAGGTGGTCGCGCTCACGTCGCGCCAGCACTCCGCCGGTGTGGCCGCCCGCGGCGGTCGCGGCGTCAAGCTCTCCGATGTGGCGGACCTGGTCATCGACAACCACGCGCCCCTCGGCGACGCCGCCGTCGCCGTCGATGGGGACCTGCGGGTGGGCGGGGTCTCGAGCGTAATGACCTTGGTCATAATCCAGAGCATCGTGGTGGCCACGGTCACGCTCCTCGTCGAGCGAGGTATACAACCGCCGGTGTTCAAGAGCGGGAACGTCGACGGCTCCGACGAGTGGAACGCGGAGCAGATCAAGCGGCTGGGCCGGCGTGTCCCCACGCTGTTGCGCTCGTCGGTCGGGTAGATATGGCCAAGGGACAGCTGATGGCCGGCGAAATGGCCGAGCAGCCCGACGTCCTCGCCCGCCTGGTGGAGAGGGCGGCCGAGGTCCGTGCCACCGGCGCCGAGGTTGTCCCGGTCGACCTGGCGGCATGCGCCATAGTGGCGCGTGGCTCGTCCGACCACGCCGCTCTGCTCGGCCAGTACCTGCTCGAGGTGGCTACCGGCCGGCCGGTGGCCCTGGCCTCGCCCAGCGTGCAGACCCTGTACCGGGCGCCAGTCGACTACCGGGGCGTCCTGGTCGTAGGGGTCAGCCAGTCGGGGGCCACCTCTGAGATCGTCGAGGTCGTCGCCGTCCTGCGGGCCGCCGGGGCCCGCACCATCGCCATCACCAACGACCCCGCCAGCCCGCTGGCCGAGGCGGCCGGCAGCGTCATAGACCTCGGCGCCGGGCCCGAGCTGGCCGTCCCCGCCACTAAGACCGTCACCGCCACCCTCCTCGCCTTCGTGCTCCTGGCCGAAGGCGTGAGCGGGCGCTCGCTCGTCTCGTCCTCCGACCTGGCCGACCTGCCCGGCCACATCGCCGGCGTACTGGACGACGAAGCCTCCGTGGCCCGGGCGGCGGCCCGGCTCACCGACGCCGGCCAGCTCGTCGCCGTGGCCCGTGGCTACCTACTGGCGGCGGCCCGGGAGACGGCTCTCAAGCTCCGGGAAACCTCCGGCATCCTGGCCGAGGGCTGGTCCGCCGCCGACCTGCGCCACGGGCCCGTCGCCGCCATCGGCGCCCACGTCCCCGTCCTCAGCCTGCGCGCCGCCGGTCCCGCCGCCGCCGACACCGAGCGCCTGGAGTCCGAACTGGCCGCCCGGGGGGCCAACGTGCTGCGCATCAACGACCGCGCCGACGCCGACCTTGCCCTGCCCGCCGGCGTGCCCGAACCGTTGGCCAACATCGGCGCCGTTGTGCGCGGCCAGCACCTGGCCCGTCTGGTCTCGCTCGGGCGCGGCATCGACCCGGACCAACCGTTGGGGCTCAACAAGGTCACCCAGAGCTGAGGCCTTTTCGTTGGGCTGCGGGACCGCTCCCTTGGCTCCTCAAGGCCACACGATCACGTTACGTCCCTTGACGTTTCGTGCCCGTAGCCGCTCAACCCCGATCGAAACGTCTTCGAGCGGGTAACGGGTGTCGATGACCACCTCCAGGCGGCCGTCGGCTAACAATCTCACTGCCGTCTCAAGATCGCGTTTCGAGGCGGCGACCGACGACACGATCCGGGACTCCGAAAGGATCAGCTCCACCGGGTGGATCTTGATCTCATCGGCGGTATAGCCGATCGACACAAACGTACCCCTCCGCGCCAGGCTCCTTATGCCCGCTACCATACTTGGCCCCGTACCGACCAGCTCGAAGAAATGGTCGGCGCCTAAACCGTCGGTCTGTTCACGCACGGCATCCGCAACGGCATCGAAGCCGCTATCACCCAGCACAATCGTGGCCAAGGCTCCGACACGCTCGGCCAAGGCGGCCTTGTCGGCTGAGTCGGCTACGGCGATAACGCGGGCTCCGGCCGCCTTGGCCACCTGGGCCACCATCAGCCCGACGCC
>CAYZVQ010000047.1:0-4767 GCA_964481925.1 uncultured Acidimicrobiaceae bacterium
AAGGGCGAACAAATCCCTCTCCTGGGACGCATCATCGCAGTCGCCGATGCATTCGACTCCATGACCCGCCCCCGCCCGTACAGACATGGAGCGGTGGACGCCTCAGAGGCCATTGACGAGCTCCGGCGCTGGTCCGGCCGCAAACTTGACCCCCGGATCGTGTCCCTGGTCGGCGAGCTTCACCACCAGGGCCGGCTCGCCGATGCCAGCGCTGTCCTCCAGAGCGTCCGGCATTTACCCGAGGCGGTCCGATTCCCGCAGCTGAGCGCCCTGAGCGCCCGGCAGTGGGAAGTCCTGAGCCACTTGATGCGCGGTAAGCGCGTACGGGCGATTGCCAAAGAGCTCTTGGTCAGCGAGAGCACGGTGCGCAACCATCTGTCCGCCATCTTCGAACGGTTCGGCGTGCATTCCCAGGCGGAACTGGTGGCGCTCTTGTCGGGGAGCGACGAGGTCATCACGCTGAAGGGATGAGCGGCCCGAAGGGTCCATTTACTCCCCTATGGGACTTGACCAGCTACGACGCGGTCGGCCATGCTACTCGACCGTGGCGCTCTCGTTCCTCTACCAGCTACCTCGTGCCGCGGTTGACGATTGCATCCGTCATGGCCCAGCCCCTTTCGTTGGTCCCCTGATTGGGTGGCACGAACGCTACGGACGTTTGACCACCCCGGCCTAGCAAGCCCGCCAGCAGGAGGGGACGTTTGGCTCTAGTGGGCTCAGCAGACCCTTCCGAAATACCGGATAGGAAGGATGCACTCAGAGTGACGCTAAGCCTCAGAACCTGGCGGTACGGCTCTCGGGCCAGCGCCCGCGATGCGGCGGGCCCCGTGGGGAGGTTGACGGTCACGGCGCAAGGCGAGGCGCACGTCGGCGCCACCGTTCCCTCTGCACTTCAGAGGTGGGACTCCACCGTCCCGGACTTCCTGGTTGCTGACGGGCCGGGACTAGGCGGGCGCGGCAGGCTCTTTTCCCGTGACTTCGGCGTCGCTGCCGTAGAAGGGTGACCAGGACGATGCGGGCCTACCCTCTACCTCACACCCCCCGTCGTCGCGGAGCGTGAATGATAGGAGGTTAGGATGATAGGGTTATGCAGGGTTGGAATGGACGAAATCTCCCTTTCGCTCTCACCAGGTGAACGAGGCCGTTTGGAGGCTCTGTTGGACCGGTCCGTCGAGAACTTCGACAGACTTCAAGAGTCCGTCGGCCTCGCCGGTATGGAGTTGACTCTCGTCCCGCCCTTTCTCGGTGATGAGAATGACGGCCTTGAGGCGCTGAGGGCATTGAGGGCGATGCGGAGTCACCTAAAGGACGGGAACGAGGCCAGCGTAAGGCTACTGAACGACCTTGACTGGCTCCTTGGGATGCTTGACGACGGCAGCCCTCCGTCTGTTTAGCCCGTAAGAGCCGGTCATGTCGTGGTCCCAGTAGCCCCTGTGAGTTTGCCTGCTTTTCCGTCGGAGGCTGTCACTACCATCGTCGCCGAGGTCGATTATGCGGGGGCCTGGCAGACCGGGCGAGGACGCTGCCATCGGCTCGCGTACGACGCCGGTGACGGCCACCCTGCCGACTGCCCAGAGCCTCCGGTGAGGTCGGGTTGGCGACGGGATTTGACCGGCCGCTGGTATGCGGTTGACGCCTGCGCTTTCCACCGCTTGGAACTCCTTGACCGGCCTCGACCCGGAGGCGGGGCCCAGCTGTTGCCGTGAGAAGCGACCGGTTTCGCCTCGGACGGCAACACAGCCGCAGGGAAGCCCTCGGCCGATCGCCAGCGGGCAGGTCGGGTGCGCCCGAGTGGCCCTGGCGGTGTCGTTTACCGGCCCCAACAGCCTGGGCCCTGTGAACCCCGTTTGGGTGACGGGTAACGGGCCGTCGGTCAACACTACGGTGGGTGGCAGTTGGGAGCCCTGGCCGGAAGGCCATGGGGGGGTTTCGCCACGTCAGCCGAGGCTCCCTGTAGGCGAAGGCTAATGGACCAGGCCAATAGCGGGGGAGGGGCGGGGCACTGGCGCTGGTACGTCGTTCCAGAGCATGACAGGCTGGACAACAAGGCCGTACCCGATTGCCGACCCCACCCGGTGTCAGGCAACTAGGCAGCCCACTCGGTACGCCATGTCGTTGACCTGGTCGTTCTCGGTGTACTCAGGGTAGCAAACGCCCCTCCGACACGGAGTGAAGTCGGTCTACCGACTGAGCTTCATGACGGGGCACTTGCCGCCCACGGGAAAGACGCGTACGTCACCCAGTGTGCCCTTGCCGAGTGGCGCACCCCCGGCGCGGTCAGGAAGGCTCATCCGGGCTGGCACGGGATGTTCATCGCTATCTCCGGAGTCCGATGTCCCTTCGCGTCAACCGCCCAGATGTAGTAACGGAACACGAAACCAGGGGGCACCGCGCCCTCGCAGTTCGTCGCGTCGACCCAGTCAAGGGGGTTGGCGCGAGCTTTGAAATGATAGGAGGCCGAGACGCAGAGGTAGCCAGCCTGGCACGAGCGAGGACCATCCTGGACTGTGACCGGGAAAACGGCGTTCCCCGCCCAGTAGATGGTTATCGGACGATCAGGGCCATTCGCAACCAGGTTCTTCGGCGTGACAACCTTGACGAGGTGAAAGCTCTTGGGCGCAGGGGGCGACGACGCGCCGGTAGTGCCCATCGTCGCTAGGGTCGCGATGCCGCTGGCGACCACCGCACTTGTCGCGAGCACTCTTATCCGCGTCCGGATCATCGTTGAGCAACCTCCTCTTGGATTGTGCTCCTACCGACACGTCTGCCATATGTCTCGTGCCTGAGCAGCAGCCACGTGGTTGGGCACGTTACACGCCGTACGCCCGCGACGTCGGTTCATCAGAAGCTGGACTTCCACCTCAGCAACTTGACCGTCCTCGTCCCGGAGCCGGGGTCCACACACTGCCATGAGGGGCACGAGTCGCGACCCGTACGGCAACACAGCCAGAGGCAAGCCCCCGGCTCGTCGACAGCGAGCAGGTCGGATGCGCCCAAGTGAGCCCGGCGGTGTCGTTGACCGGCCCCACAACCTGGGCCCCGTGAACCCGGCCCGGGTAACGGGTAACGGCCGTCGGCGAACACTACGGTGGGCGACAGCCGGGAGCCCTGGCCGGGAGGCCATGGGGGGTTAGCCACATCAGCTGGGGCTCCCTGTCGTCGGTTACCGACCGGGGCCATGGCGGGGGCGAAAGCGCGCCAGCCCGTCGCCAACACCCAACTCGCCATTGCCCACAAGTCCCAGACCCTCGACCCCGGATGCTGCCCACGCTCCCTCGGACACTCGTCGCCTCTCCGCTCGTGGCGCTTGAGCATTTTGAGCTCGGGAAGTGCCTACCTCGATCTCGTCGAGGGTTCGCACCCGGGAAGCGTGGTGCCGAACCCGCCAGCGTTTGATCACCACCCCGGTCCTCTCCCCGGCACGCACCGTAAAACGTGATGCAACCTGGGATCAGCTAGCGGGCCCTCGATGACCACGCCGTTCCGAAGCCGGGGGGGCACCGAGCGTAGCCGCGTCAGTGGCCGGCCAACCGTGCTTCTCGGGCCCTGGTGTCACCTTGCCCGTCTCTCGGGCAGTCCGCGTGTTGTCCGCGAGAGGCCGCAAAACGATGCTGATGAGCGAGAAGCGATGAAGTGCGTCTCAGCATGTCACGGGCTGTTTTGGCTGGCAGGCGCGGCGCCTGAATGGCCTTCACACGGCTGAGGTCGGAGGTTCGAGTCCTCTAGCGCACCCACCCACCAGCTAGTAAAGGAAGGCCCCGAGGACGGCGACACTGTTCTCGGGTTATGGAAGCGGTGTCTCTAGCATTTGGTCTCCACCGCTCAAGGAGCCCAGCGGACGGCAAAGCCGCTCCACATGAGCTGCGCCGTGCTCGCCACTGCGTCGGGGCTGGAGGTGAAATAGCCATTGGAACCGGCGCTGATGCGCTCCAGGTCACGCAGTTCGCCCTGGGCCCCAAGATCCCGGAAATCGACCGTACCGAAGGGGACGGCGTTAGTTACGCCGTCCATCATCTGGGGCGCCTCGACCACCCACTCCACCGAAGCCTGCGGCCCACCATATGGCTGCACGCGCACGAAGATGCGCCTCGTGGTGAGGTCGTGCACGGCCAGGGCCCACCAGCCCGGCGACATCTTGAAGATGGAAACGGTCACGTCGTCGCCCACACTTACCGGGAGCTTGACGCGCACCTCCGCGGAGGGGAGGTCCTCCCACCAGGCATAGACCTGAACCTTGCCCGCGCAGAGATTTGTGGGCTGCCACCAGGGCGTACTGGTGCCACTTGACAGGACAAATGTGCTTTCGTCGACCCCAGCTTGGAGGAGGTCGGAGTTGTCCGCCCCGTCAACTCCCAACCAGACCGATGTCTCTTCCAAGCAGTCGGGAGACTTGAGGGGGACGGGCACGTTGAAGGTCCCCGTCACCCCGGTGAAAGCACTACCCGTGAGCGCGTAACCGGACCAATTGCTGGAACGCACCGTCTTCATGGGGACGGGCGAGGCCGAGCCCGGCGCCGTCGGGACCATGCCCAGCGAAAGGGCCAACAGGGCACAAAGGCACCCCCTCATAGAGAGGCACTGATGGTGGCCAAGTTGTTCGCGGCCGGGACCGACGAGCAGGTAACCGGGCCTGTGCCTCGTGGCCATCGAGCGGTTGACTGACCGTGGTACGACAGGGCCCAATACGACATTTGAAGCGGCGTTCCCGGCAACGCCGGTAGGAAGGGGCCGGGCCGTCAGGCTGCGCGTCTTTAGGCCCAAGCGGAC
>CAYZVQ010000047.1:4777-20859 GCA_964481925.1 uncultured Acidimicrobiaceae bacterium
CAACGACGCGAATGGCACCACCCCGGTGCTCCTGGCCCCCGCGATCCAATGACAAGAGCCATCGGCCCGTTGCACGCGGTACACGGGCGACAAAGGGCCGGAATAGTAGTGGATCTCCCCTTTTCACTTCTCTGCTCCGTTCATGCGTGCCACCTCGGCCTTGAATGGGCTATGAAATGAACTATGAGAGGAACGGCATCGGGGAACATCCACCCGAGGGTTGATCCCGTGGAGGTGGCCCTACTGGTCCCTCCAACCCAGGGCGGTGCGCCTGGCGCACTTTGCGTTTGTATGGTGAGAAAGTCGCCGGCCACGTACGCCCCGCCCGGGCCATTTGGGGGCCCATGGCATGGGGGGCAGGGCTGACGACCTTGTCTTTCGCCCTTCCGCCGTGTACGGCCACGTTCCTGTCGGCCTCGGTCGAGGCAGGGGCCGACGCCACGGGCGAGGACATGAGCCGCCTCGGTGCCGCGGTCAGTGCCATGGTGGGTCGTCACGGCGGCGTCCAGAACCCCAATCAAGCCGAGGCAGGCTCGTTATTGGCCGTCTTCGCTCGGGCCCCGGAGGCGATCGCCTGCGCCCTGGAGGTCCAGCAAGAGCTTGGGGCGCAACAGCTGCCCCACCTGCGGATGGGCCTGCACACCGGCGAAGCGCAGGTACGGGACGAGGTCCGCTATTCCGGCCACGCCGCCGCCCGGGCCGGGCACCTGGCCGACCTCGGCCATGGCGGCCAGGTCCTACTGTCCCGTGCGTGCGCAGACCTGGTGGCCGGCCACCTGCCGGCGGGGACCAGCCTGGTCGACCTCGGCTCTCACCGGATGGCTGACCTGGGCCGCCCCGAGCAGGTCCACCAGCTGTGCCACCCCGACCTAAGGTACGAGTTCCCGCCCCTGCGGTCCCTCGACCGCTACCCCCACAACCTCCCGGTGCAGCTCACCAGCTTCGTGGGCCGAGAGGCAGCCGTGGCCGAGCTAGGCGAGCTCCTGGCGCCCCACGGCTTAGTCACGATCACCGGCTCGGGAGGGTGCGGCAAGACCCGCCTGGCCCTGCAAGTGGCCGCCGAAGCCCTGGGGGAGCGGGCCGACGAGGCCTGGTTCGTGGACCTGTCGGGGTTGTCCGGCCCCAGCCTGGTCCCCAGCGCCGTCATGGCCGCCCTGGGCGTCCAGGAGGTCGCCCACCAGTCCCACACCGAGACCCTCACCGCCCAGCTGGCCGAGCGGGACGCCCTGATCGTCCTGGACAACTGCGAGCACGTGCTCGCCGCCGCCGCCACCCTGGCCGAGGCGCTGGTGCGCCACTGCGGGCGCCTGGTGCTGTTGGCCACGTCGCGCCAGCCCCTAGGGGTACCAGGCGAGGTGCTTTGGCGCGTGCCCGGCCTATCGGTGCCGGAGGGACGAGCTGGCCTGGGCATACCGGCCCTAGACGCCTCCGAGGCGGCCCGCCTGTTCGCCGACCGGGTCCGGGCGGTGCGCCCGAATTTCGCCATAACCGACGACAACGCCCCGGTGGTGGCGGCCATCTGTTCGCGCCTGGACGGCATCCCCCTTGCCATCGAGCTGGCCGCCGCCCGGGTGCGCATGATGAGCGTGGAGCGGGTCGCCGACGCCCTGGCCGACCGTTTCCACCTCCTGGCCGCAGGGCCAAGCACGGCCGTACCCCGCCAGGCGACACTGCGGGCGTCGGTGGACTGGAGCTACGGGCTGCTCCCAGAGCCCGAGCAGGCCGTACTGCGCCGGCTGTCGGTGTTCGCCGGGGGCTTTTCCCTCGGCGCGGCCGAGCAGGTCGGCGCGGCCGGGGAGGTGGCTAGCTATGACGTCCTCGGCTTGTTGGCCGCCCTGGTCGACAAGTCCCTGGTCCAGGCCAACGACAGGGGCGACCGCTACCGGCTACTGGACACGATCAGGGCCTTCGCCGCCGAGGAACTGGCCGCCTCCGGCGAGGAGGTGGCCGCCCGCGACCGTCACCTATCGTTCCTCCTCCAGCTGGGCGAGCGAGCCGAACAGGGTATGTGGACCTCGGTCATCGTGGCCTGGCTGGGGGTGCTCGACGCCGAGCACGACAACCTTCGGGGCGCACTGGAGTGGAGCCTGGCCTCGGGCCAGTTCGATGCCGGTGCCCGGCTCCTGTTCGACATCGGCCAGTTCCTCCACGTGCGCCGCCTGCTCAGCGAAGGCCTGAGCCTGTGCCGGGAGTTCCTGGCCAGCGAAATCACCCCCGCCCGCCGGGCCGAGCTGTGCTACTCGGCGGCCTCTTTGGCCATGTCGCATGACATCGCGGCAACGCTGGCCTACGGGGAGGCCCTGGTCGACCTCGGTCGGGAGCTGGGCGACGACAGGGCCCTGGCCCGGGGATTGTTCCAGGTGGGCAGAGTCCAGGCATACTCTGACCCCCAGGTCGGCTGGGGGACGCTCCAAGATGCGCTGGCCATAGCCCGGGCCGTAGGTGACAGCGTCAACGCGGTCGACTGCCTGTGCCGCAGCGCGGGCTTGGACCGCATGCTCGGCCGCTTCGGCGATTCTCAACGCAACGCCGAGGAGGCACTTGCCGCCGCCCAGCGGATCGGCTACCTGTGGGGCGCCGCCTACGCCCTGCACACATTGTCCTGGGCGGCGCTGTGCTTGGGCGACCTCGGTCGCTCTGCCGCCGCTGCCGCCGCTTTGATGGAGCTGGCCGAAGACCTGGACGACCAGTTCCTCCGTGCACTGGCACTCTGGAACCGCGGCATGGCGAGCATGTACCGTGGGGAACCTTCGGCGGCCCAGGACCTGGCCGAGGCGCGCCGGCTGGCCGAGCGGGCCCACGACAACTCGGACCTGGGGCTCATTCGCAGCGACCAGGGCATCCTTGCCCTCGCACGGGGCCATGACGACGAGGGGTACCGAGCCCTTGAGGACGCACCCTCGTTTGGCGACACCGTCATGCGGCCCTACGCAGTCGCGCGCGCTCGTTGCCATCTGGCCGAAACGGCCGCCCGTCGGGGCGACCTGGCGGGGGCCCAGCTCCACTTGGACGAAATTGGAGTGTTGGCGGTTCAGGACGAGCCGCTAGCCGTTAGGGCTCAAGCCCGGGTGGCCCGGGCCCGGGGAGACACATCGTTGGCCTGGGAGCTGGCCGACGAGGGCTTGGAGACAGTGCGCCATCGCGGTGCGCAGTTGTTCGTCGTCGACTTCTTGGAGCTGGTGGCCCTTCTCGCCGCTGACGCTGAGAGGTCCACCGAGGCCGCCCGCCTCTTGGCGGCCGCCGCGACCGAGCGGGGGCGGCTGGGCTACATCCGTTTTGTGCCCGACCAGGCAGAAGTCGACGCGGCCATGAGAAGGGTCGAAGCGGCTCTGGGCCCCTCGGGATTGGCGGCCGCAACCTCGGAAGGCGCGGGCCTCTCGGTCGACGCAGCCGTGGCTTACGCCCGTCGGGGACGAGGCCAACGCGGCCGCCCCCGCTTCGGGTGGGCCGCCCTCACCCCGACAGAGCGAATGGTAGCCGAGCTGGTCGTAGACGGCCTGACCAACGCTGAGATCGCCGCGCGCATGCTCGTGTCTACCGCCACCGTCAAGAGCCACCTCAACCACATCTTCGCCAAGCTCGGCGTTGCAAACGGGCGCCAACTGGCCGCCGCTGCGCGGTCGCTTACCGCCTCGAAACCACTGTTGGACCACAGGTCCTGAGGAGCGCACCGCCCCAACGGCCCGCGTGGGTTGGCGCCGGCCTTTGTCTTCGCTCGCGCGGACACTAACGAAGTGCGAGCCGGGGTACTTGACCTAGTCCTCCCGGTCGGTGGCCAAGAGAGGGCCAGGTTGGGGAGCTCCAGCCAGTCGCGCAACACTGACGCCTAGAGGGTATCGTCTCGGCGCGCCAGGTCCAGTAGGCGCGGCTCCCGCCAGATCCCCCGGTTATGCGTGCCCCCAAAATGAAAGGACACACTGAGGTCCGCGGCATATCCTCGGTTATCGCAGCCGACGTCATCGGGTGGGTGGCGTCGAGCTTTACGAGCTCGCACCTTCCTCAGGGCTGTCGAGCAAGAGATTCTGGGAAACGGCCGTCGTCGACGCGCGCAGCTCGAGCACCCCTTGAGCCAGTCGGCGGACGGCGACGGCACAGAAGGACTCCTCCAGTTCGATACCGACGGCCAGCCTGCCGGCCCTGATGGCCGCTACAAGCGGGGAGCCCGAGCCCATGAAGGGGTCAAGGACCACGGTCCCGACGGGCGCCACCTGCACCAGCACGGCGAGCAGGCTGAGCGGCTTCTCCGTGAGGTGGGACTTGGCACGGGCGGTCCCGGTGGTACGAGGCCAGGCAGGTAGACGTCGTGGTCTTTACGGAGAGGCCCTCGGCTGCCCCACACCAAGTACTCGCAGCTGGCCGCAAAGCCGCCAGCGCGGGGCCGCGCCGTTCGCTTGTGCCAGACGATGACCCCCTGCCATACCCACCCACCGGCCTGTAGGGCGTCGGTGGTCGTCGGGAGCTGGCGCCAGTCGGTGAACACGAGACAGCTTCCCCCGGGCGCGGTTACCCGCAAGCACTCCCCAAGCCAGTAGCCGTGGCTGCGCTGGTCCCGGTTGTCGCCCTCAAAGCCCGTGAGCGGCCTGAGGACCTCGGTGCTCTGGTACTTGCGCTCGGGAGGGGCCTTGGTGCGCTCAGGGACGGACCAACCGCCAGATGAATAGGAAGACCGCGCGAGGAGCGTGCGCCGATTACCAATATCTATCGGAAGACGTTCGACGAGATAGTTCTTCCTAGAGTGTCCGATCTAGCGCGAACGATGGCAAAGGAAATAGAAAACCCAGCTGAGACGGTGGCTCTACCTGGCGCCTAAGAGGCAGGCAGGCAATGCTCGCGGTCAGAGGCTGGGGGTAGTGCCCGCCTCGTACAGGACTACGGCCGGGGCCTGGACGGCTGAACGGGGCCGTTGCCATCGGTTCGTGTACCGAAGCGAGGACGACGGTCCCCCCGTCGACCATGTCACGGGAGCCAGTACGAAGGACCACGGAGGGACCCGAGCCGCTCGCAGCGCCGTTGCCAACGACGCTGCGTAGGTCCGTGCTTGAGGACCAGGCTCAGGAGTGGACGTTTATCACGCCGGCAAACCACTCCACCCTGGTCGGCTGAGGCACGTTCGCCTCATGGAACGCCGGGCCGAGCTTGGCCGCCATGAACCTCTCCTGGTCTGCTTGGGACTCCCAGGCCTCGACCACGATCAGCTTGTCCCCGGCTTCGGCAGCGATGTGGCTGATCATGCCGTCGGGCCACGCCTCGCTGTCCGGCTCACCTTCCCAACCAATGATCTTGTTGACTCTGTTGTAGATGCTCACCGCGTCGGGCGATGAGAACTCGATCACGACAACCTCTGCCATCTACGTTCCTCTCGGTAGCCCACGACAGCGGGTGACGGGAACGGTAACAGCCAGACGTGGAGTTGTCGAGGCCTCTTCAAGCCAGATCACGCCCCGGCCGGGCCGGGGCTCCGGCACCAGGCGGCTGGGGCCGCCCACTGTCCCGAGCCTCCCGTGGTCTCAGGCTGGCACCAGGACTACCAGGGCCGGTGGTACCCGGTGGGCGCCTGCGCCGGCCATGCCTCGCAGCTCCTGAGCCGACCTAAGCCCGCGAGCACCGGGGCCGGCGGGGCCGGTCGGTCGTCGGAGCGCCCGTCGAGCCGTCGGTACCCCGCCAAACCGGCCCTCGGACGCCCCGAAGGGCATCCTCCGCCTCCTCCCCAATACCCTTCCCGGGGCCCCAGGACCCCCCGCTTACCCCTTACCTCGCGGTGCTCCTGGGCTCCTGGGACCGCGTCTGACCCGTCGAGCCGAGCCTGCCGATGCCCCGGCCGGTGCCAGTGCCATGCCCGCCCCCGCCCTCGGCCCGCCCCGTGCCGGTGCCTGGCCCATCCTGGGCTGGGCTGGGCTGGGCGCTCTCGCTCGGGGCTGTCCCCCTCTTTGTCGTCGCCCGCTCCTTCCTCCCCTTCTCTTCCCACCCACCCACCCAGTTCGGACGGCGTTCCCGCCGCTCAAGGCCCACAATTAGGTCCACCGAACTTTACCCTTGGTGACCGTTGATGTCCGTTTCGTGCCCCTGGATGGGGCGCGGATGGGGCACGAGGGGCACGCGGGGGGCACGAAAGCTCCTGCGAAGACCAACACTCTCCGTGGTTTGTGGGATTTGCCGGCTCGGTGAGGCGGCTCTCCGACGCTCGATCGTGGGCCCGACCGCTTACGTGTTCGTTCGATCGCGGATCACGTGGCCCCTCGGTCCACGCGCGCATCCGTTCGAGACGGCTGTGGCAGAGGCGCCTCAGCAGAATATCCCGGCGGTAACTCGACAGGCCGTACGTTCAGTGTCGGTCCGTTCCGGAGAAGGGCAATCCGTGAACGACCGTGGAGGACGAGACGACGGCCTCGCCTTGTTCGATCGGCGGAAGCCCACCAGGCTCATGGGGATACTTCTGCTAGCACTGACCAGTGGAACCCGCCGGGCGGCTGCTGGTCAACATCGACCAGCGAGACCAGGTCGAAGCCGGTCTCGGCGAGGAGCTCGGTCAGGCCGCCAGCATCGTCGCGCCGAACCGGGGCTAGGCGACGGCAGCGAGCGGCCTTTGGCATGTGAAGGTGCAGCCGACCGTGCGATAGGCGTACAGGTGGGGGCCGAAACGGGCATCCACGGGCGCGAAGACGACGCCGTTGGCGATGGTCGGCCCGGAGGTGAAGACGGTCGTCGTCTCGTCGGATGGCCCGGGCTGAGCGGTCCACAGCGGTGGCCAGAGCACGGGAGCGCTTGGCACGAAGCTGCTGGCGCACGTCGCCGTGAGGTAGCCGTACAGGAAGCGGTTGAACGACGAGAACAGGTAGCCGCGATAGAGCGCCACCGACCACTGATCGGAAGGCCAAGTCCCGCCCCACCAATCGGGCTCGCCGTTGAGCTCACAGAGCCTGCCCCCCGGGAAGGCCCAGACGAGATCCGCGACCTCGTACACCATGCCGTCCGCCACGGTGGGGCTCGATGCCACCTCCGGCCCAAGGAGCGGGATGTCAGCCTGCCAGAGCGGACGACAGACCTTGGCGCAGTCGGCCGGGAACGCCGAGAGCCACACCTGGTCGCCGTCGGTCGCCTCAGCGGACGAGCCCACGTAGATGACGCCGTCCTCGATCGTGGGCGAAGAGTCGATGCCACCGTCGGTCCTGGCCGTCCACAGCGGCGTGCACTCTGCGTCGTTCGTCCCGCAGGTCGCGGAGAACGTGTAGAGGATCTGCGCCGCGAAAGACACCACCCTCCTAGGGGACGTCGAAGCCGTGGCCAGTGATGGTGAACCCGGCGCCAGGGACCGTTCAGGCGTCGAGAGCGGCCCGCAAGCGAGCCAGGCGCTCCCGGTCGAGCGAGTACCAAACCCACTTGCCTCTGCGGTCGCCGTGCACCAGCCCCGCCTCACCCAGGATTTTGAGGTGATGGGAAATGGTGGGCTGGGACTTGCCCACCGGCCCGACGAAATCGCAGACGCACACCTCGCCCTCGGGCGCCGCTGCCAGTATCGAAAGGATCCGCAGCCGGGCCGGGTCCGATAACGCGCTGAACCCTTTGGCCATGTCGGCGGCCTCCTCGGCGTCTAGCGGCGCGGCAAGCACGGACGGGCAACAGACCGCCTCGGCCACCTCGATCACTGCAGCTTGTTTGACCATCCTAAGAATCTCCTATTGACAACTCTGAATGTATCGAGCATGATAGATACATCTACGAGTGTAAATGCTACCAGGAGGTCTTGTGTCCCGAGCGCAACTGGCCCTAAACGTGTCCGACATCGACGCCGCCGTCGAGTTCTACTCCAAGCTGTTCGGGTCTGAACCAGCCAAACGTCAGCCCGGCTACGCCAACTTCGCTATAGCAGAGCCACCTCTGAAGCTCGTCCTGATCGAGAACACCTCGGCGCGGGGCACCGGGGTCGCTGGCGCTTTGAACCATCTCGGCGTCGAGGTAGAGACCCCCGAAGAGGTCCGAGAGGCCACACACCGCCTCGCCGGCGAGGGCTTAGTACCCGAGGTCCAGGAGTCGACCACGTGCTGTTACGCCGTGCAAGATAAGGCGTGGGTGACTGACCCTGACGGCGCCCCCTGGGAGGTTTACACCGTGCTGGCAGACGCACCGGCGTCCACGGGCCTGGCCGGTGACGGCACGTGCTGCGCCGATGACGACGAGCTCATCGCCATAGGTGCCAGGGCCTCCTCGGCCTGCTGCTGAGTAGGGGCACCAGGACCTGTGCCACCCAAAGTCGTTGCCGACGAGGCTCCGCTCTGGCGCCGACTGCTGGCCGAAATGCTCGGGAGCGCTTTCTTGGCCGCCGTTGTTATCGGCTCGGGCATCGCCGCCCAGAAGCTCTCGCCCGGCGCGGTCGGCCTCGAGCTGTTCGAGAACGCGGCGGCTACCGCCGCTGGGCTGTACGTCATCATCTTGATGTTCGGCCCCATCTCGGGAGCTCATTTCAACCCCGTCGTGTCCTTCGTGGACGCTGCCTTTGGCGGGCTCAGCTGGCGCCAGGCCTGGGCTTACCTGCCCGCCCAGGTCGCAGGCTGCAGCGCCGGCGCGGTAGTCGCCAACCTGATGTTCTCCAAGACCGCCGTGTCGATCTCGGCCCACCACCGGGCCACACCGGCCCACTTCGGCTCCGAGGTCGTGGCCACCATGGGCTTGGTCCTGGTTATCTTTGCCCTGGCCCGCAGCGGCCGGGGCCACATTGCGCCGGCCGCCGTCGGCGCCTACATCGGTGCTGCCTATTTCTTCACCAGCTCGACCAGCTTCGCCAATCCCGCCATTGCTGTCGGGCGCATGCTCTCTAACACCTTCGCCGGCATCGCCCCGTCATCGGTGCCCGCCTTCATTGCCGCCGAGATCGTCGGTGGCGCCCTGGCCTGGGCCGCGGTCAAGGCGCTCTACCCCCGGGGTCACCCCGGCGGAGGCGGCCGAGGTGGTCGTCCCCCATCACCTGCTCGATGGCGCCCAGGCTCCGGCGCAGCCGGCACCGCACCAGCCATCGTCACCGGCCCGGTGACGGCCGTCGGGCCGCCGAACTGGTGATGGGCGAAGTGGAGGCGGAAGCATTGCCGGCACCCTGGCCCGGCGCGACGAGCCGGCGTGCGCGCCGGGAGGCCCGCCGTCAAGCGGTCACGACTTGAAACACATAGAGCGGCCCGCCAAAGGGGCCGGAAAGGGCACGCAATGACGACATCTGAGACCAACGCCGACGAGCTGCGCGAGAGCGTCCGGCGGCACTATGCGGGATCGGCCCTGGCAGTGATGAGGGCGGAGGCCCGGTGTTGTGGGGGCGAGAGCGCGGGCAGCCAGGCCCTGGCCAGTGAAGGCGGGGCTGCGTTCTACGACGCCGGCCAGCGCGAGGTCCTGCCCGACGCGGCAGTGCTGGCGTCGCTCGGCTGCGGCAACCCAACCGCGGTCGCCGAACTACGGGAGGGCGAGACGGTCCTCGACCTGGGCTCGGGCGGGGGCATCGACGTCCTCCTGTCCGCCCGCCGGGTCGGGCCGAGCGGTAAGGCGTACGGGCTCGACATGACCGATGAGATGCTCGGCTTGGCCCGAGCTCGACGCCCACATCGGCCAGCGCGGCGGCCTGCTCGGCGGTGGCCTTTGGGTCGCCGGCGAAGATGAGATGGCTGGAGAGGAGGATCTCCTTCGGGTCGCGGCCGAGGTCCTCGCAGTGCTGGTGCAGGATGTCGCGCTTGCGGGCGAAATCCGCCGGTGTGCCCCCCAGGAAGTTCCAGTGCTGGGCAAACCGGGCTGCAGTGCGGAGCGTCCTCCTCTCACCACTACCGCCGATGCAGATCGGCGGATGGGGGCGCTGGACCGCCTTGGGCTCGTTGCGGGCATCGGTGAGCTGGTAGTACTGGCCCTTGAAGGTCGTCGTCTCGTGCTTGAGGAGCCCGACGATAACTTCGCAGGCCTCCTCGAAGCGGTCGCTACGCTGGCCCGGCGTGCCCAGCTCGATGCCGTAGGCCCCCGACTCCTCCTCGTTCCACCCGGCCCCGATCCCGAGCTCCAGACGTCCCCCAGAAACGATGTCGAGGGTGGTCGCCATTTTGGCGAGGACCGCGGGGTGGCGATAATGGATGCCGGTCACCAGAGTCCCCATGCACAGGCGCTTCGTCGCCTGGGCCAGCGCCGTCAGGGTGACCCAGCCCTCCATGCAGGGGCCGGTGCTGTCGGAAAAGATCGGGTAGAAATGGTCGAAGGTCCAGCCGCTACGGTACTGGACCACTGAGGGCTGATTTGGCTACATCGTCGTGCCCTCGAGAAGAGAACAAAATGAACGTGCGCCAATGACGCTGCCATTATCCATCCTCGACCTGGCCCCGGTGCGCCCGGGCCAGACCGTAGCCGACAGCTTGGCGGCCAGCGTGACCCTGGCTCAGCTGGCCGAGCAATTGGGTTACCGCCGGGTGTGGTACGCCGAGCACCACAACAATTCGGCAATAGCGTCCTCTGCCCCGGCCGTGCTGATCGCCCACGTGGCTGCGTTTACCAATGACATCCGCCTTGGTGCCGGGGGTGTCATGCTGCCCAACCATGCCCCGCTCACCATCGCTGAGCAGTTCGGGACACTGGAGGCCCTCCATCCGGGCCGGATAGACCTCGGGTTGGGGCGAGCGCCGGGCACGGACCAGGCGGCAATGCGCGCGCTGCGCCGCTATGCCGCGTCGGCCGACCGGTTCTACGAGGACATCCTCGAACTCCAGGGCTACTTCGGGGGTGAGCCGGTTGTCCCCGACGTCGAGGCCACGCCGGGAAAGGGAGCGCAGGTACCGTTGTACATCCTGGGGTCGTCCACGTTCGGGGCCCGGCTCGCCGCGTTGCTCGGCCTGCCCTACGCCTTTGCCTCCCATTTCGCGCCGCAAGCGCTGGAAGAGGCGGTCGCCATCTACCGCCGGGAATTCCGGCCGTCAGCGCAGCTGGCGGAGCCGTACGTCATAGCCGGGGTCAATGTGATCGCCGCCGACACCAGTGCTGAGGCCCGGGAACAGTTGGTGCTGGCCCAGCGCCACCGGGTAACCGCCAGGCTGGGCCGAGGGCGGGTCTTCACGGACGGCGAGGCGGACTTGGTGCTCCGCTCACCAGTAGGCGAGCAGATCTTGGAGACTTTCACCTATACGGCGGTCGGCAATCCAGCCGAAGTCGGCGAGTACGTGACCGAGTTTGCCAAACATGCCCAGGCCGACGAGCTCATAGTGGCCCACCAATTGCTGTCGGTCGAGGCTCGGCTGCACTCCGTGGAGCTGCTGGCCGAATCCGTCGGCCAGTCCCGAGCAGCTTGAGCCCTCCCCACGGCTAAGGCCGGGGGATCCCTGGCCTTTACAGGTTACGTCAACGGTCGAGAAGTGCTCGGTGCCCCCGGGACTGCCTTCACAGAACCATCACAAGTAGGACGACGCCTGCTCATAAAGACGGCGTAGACGAATTAGAGGGGAACCGAGGATCACCGAGGGAGGAAGGATGACCCACGAAACGCAACGGCGGAGGCACGGGTACCTGGGGGGCGTCGCCGCTTTGGTAGCGACGATGGCGGTGGTGGCTGGGTTGTTAGCTGCCAGCGTTGTGCCCGCGTCAGCGGACGGCTGGTACCGGCACCACGGCAGCACAACGACTTTGTCCACGAGCACGACATCTTCAACGACGACGACAACGGCGCCGACGACCACGACATGGACGAGCACAACGCTTACAGGGGGCCCGGGTGGGCGCGGCTTGGGCGGCCCAGGCCAGGGCCGTTTCTGCCTCGTTCTCCGGCACCGTAGCCATGGTCATGGCTGGATGTGGTCTCGTGCCCGTTGTGCCGTCAGAGGCCGCGGCGCGGGCGCCGGGAATGGGAGAAGTCGCTATAACTATGCGACTACCACCACGACTTCATCAACGACAACGTCATCGACCACCACGTCGACCTCGACGACAAGCACGACATTGCCAGCCGTCAACTGCACCGCGAGCGAGAGTGGGGCGCCCCTCAGCCGTACCGGCTGGGTGGCCAGCACCAATGCCCCTTCCAAGGGCGCCGACCTGCCCGCCAAGGCTCTGGACGGCAACCTCAGCACCCGTTTCAGCACCGACGAGCCAGAGGCCCCGGGCCTGTACTTTGAGGTTGACCTGGGTTCGGCGCAGACCTTCACCGAGCTCGAGATGGACGTCCCCAACTCGACGACCGACTACGCCAGGGGCTACAACGTAGAGGTCTCCAACAACGGCACGGCCTGGAGCACCGTAGCTACGTGCACGGGGACGGGTTCGCCTGAGGTCGTCAGTTTCCCCGCCCAAACCGCCCAGTACGTAGAGGTTGTCCTTACCTCGGGCAATCCTTCGAACTACTGGTGGTCCATCGACGAGTTCAACCTTTTCGACAGCTAAATGATTTTGACCAGCCCATTCCCCTCAGTCTCTGGGCCCAGGCACGGCGGAGTGCTCTGGGCCCGGGGGCTGGGGGCACCAGCTGAGCAGCCAGCCGAGGTGTGCGGGCCTCGGCGGGCCCCCTGCAGGGCAGGCAACGTTCGGGACTGTTGCGCTGTGCGGTCGGACGCGCCGAAAGGTAGGTGGTGAGATGTCGTTGGTCCTCGAAGAGCCCCCGTTCTCGGTCGACGTCGCTTGGTCCAGGAACACGGCCACCGTGTCCATCTCCGGCGAGGTGGACCTGGCCACGGCCGCCGAACTCGACGAGTGCCTGCTCGAGGTGGTCACCAAGCGTCCTGACCACCTCGTTTTAGACCTGGCCCAGTTGCGCTTCATCGACTGCTCGGGGGCGGCGGTGTTGGGCCGGGCCCGGGCGGCATTGTTGTCCGCCGGCGGCACGATGGCCCTGCTTTCCCCCAATCGGCTGGTCCGCCTGGTGTTGCGACTGACCGAGCTGGAGAGCTCGTGCCAGGCCGCGACCTAGAAGACCAATTGTATTGGGACCCAGTCTTGGAATAGGCTCTACTATGTGAAGGTGCCTCCGAGAACCTCGCTGCTCGTCAATGCCGCTGTCCTGGCTATGGTCGCCGCCGGTGGCGTGGCCACCGCCGCCCCGGCTCCGGCCGGGACCGCCTCCGGGCCCGTCGTGGCCGTCGGCGCCGAAAACGAGTACGCCGACGTGATCTCTCAGATCGGCGGCCCCTATGTGAGGGTCAGTGCCATCATGAGCAACCCGAACACCGACCCCCACGAGTTCGAAGCCAGCGCCAGCGTGGCCGAAGCGGTCAGCAGGGCCGAGCTCATAGTGCAGAACGGCGTGGGCTACGACACCTTTATGAACAAGATCGAAGCGGCCAGTCCGCGCCGGGGCCGGGATGTCATCGTCGCCCAGCAGCTCCTCGGCTTGTCCAGCGACATCTTCAACCCCCACCTTTGGTACAACCCCCGCACCATGCCCCTGGTGGCCAAGGCCGTGGCGACCGACCTGTCAAAGCTCGAGCCCGCCCACGGCGCCTACTTCCAGGCCCGGGACAGCGCTTTTGTCAAGTCGCTGCAACCCTGGCTGGCCGCCATCGCCAACTTTAAGAAGCGGTACCCGGGCACGCCGGTAGCGGTCACCGAACCGGTCGCCGATTACATGCTCGTGGCGGCCGGGGCCGACATTATGACGCCACAGTCGCTGGAGGCAGCCATTATGAACGGCACGGACCCCTCGCCCCAGGACATCACCACCGAAGACAGCCTGATCACCGGCCACAAGGTCAAGGTGTTCCTGTACAACAAGCAGGTCACGGACAGCCTGACGGCCAGCTTCCTGGCCGACGCCAACAAGGCCCACGTCCCGGTGGTGAGCGTGTACGAGACGATGCCGGTCCCCGGCTACCACTACCAGTCCTGGATGCTGGCCGAGGTCGACGCCTTACAGGCTGCGCTGGTCAAGGGGACTTCGACGGTACGGCTGTGAGGACGGTGACAAGGACCGGGGACCACCCCGGCCGGGGAGAGGGCGATCTGCCTGACGGCCCGGCGCTGGTGGTCGACGGACTGTCGGTCTCGTTGTCGGGCCGCCAGGTCCTGCGCCAGGTCTCCTTCTCGGTCGGAGCCGGAGAGGTCAACGGGCTGATCGGGATGAACGGCGCCGGCAAGACCACCCTGTTGCGGGCGGTCCTCGGCCTTCAGCCCATTTCTTCCGGCCGGGTGCACCTGGCCGGTGGGCGCCGTTCCATCGGCTACGTCCCCCAAAAGGTACTGCTGGACCCGGACCTCCCCGTGCGGGCCCGGGACTTGGTGGAACTGGGCATAGACGGCCGCCGGCTGGGCATACCTCTAAGGTCGGGCGCCAAGCGGGCCCGGGTCGAAGAGCTGCTCGCCTCCGTGGACGGCTCGGCACTTCTCGATGCCCGTGTCGGGGCGCTGTCCGGGGGCGAGCAGCAAAAGGTGCTCATCGCCCACGCCCTGGCCCGTCATCCGCGCCTGTTGTTGCTCGACGAGCCCTTGGCCAACCTCGACCTTCACAGCACCCAGGAGACTGTCACCCTCTTGGGCCGCATATCCCGGGAGCAAGGAGTGGCCATCCTGCTTTCGACCCACGACATGAACCCCCTGCTTCCCGTCATGACCCACATCATCTACCTGGCCGCCGGCCGGGCGGCCACCGGCACGGCCGAGGAGGTGGTGCGCAGCGACGTGCTCTCCCGCCTCTACGGCCACCACGTCGATGTCTTCCATGCTCATGGCCGGGTGATCGTCTCGGTGGGGGAGGAGCACCGCGAAGAGGGTTGCGAGCCCGGCCCCGAGGAGGCGTGCGGCCCCAACCACGCCACCGAGAGCGACAACAGCGCTATCACTGTCGCCAACGCTCAGTCCCCGCGCCCGTGAGCGTCTGGCACGCTATATTCCAGCCCGGGTTCTTCGGGAACTCGGCCGTGCAAACGGCAGCCGTCGTCGGGCTCGTGGTCGCCTGTGTATGCGCCCCCATAGGCGTGTTCACGGTTATAAGGGGCCAGTCCTTTGCCGGCCACGCCTTTGCCGACATCACCTCGACAGGCGGTTCGGCGTCGGTGGTCGTAGGGGTCAACCCCTTGGTCGGGTTCGCCGCTATGGGGTTGCTCGGGGCCGGTGCCATGGAACTCACAGGTGCACAGCGCCAGCGGGGCCGTGACCTCGCCACCGGCATAGTGCTGGGCGCTGCGCTCGGGTTATCCGCCTTGTTCTTGTACCTGAGCGTCACCAGCGGGAGTACGACCGGGGCCGTGGTGACCGTGATGTTCGGTTCGATCTTTGCCGTGAGCGCTGGGACCGTGCCCCTGGTGGTCGGCGTCGGCGCGGTGGCGCTGGTGCTCACCGGCCTGGTTTACCGGCCGCTCTTGCTGAGCTCGGTCAGCGCTGACCTGGCCGCCGCCCAAGGGGTACGGCTGCGCTTGGTGGAGGCCGTTTACATGGTCGCCCTGGCCCTGTCCGTGGCTCTCTGCGCCCTGACCATCGGCGCCATCTTGAGCACGGCCCTGCTCATCGGGCCAGCCGCGACGGCGCTGCGCCTTGCCCGCAGCCCGGGCGGGGCCATGGCCGGCGCTGCGGGCTTGAGCCTGGTGGCCACCTGGGCCGGGATCGTGCTCGCCTACGACAGCTATACCTGGCCGCCCGCTCACAACGGCTGGCCGGTCAGTTTCTTCGTCGTGGTGCTGGTACTCGCTGCATACCTGCTCTCCCAGCTGAAGGTCCGGGCCGAGCGTCGCCAGAAGACGACGGCGGGCGCCGAGGCCATCCAAGTCGACCGTGGCGGGCGAGCTGTGCCGGTGGGCCCGAGGTAGAGGGCGTCGTGTTTACGGGCTTCATGGTCAACACATGGGCAGAGGCCAGCATCATGGCCGTGGTCGCCGGTGCCGTAGGGTTCTTTGTGGTCATGCGGGGGGCCACTTTCGCCGCCCACGCCATTCCCCAAGGTGCCTTCACCGGTGCCGCCGGCGCCGCCCTGATCGGGGCCAATACCCTGGTCGGGGTGGGGGCCTTCTCGCTGTTCGGGGTGGTCACCATAGCTCGCTGGGGCCGCCGGGGCCGTCATGACGTTGTCACGGCCCTTACCCTGGTGACCCTGCTCGGCCTGGGCGCCCTGTTCTTGTCCATGAGCACCGAGTACTCCGAGCAGACGTTTTCGCTGCTCT